>DATBIO010000063.1:0-16358 GCA_036556965.1 Vicinamibacteria bacterium
CCAGACCACCGCGAACCAGTGGTTCCGCGAGGACCAGACCGAGAGCTACCGCATGCTCGGCCGGCACACCGTGGCCGAGATCTGCCAGGGATGGGCGGAGGGGTCCGTGCCGGACCTGGTCCGGCACGTCGCCGGCCGCCATCCCGTTCCCGCCTGAGGCCAGGCATCACCGCACGCCCGGGACGGTGCTCAGGCCGAGCGGTCGGGGGCGACGCCGCCCGGCGCCTCCGGCTTCGCCCGCCAGCGCTGCACGGCCATCAGGGCCGCGGTGAGGCCGGTGACCGCGAGCATGAAGGGCCCGCGCCGCGAGGCGTAGAGCCCGAGCACGTAGGCCCAGCCGATGGGGTAGCCGCGCCGCGCCTTGCGCGCCAGGCCGCCCAGGCGCTCGAACCCGCGGTGCTCCAGCTCCACGCGCGTCCGGTCGCCCTCGGGCGTGAAGCGCACCTCCACGTCCTGGGCCCGCGCCGGCTCGTCGCCGGGATGCCAGGTGAAGGCCACGCGCCGCGGCGGGTCCCAGGCCGTGACCGTGCCCCAGGTGCACTCGCGGCCGCCGCGGATCCGCTCCACGATGCGGCCGCCCACGCGGCCCTCCATGGCCACCGTCTCCGCCTCCTCGCCCCCCACGGAATGCGAGCGCAGCGGCCACCAGCTGGCCATCCCGGCGGTGAACCGGCGGAAGGCGGCCTCCGGGGCCGCCTTCACGGTGACCGACTTCCGGACGGGGCTGAACACCGGCGAAGGAGCCTCAGTCATGGTCGTCCTCGAAGGACCGCGCATAGACCGTGAGCACGTCGCTCCACATGCGGTCCACGTATTCCCGCAGGGCGGCGATGCCCGCGGGGTCGGGCTGATAGAGACGCCGCCGCCCGTCGGGGCGGCTGCGGACGAGGCGGGCGCGCCGCAGCACGGCCAGGTGCTGGGACACCGCGGGCTGGGTGACCCGGAGGTGGCGGGCCAGCTCTCCCACGGCGTGGGGCCGCCGGCGCAGGCGCTCGAAGAGCCGGCGGCGGGTGGGGTCGGCCAGGGCGGCGATGGGCTCGAGATAAGCCATCGCTAATATAAGTATCGCCTTAAGCTGGCGCCGTCAAGGCCGGGGGTTGGCCGCCCCGGGGCGCGGGCCGCCGCTCAGAAGGTGGCGGAGAGGGACGCGCGGAAGGACCTCGGCTCCAGCGGGTGGGTGTGGAGGTCCTCCACGCCCTGGGGCGGCTCCCCGGGCAGGCGCGACGCGTAGAAGTAGTCGACGTCGCTGGCCTGTGCGTCGGTCAGGTTGAAGACGTCGAGGTTCAGCGTGAGCCGGCGGTCGAGGCGCCAGGTCGCGCGCGCGTCGAGGGTGACGGAGGCCTCCGAGCGCACGCGGTCGTCCTCGGTGAGCGGCCGTGGCCCGAACCAGCGCAGGCGCAGGGAGCCCGACCAGCCACCCAGGTCGTGCACGGCCAGGCCCGCGGAGGCCACGCCCTCCACCGCCCCCGGGATGCGCCGGCCCGCGGGGTGGTGGTCGCGGAAGCGCGCGCGCGACCAGGCCAGGTCGGCGTCGGCGGTGAGCCGGCGGCCGAGGTCGAGGACGTTCGACCACTCCACGCCCAGGCGGCGGCTGGGGCGGCTGGTCTCGGTGGTGCCCGCGTCGCCCACGAACAGCAGCTCGGAGGCGATGTCCAGCCCCCAGAAGACGAGGGTGGTGGAGTAGCGGCCGGGGACCACGGTGCGGAAGCCCACCTCCACCCCCCGGGCCCGCACGAGGGGATCCACGGGCTCCACCGCCGCGCCCGTCCCGGGGTCGCGGGTCTGCACGGACCCGCGGGCGTCGTTGCTGTGGAAGCCCCAGCCCCAGTTGGCGTACAGCTCCGAGTTGCGGAAGGGGCCGAGGACGAGGCCGAGCTTGGGGCTGGCCAGGGAGGCCGTGCGCGCGCCCGAGTTGGCGGGGTCGCTGCTCTCCACGTCGAAGTGGTACAGGTCTCCGCGCAGGCCCAGGGTCGTGCGCACGCGCGGCGTCCACTGGACGCTGGACTGGAAGTAGGCGGACCCGCTCGCCTGCGTGACGTCGTCCTCGCGGATCGTCTCCAGGCGCCGGCGGCCGACGGTGTGGTAGAGGCCGACGGTGGGGATGCGGTCCCGGCGGACCTGGAGGCCGGCCACGCTCTCCACGTCCCGCCCGAGCCAGCCGCCCAGGAACCGCTGGCTCGCCGTCGCCCCGAAGACGGTGCGCTCGTCCCTCTGCTCGAACTGGTCGCCGTTCTCGGGGTCGTCCAGGAAGTAGGTGAAGTTGGAGAAGAGGTCGAGGCCGTAGTCCAGGGCGAAGGCCTTGACCACGGTCAGGCCGGCACGCCCGCTCCGGCGCCATTCGCCGGCCAGGGCCAGGCGGTGCGTCTCCCCGGCGTCGCTTCCGTCCACGGCGCCGAAGCGGTCGAGGAGGCCGCTCTCCACCGCCCGCCGCGGAACCTGGTCGGTGGAGCTCCATTCCGCGCGGTAGCCGGTGGCGGTCAGGCTGAACCCGTTCCGCTGGTCGCCCCTGGAGAAGCGCAGCACGCCGTTCCACTTGCGCAGGTCGTCGGGGCTCACCCAGGGTCCGTCGTCGTGGCAGGCCTCGGCCGCGTAGAGAAGGTGCCCCCCGCCCACGCGGGAGGAGGCGGCGAAGAGCCCGCGCAGGAACGTGTTCGCTCCCGCCTCCAGCTTCAGCAGCGGGCGGTCGAGGACGCTCAGGTAGTTGACGCTGATGCTCCCGGCGGCGGAGAAGTCGCCGTCCTGGGCGTCGTAGGTGCCCTTCCGGTACTGGACGCCGGACACCAGCTCCGGGATCAGGAAGTTGTTGTCGGAGTAGCCCTGGCCGTGGGCGTGCGTGGGCAGGTTCACGGGCACGCCCGCCACCGCGGTGGCCAGGTCGGTGCCGTGGTCGACGTTGAAGCCGCGGACGTAGTACTGGTTGGCCTTGCCGTCGCCGCTGTGCTGGCTGACCACGACGCCGGGCACGCTCTCGTAGACCTCGCCCGCGCGGTCGATCGGGCGCTGCTCGATGCGCGCCGCGCTCACCACGCCCTCGGAGCCGGCGCCGGCCAGGCCCAGCAGTCCGCCCACGGGCTCGTCCAGGTCGGTGAGGCTTCGGAAGGTGCGCCTCTCCGTGACCAGCACCTGCGCGGTCAGGGAGAGGCGCAGGACGGCGTCGACCTCGGTGGTGCCGCCCGCCTCCACCGTCACCGTGCGCACCGAGGTGGCGAAGGCGGGGAGCCGGAAGTCCAGCGAGTAGCGGCCGGCGGGCACGTCGGCCAGCTCGAACCGCCCCTGCGCGTCGGTCAGGGCCTGGCGAGCGACCGCCGGCGCCTCGCCCTGGACCTCCAGGCGCACGCCGGGCAGGGCGTGGTCCGTCTCGTCCGTCACCGTCCCGCGCAGCCGCCCGTTCTCGGCCGCCACGGCCGTGGCCGCGGCCAGCCAGGCGGCGGCCAGGAAAGGGATGGTCTTCATCGTCCTTCCTCCGCACCGCGCGCGCGTCGACCCCGCCCGGCCCCTGCTCACGCCGGCCCGTTGCCTCTACGCGCCGGCGGAGGCTCCCGGATCTCGGGCGGCCACGCCGGGGCCGCCGCGGCCGATTGACCCCCTCACGTGCCTGTGCTTCCATCCCCGCCCGACCAAGGAGCTCGCGATGACCGTCGCCGCGTCCCTGAGCATGCTGGTCCCCGCCCTGCTCGCCTCCATCGCCGCGGGCGCCTGCGCGGCACGGGGGCCGGACGTCGAGAAGCGCGCGGCCCTCGACCGCGAGCGGGCGCTCCGGCCGGGGCGGGTCGCGCCGCAGTGCCACGAGCTCCAGGCCGTGATCCCGGCCGGGGGCGCCCTCGAGGGCCCGGCGTGTCCGGACAACAGGGCCGTGGTCAACGGCTGGAGCGAGAAGTGCGTCGGCTCGCAGCAGTGCAACACGCCCGCGCGGCGGGCCGAGCTGAACCAGGCCGCGGAGGCGTTCTGCGCGAGCTGGTGCGCGGCCAAGCGGTGCGGGTACCGTTACGGCGCCCGTGACGCCTGCGACAGCAACTGGTGCATGGACTCGGACTTCTGCCGGCGGAACTGCGACGCGCCCCTGCTGGACACCTGCTATTTCCAGCAGGCCGCTCCCGCCTACAACTGCGAGTGCCTGCCCGGGGTGGTGCCGTAGCCCGATGGTCTCCGTCTTCCTCGTCGGCTTCGTGATGGGTCTCCGCCACGCGTTCGAGGCGGACCACCTGGCCGCCGTGGCCAGCCTGGCCACGCGCAGCCGCGGGATGCGCGCCGGAATCCTGCACGGTGCGGCCTGGGGCCTCGGCCACACGCTGACCCTCCTCCTGGTGGGGGGCACGTGCCTGCTCCTGGGCCGCGCCGTGCCGGAGCGCTGGGCGCAAGGCCTGGAGCTGCTGGTGGGCGTGATGCTCGTCGTGCTGGGAGCGGACGTGCTGCGGCGCCTCCGCCGGCGCCGCGTCCACGTGCACGTCCACGAGCACGAGGACGGAACCCGGCACTGGCACCCGCACCAGCACGCGGCCGAGGCCCGGCACGATCCGAGCCGGCACGAGCACCTCCATCCCGTGCGGCTGCCGGGCCGGGCGCTGGCCGTCGGCCTCGTGCACGGGATGGCGGGGTCCGCCGCGCTGTTCCTGCTGACGCTGGAGACGGTGCCCTCGCTCGGGGCCGGCCTCGCCTACATCGCCCTGTTCGGGGCCGGCTCCATCCTCGGCATGGCCGGGCTCTCCGCCGCGATCCTGGTCCCCCTGCAGGCCGCCGCCCACCTCGTGGGGCGGGTCCAGGTGGGCCTGGAGGCCGTGGTCGGCGCCGTCACCGTCGCGGTGGGCATCCACGTGGTGTGCCAGACGCTGTGGTAGCGAAGCGGAAACGGGAGGTCGCCATGGACAAGAAGGTCATCGCGGTGGTGGGCGCGACGGGGGCCCAGGGGGGCGGCCTGGTGAGGGCCATCCTCGACGATCCGGGCGGAGGGTTCGCGGTGCGCGCCCTGACGCGCGATCCCAGCGGCGAGAAGGGCCGGCGGCTGGCCGCCGCGGGCGCCGAGGTCGCGGCCATGGACGTGGACGACGCGGACAGCGTGCGGCGCGCGTTCCAGGGAGCCCACGGCGCCTTCTGCGTGACCTTCTTCTGGGACCACTTCTCGCCGGAGAAGGAGCAGGCCCACGCGCGCATCATGGCCCAGGCCGCCCGCGACACCGGCGTGGGGCACGCGATCTGGTCCACCCTGGAGGACACCCGGAAGCGCGTGCCCGTCGACGACCCGCGCCTGCCGACGTTGATGGGGAAGTACAAGGTGCCCCACTTCGACGCCAAGGGAGAATCGGACCGCTTCTTCCAGGAGCTGGGCGTGCCCACCACCTTCCTCCTGACCTCCTTCTACTGGGACAACCTCGTCCACTTCGGCATGGGGCCCAAGCGGGGCGCGGACGGGAAGCTGGCCTTCGTCCTTCCCATGGCGGACAAGAAGCTGCCGGGCATCGCCGCGGGGGACATCGGCGGCTGCGCCTACGGCATCTTCAAGCGCGGCCCCGGGATGGTCGGGAAGACCGTCGGCATCGCGGGCGAGCACCTGACGGGGGCGGAGATGGCGAGGGCGCTGGGCGCGGCTCTCGGGGAGGAGGTCGCCTACAACTACGTCCCGCCCGAGGTGTACCGGACCTTCGGTTTCCCGGGGGCGGAAGACCTGGGCAACATGTTCCAGTACAAGCGCGACTTCGAGGCCGAGTTCTGCGGGGCGCGCGACCTTGCCCTCTCCCGCGCCCTCCATCCCGGCCTCCAGACCTTCGCGCAGTGGCTGGCCGCCAACAAGGACCGGATCCCGCGGGGCTGATCGCGCCCGGGCTCTCCCGCATCCCGGGGGCCGAGAAGATAGCCGCGCCGGCGTGTCGATCCCGCCTCCCCCCGTTCGACGTGTGAGCAGGGCGGGGAGGAAGGGCGGCGTGGCCACCTGGTCCCCCGGGGGCACGCCCGCAAAGGAGATGTCGATGCGTTTCATGATGATGGTCAAGGCGGACAAGGACTACGAGGCCGGCAAGCCGCCGCCCCCGGAGCTCGACGCCGCCATCGGGGCGTTCGCCGCCGAGATGGCCAGGGCCGGCGTGCTGCTGGAGACGGGCGGCCTCGCGCCGAGCGCGCAGGGCGCGCGCGTGCGCGTGGCGCGGGGGGAGCTGACCGTGATCGACGGCCCCTTCGCCGAGGCCAAGGAGCTCGTGGGCGGCTACGCGATCGTGCGCGCGGCCTCCAAGGCGGAGGCCGTCGAGCAGGCCAAGCGCTTCATGCGCATCCACGCCGACGTCCTCGGCCGCGCCTACGAGGGCGAATGCGAGGTGCGGCAGATGGTGGACTTCGGCCCGGAGGGCGCGTGAGCGCCCCCGCGCGCGCCGAGACGGAGGCTTCCCGGACGACGCTCTGGGCCGGCCGGGCCCTGAGCGCGCTGCCCGTCCTGTTCCTGCTCTTCGACAGCGCCGTCAAGTTCACGGGCATCCCGCCGGTGGTGGAGTCCTTCGCGCGGCTCGGTTATCCCGCGGACATCGGGCCGCTCATCGGCGCTCTGGAGATGGCCGGCACGGTCCTCTACCTCGTACCGCGCACCTCCGCCCTGGGCGCCATCCTCCTCACCGGCTTCCTGGGCGGGGCCACCGCCACCCATCTGCGCGTGGGGGACCCGGTGTGCACCCACGTCCTCTTCCCGTTCTACGTCGGGCTGTTCCTCTGGGCCGGGCTCTTCTTCCGGGACGCGCGGCTGCGCGCACTGGTGCCGCGGCGGACGTCCGCGGCGTGAGAGGGCCGGTCACGGGGGCAGCGCCCTGAGGAAGGCCCGCGCCCGGCCGGCCAGGGCCGGGTCCGCCTCCTGCCGCGCGAGCTCCTCGGCCAGGGCGCGCGCGGCGGCGGGGCGGCCCCGGCTCGCCTCCACCACGGCGAGGTTCAGCCTGGCCTCGCCGTACCGCGGATCGACGGCGAGCACGCGCGCGAAGTAGGCGGCCGCCGCCTCCAGCTCGCGCCTCTCCACCGCCAGCACGCCGAGGCCGTTGAGGGGGTCGGCGTAGGCGGGGGCCAGCTCCGCGGCGCGACGATAGGCAGCCTCGGCCTCCGCGGCGCGCCCCAGCGCGCGCAGGACGTTGCCCTGGTTGTTCCAGGCCTGGGCGTTGTTGGGGTCGAGGCGCAGGGCCTCCGTGAGCGCGGCCAGGGCCTGCGCGCTGCGCCCGCGCCGCGCCTCCAGCACGCCCAGGTGGTTGTGCGGCTCCGGCAGCAGGGGGTTGCGCGCGATGGCCTCGACCTCGCTGCGCACGGCCTCCTCGATCCGCCCCGCCTCCGCGAGGGCGAGGGCGCGCTCGTGGGCGAGGACGGCGTCGTCCCCGCCCACGGCGGCGACGGCCGCCGCCTCCTCCTTGCGGCCGAGACGCCGGAGGGCGGCGGCGAGGCTGCGGCGGAAGACGGGATTCGCGGGCTCGCGGCCCACCAGGCGGCGGTAGGCGGCCACGGCGGCGGCGACGTCGCCGCGGGCCTCGGCCCAGCTCGCCTCCTCGAACTCCCGGAACGAGGGCAGCACGTCCTTGGGATCGGCGAGGGCGTGGCCCGCCACGGGCGGGGGAGCGGGAGCCGCCGCCGCGTAGCCCAGCGCGCGCAGCCGTTCCGCCGCCTCGGGGTCGGGCGCGGGAGCGGCGCCGGGGGAGTCGGCGCCGCGGAACGCGGCGAGGGCCTGGCGCAGGCGCGCCACCTCCGCGGGCCGCCGCGCGGACAGGTCGTCCCGCTCGTCCGGGTCGGCGCCGAGGTCGAACAGCTCCGGCCGCGGCGCCTCCACCAGCTTCAGCGTGCCCAGGCGGTAGGAGAAGAGCGGCGCCCATCCGAACGAGCGCGGGTAGAGCGTCTCCGCGTACGCCTCGCGCGGGGCGGCCCCCGCCAGCAGGTCGCGTCCGTCGAGTCCGGGCGGGATCTCCGCCCCCGCCAGCGCCAGCAGCGTGGGGGCGAGGTCGGCGGTGCGCGCAGGACCGGGGCGGCGCGCGCCGCGGGGCACGCCGGGCCCGGCCAGCACCAGGGGCACGCGCAGCGTCGCCTGGTAGACGAAGAAGCCGTGCGTCGGCTCGCCGTGCGCGCCCAGCGCCTCGCCGTGGTCGGAGGTGACGGCCACCACCAGGCGGTCGCCGGCGCGAGCCTGGGCCGCGGCCACGAGGCGGCCGATGCAGGCGTCCGCGTAGGCGACCTCGCCGTCGTAGGGGCGGCCCGCGTACTCCGCGCCGAAGGGGGGCGGTGGGTCGTAGGGGGCGTGGGGGTCGTAGAGGTGGACCCAGGCGAAGAAGGGCGCGCGCGCCTGGGCGAGCCAGCGCTGCGCCTCCGCCACGACCGCCCCGCCCCGGCGCTCGGACTCCAGCACGCTCGTGCCCTCCGCGCGCCGCTCGATGCGGTCGTCGTAGGCGGCGAAGCCGCGCTGGAGCCCGAAGCGCCGGTCCAGCACGTAGGCGCCCACGAAGGCGCCCGTGGCGTAGCCGCGCGCGGAGAGCCGGGTGGCCAGCGTCTCCCGCGACTCGGGGAAGACGTAGGTCCCGTTGTCGCGCACGCCATGCCGCGGCGGCTCGAGCCCCGAGAGGATGGTGGAGTGCGAGGGCAGGGTGAGGGGCGTGGAGCTGAGCGCCTCCTCGAAGAGGAGGCCGCGGGCGGCCAGCGCGTCGAGCGCGGGCGTGCGCACGTCGCCCGCGCCGTAGGCCCCCACGCGGTCCGGGCGCAGCGTGTCCACGGTGACGAGGAGGAGCGAGGGCGGCTCCGCGCGCCGGCAGGCGGCGAGGCAGACGAGGGCGAGGGCGGCGCGCGCGGCGCGGGGAGGCGCGGGAGGGAAGGCGCGCGGGTTTCCGGTCGTAACCGCCATGGTGCCCGGCCCAAGTGTGCCTTGGGCCGGGCCCGGACGCGCAACGCCCTGCCGCTCCGGCGCGGACGAGGGCGCGGTTGCTCAGAGCTCGGGACCGGGCACCAGCCTCACCAGGGGGCACGGGCCTTCGTTCGCGGCCCCGGCGGCGTCCCGGATGCTCAGGGAGGGCCTCCGCGTCTGCTGCCCGTCGTAGGGCCCGATGTACGCGTGCTGGATGGTGGAGGTGCGGCTGGAGCTGTTCTGGGTGAACGTCGGATTCGGCTCGACCCCCGGTTCTGGAAACGCCCATCGGTACTCGAAGGAGGGCTGCCCGCCGCCCGCCTGCGCGGTCAGCGTCACCGTGCGCCCGCGCCGCACCAGGATCTCGACGAGCGTGCCTTCCGCGGGCCAGGTTGCGGTCACGTTCTCCTGGCCGCGGCTCACGACCACGGTCTGGCCCTCGGCCGGCGCGCAGGTCGCACCCAGGCGCACGGGGGACGCCAGGGCGCCCTCGGGCAGCAGGGCCAGGCCCTCGCCCTCCTTCACGCAGGCCGACAGCCCTGCGGCCAGCAACAGCGGCAGGCATCGAGAGACGGCCTTCGCGTCGAGCATGAATCCTCCTTCGAAGGGACAGCCGGGAAGCTAGGGAGCCCGTGCCCGCACGGCCGTAACCCCAGGGGTAAAAGAGAGCTACCTTGCCAAGTCGCGTTCTGTCCGTCGTTTGCGGCCGCTCCTCACGCGCGGCGCGGGCTGCTAGACTCGCCTGACCGGAACGACCGGGGCATCCCGACGGCCGTGAATCCCGTGCCTGCCGCCCCCACCGAAGCCGACACGCCGCGCCTGTGCCGTTTCGGGGTCTTCCTGTTCGACCCCGGCCGGCTCGAGCTGCGACGCAACGGCGTCCCCGTGCGCCTCCAGGAGAAGCCGGCTCGCGTGCTGGAGAGGCTGCTGGCCGAGCCGGGCAGCGTGGTTGGCCGCGAGGAGCTGTGCCGCCACCTCTGGCCGGACGGCACCTACGTCGAGTTCGAGTCCAGCCTCAACAACGCCGTGCGCCGCCTGCGCGAGGTGCTGGGCGACTCCGCGGAGACGCCGCGCTTCGTGGAGACGGTGGCCCGTCGCGGCTATCGCTTCGTGGCCCCCGCGGAGCGGGTGGCGCCCGCCGCGCAGCCCGCGGTCGCTCCCGCGCTGCCGGGGACGCCGCGTGCGCTCTGGGCAGCGCTGGTCGCGGCCGTGGTCGTGGCCCTGGGCGTGATGGCCTGGCGCTCCCGTGCCGCGCCGGCGCCCGCGGGCCGAGTGCTGGTGGCCGTCCTGCCCTTCGCCGACCTGGGCGGCGAGCCCGGCCAGGAGTACTTCGCCGACGGCCTCACGGAGGAGATGATCGCGCACCTCGGCCGCCTGGAGCCGGCCCGGCTGGCGGTGATCGCGCGCACCTCGGTCATGCGCTACAAGGGCGCCCCGCGCCCGCCGCGCGAGGTCGGGCGCGAGCTGGGCGCCGCCTACCTGCTGGAGGGCGGCGTGCGCAGGGGCGCGGGCCGCGTGCGCGTGACGGCGCGGCTGGTCGAGGCGGCCAGCGAGACGCAGCGTTGGTCGGAGAGCTACGAGCGCCGGCTGGAGGACGTGCTCGGCCTGCAGGCGGACCTCGCGCGCGCCATCGCCCAGGAGGTGCGGGTGCAGCTCTCGCCGGACGGCCTCGCCCGCCTGGCCCAGGCACCCTCCCTCGACCCCGTCGCCCACGACGAGTACCTGAAGGGCCGGCAGTTCTGGAACCGCCGCACGCCGGACGACCTGCGCCGCGCGCTGGCCTTCTTCGACATGGCCCTCCTCCGCGACCCCGGCTACGCGAGCGCCCAGGCCGCCATCGCCGACGTCTTCGTCTACCTCGGCTGGTACGGCTTCGAGGCCCCGCGCACCGCCTTCCCCAAGGCACGCGCGGCGGCGCAGGCGGCGCTCCTCCGCGAGCCCGCGCTGGCGGGGGCGCGCGCCGCCCTCGGCGCCACCCTCATGCTGTTCGACTGGGACCTGCCGGCCGCCCGGCGCGAGCTGGAGCACGCCGTGCGCCTCAACCCGAGCTACGCCACGGCGCGCCATTGGCACGGCTTCGCGCTGGCGGCGGCCGGCCTCGACGAGCAGGCCATCGCGGAGGTCCGGCAGGGCGTGACCCTGGATCCGCTCTCTCCGGGGCTGCGCGCGGGCCTCGCCTACGCCTTCCTCGCCGCGGGCCGCCACCAGGAGGCGGCGGAGGAGTGCCGGCGCGCCCTCGAGCTCGACGCCGGCCACCTCCCGGCCTACAAGATCCTGGGCTGGACGCACGAGGAGCAGGGCCGTTTCGCGGAGGCGCTCCGCGCCTTCGACGAGGGCGAGTCGGCCACCGGCCTGCGCCTGGACGCCGATCGCGCGCGCACCCTGGCCCTTGCCGGCCGCGCCGCGGAGGCGCGCGCCGCCCTCGCGCGCGTGGAGGAGGAGGCGCGCGCGCGGTACGTTCCCGCGAGCTACCTCGCGCGCGTGCGCGTGGCCCTCGGCGAGGGCGAGGCTGCCCTCCGGCTGCTGGAGAAGGCCCTGGAGGACCGGGCGCCGGAGCTGGTGCACCCGCGCCTCCACACCGAGTTCGCGCCGCTCGCCGCCGATCCGCGCTTCGTCTCCCTGCGCCGGCGCATCAAGCCCCTCTCCTGAGTCGCGTCCGGGCGGGCGCGCGCGCCGCGCGCGGCCCATGCCACGAATGCCAGTTGATTTCCGGCGCGGATGGTCACAGTGTTTTGGCTAAGTGCTTGTGGCTCAATAAATTGAACATGGTCACGGCACCGTCGGTGTGGGGCACTCACTAAGGAGACGAACATGAGGTCCAGATCATGGTGCCGCGGCCTCGCGCTGATCGCGCTGGCCGCGCTCGCGGGGACGGCGCACGCGCAGACGGCGGCCGGCTCCCTGGCCGGCCGCGTGGCGGATCCCTCCGGCGCGGGCGTCCCCGGTGCCTCCGTCACCGCCACCGCGTCCGGGACGGGCTTCACCCGCACGGTGACCACGGAGTCCGATGGCGTGTACCGGTTCGCGGGGCTGCCCGTGGGCACGTACGACGTCACCGTCAAGCTGCAGGGCTTCAAGACCGTCGAGCACCGCGGCGTGGTGGTGAACGTCGCCAGCGCGCATACCTTCGACCTGACCCTCGAGGTGGCCACGGTGGAGGAGGCGGTGACGGTGACGGCGGAGGTCCCGGTGGTGCAGTCCGAGCCCGCCATCGGGGCGGTGGTGAGCCAGAAGGAGCTGGAGAACCTGCCCCTCAACGGCCGCCAGTTCGCCAACCTCGGCATCCTGGCTCCCGGGACCACCCTCGACTACAACTCCGACCCCACCAAGCCCGGCCAGCTCACCATCGCCCTCAACGGCGGCATCGGGCGCAACGTGAACTACCTGGTGGACGGCGGTGACAACACGGACGACACCATCGGGGGCGCCCTCCAGAACTACTCGGTGGAGAGCGTCCAGGAGTTCAAGATCCAGACGCAGCAGTACAAGGCGGAGTACGGCCGCTCCACGGGGGGCGTCCTCACCGTGGTGACCAAGACGGGGACCAACGAGTTCCACGGCAGCGGCTTCGGCTTCTTCCGCGACGACCGGCTCAACTCCATCACGGAGTCGGAGGTGCAGGCGGGCGTGGAGAAGTCGCCTTACCGGCGCTGGCAGTACGGGGCCTCCCTGGGCGGACCGATCGTCAGGGACAAGGTGCATTTCTTCGGCAGCTACGAGAAGACCAAGCGCGACAACAACTACACGGTGGACACCGAGGGCCTGATCCCGGAGCAGGACGGCCAGACCATCCCCATCCCCTTCAACGACGAGCTGGTGGGGGGCAAGGTGACGGCCAACCTCACCGCGCGCCAGTTCCTGCAGGTGCGCTTCGGCTACCAGAAGAACACCGACAAGTACGGGGCCAGCCCCCAGGCCACCCCCGACTCCCTGGGCACCCTCACCAACAAGTACCGCTCGCTCCTGGTGGGCCACACCACCCAGGTCGGCAACGGCTCCCTCAACGACTTCTCCTTCCAGTACTCGCGCTTCGAGAACCTGATCAGCGCCGACTCGCAGAACCCCTACATCGCGTATCCCTCCGGCGTGCACACCGGCCAGAACATCAACACGCCCCAGAACACCTTCCAGACCAAGTACCAGTTCCGCGACGACTTCGGCTTCTCGAAGACGCTGGGCGGCCGGCGCCACGACTTCAAGGCGGGCGTGAACTTCGTGCACGAGCCCTCCCTGGGCGGCAGCTCCGACACGGGCGTGGACGCGCCGCAGTTCCTGCTCCTCGAGGACCGCGTGGGCTCGCCCGTCACCGACATCACGCAGAACGGGGGCAGCTCGCTGTTCTCCACCCCGGTGAACCAGTACAGCGTCTACGTGCAGGACGACTTCCACGTCAGCCGCAACCTGGTCCTGAACGTGGGCGTGCGCTACGACATGTGGACGGGCTTCGACCTCGACCAGCGCACCAACCCCATCTGGCAGGTCCTCTCCACGCAGACGCAGTACGACGAGGAGTACTTGCGCGACTTCCAGGGCGGGCAGGGCGGGGTCCTCAACAACGACCGCAACAACTTCGGCCCCCGCATCGGCTTCTCCTGGGACCCGAAGGGCGACGGCAAGATGTTCGTCCGCGGGGGCTGGGGCATCTACCACGACTTCCCCTACACGAACGCCACCATCCTCTTCCCCTCCATCGCGGTGGAGACCAACTTCGGGCTGGCCTACCAGAACCGCGACCCGAACGGCATCCGGAACCCCGACGGCACCTTCTTCCAGCCGGGGCAGCCGCTGCCCCCCAACCAGCTCCCCGACCTGGCCGCCAACCCGCCCAACGAGGTGGCCTCGCCCACGCTGGCCACGCCCTTCAGCCGGCAGGGCTCCCTCGGCTTCTCCGCCGAGGTCACGCCCTGGCTGGGCGTCACCGTGGACCTGGTGACCATCGACTACCGCGACCTCCCCTACCGGGTGCGCATCAACACCCTCACCCCGTCCGGCGGGCTGCGCTTCCCGCAGTTCGGGAACTTCCGCCTCTGGCACGGCAAGGGCGTGGCCGACTACGACGGCGGCAACCTGGGCGTGCGTGCGCGCGTGGGCGAGACGCTCACCCTGCAGGGCTTCTACACGCTCTCGCGCGTGCGGGGCAACGTGCTGGCGGGGGCGGACGAGTTCCGGCTCACCAACCTCAACTACCAGCCCGACCTGCGCGTGGGCCGCGACGTCAGCGTCTTCCCGCTCGACCCGCTCTGCGACGCCTGCATCGGCCCCCTCAACACCGACGCCCGGCACCGCGTCACCCTGGGGGCCACCTGGAGCCTGCCCCACGACTTCGTGGTGGCGGGGCTCATCCGCTACCGGTCCTCGCTGCCGTACCTGATCTACGCCGGCCGCGACCTCGACGGCGACGGCTTCCTGCTCGACCTGCCGCCGGGCGTGGACGAGGTCAACGCCGGCCGCGGGGCCTCGTTCTCGCAGCTCGACCTCCGCGCCTCCAAGCTGTTCCGTTTCGGCAAGAGCGCGGGCATCGAGGTGCTGGCCGAGGTCTTCAACCTCTTCAACGCCACCAACGCCGCGGGCTTCACGGGCAACCAGTCCGCGGGCAACTTCGGCGAGGCCACCACCTTCGCCGGCGACCCCCTGCAGGGCGAGCAGCGCCTCGCCCAGCTCGGGCTGCGCCTGCGCTTCTAGCCGTCGCCGCGGATCCCCGGGGCGCGCGCGTGCCCCGGGGGTCCGCGCCCTCAGATGCCCGGGTACCGCCCCGCGAAGATCATCACCAGGTCGATGGTGTTCGACACGCCGTGCGCGAGCACCGGCGCCCACAGCTCCCGCCGGCAGGCGAGGTAGAGCGCGCCGAGGAGCAGGCCCGAGACGGCGGCCTCGACCTGGCCGGACAGCCCCTGGTACGCGTGGCCGAGGCCGAACACGGCGTTGACGGCGATGAGGCTGACGGCCCAGCCCAGGCCGCCGCCGCCGAAGAGCCCGGCCACGCGGTTCATCAGGTAGCCGCGGTTCACCATCTCCTCGCCCACCGCGGCCAGGGTCCAGTTCAGGAGCAGGACCACGGCCAGCACCTTCAGGTTTCCCACCAGGGGCTGGAGGACCGACACGTCCGGAAGCTCGCCCGTGAGCCGCTGCAGGAGCGGCACCATCACCCACAGCTCGAGCCTCTGGATGACCACGCCGGCCACGACGCCGATGAGGAGGGTCCGCGGCCAGGAGGCGGGGGCGCGCAGCCCCACGTCGCGCCAGGACAGGCGGCGCAGCCGCAGCGAGCCCCAGCCCACGAGCAGCAGGAACGGCGTCTTGCTGAAGGGGACGAGGCCGTGCTCGTCGGCCAGGAAGATCCCGAGGACGGCCAGCAGCTCGCACAGCACCAGCGGGCCGGCCGCGGGCAGGCGCAGCCGGCGCAGGCTCCAGCCGCCGAGGCGCGCGCCGGCCACGAACAGCAGGGCGCCGGCGCCGAGGCCGAGAGGCACGAACCACCAGCCGAGCGCGTCGCTCCCCGGCGCCACGGCACCGCCGAACCCGAGCCGGAGCGAGTAGCTGTCGGGGGCGATCCTCCAGAGCCCGGCCCGGTCGGGCACGAAGGGCTTGGCCAGGGCGGCCACCACGAAGCTCGCGGCGAGGACGCTGGCCACTACGGTTCCGCACAGGCCCAGCAGGCCGGCGCCGAGCGCCGGCCGCGGCGCCTGCGGAGCGGGCTCCCCCGCGTACTGCGCCGCCAGCTCCGCCGCCGGCCCCAGCCCCCGCAGGGCCGCCGACACCGCCTCGTCGGTCAGCGTCCCTTCGCGCCGCGCCCGCTCGTCGATGTGGCTGCGCAGCTCCACCACGATCTCCGCCGCCTTGGCCGGGGGCAGGCCGCCCAGGCCGGCCCGCACCTCGGCCAGGTAGGCGTCCACGCGCGCCTCGGCCGTCGCCTCGCGCTCCATCAGCGTTCCTCCTTGCGGAGCGGCGCCAGCAGCCCGTGCACGCTCGCCGACAGCCGCGCCCACACGCGCGCCATCTCCTGCGCGCGCCGCCGCCCCGCCGGCGTCAACCGGTAGTACTTGCGGGGATGGCCGGCCTCCGCCTCGACCCACTCCGCGTCCAGGAGGCCGTCGTCCTTCAGCCGGCCGAGGAGCGGGTACACGGTGCCCTCGGACAGGACGAGGTCCGAGTCCTCGGCCAGGCGCCGCAGGATCTCCAGGCCGTAGAGCCGGCCCGGCCACAAGCTGGCCAGGATGGCCAGCTCCAGGCAGCCCTTGCGCAGCTGCACCTCCCACTTGTCCACGGGTGTGGGGACGGCCTTCGCTGCTGCGGCCATGCCTCATACTATGCAATGCGAGGTATAGGATGGTCAAGGGTCGTCTCGACGGGGGGAGGGGCGCGGCTTCAGCCGCTCCGGCGCGTCCGGTTCCGCGTGACGCCGGCCCCGCGGCGCGTCACGGGCACGGCTCCTGCTGCGCGACGGGAGCGGGGACGACGACCACCGCGCACTCGGACCTGCGGAGAAGCTGGAGCGTGGTGGACCCGAGGAACTGGCGCTCGC
>DATBIO010000064.1:0-6358 GCA_036556965.1 Vicinamibacteria bacterium
GCCCGCCGCCCGCGCCGCCGGGGACGGCGCTAGCGCAGCGGCAGCAGGTCGCTCAGCTGGAACCCGCGCTCCTCGTCTGCCAGCCCCTCGTTCTCGTCGATGAAGGCATCGGTGGGGTACCCGAGGACGGGGTGGTACTCCGCGGTCACCTGGTCGGCGCCGCGCCGCATGGCATCCTCGATCTCGTCGAAGGTCTGGTCCACCGTACGGTAGCGGTCCCACTGGTCGGGGGAGACGGCGGTTCCGTCTGACTCCCGCGTGACGGCCGCGATCCGGCCCCCGCGCACGCGCAGGCGGACGGGGGCGGTATAGTCGGGCGTGCAGAAGCAGACGTTGCGGAAGACCACCTCGTAGTCGAGGATCTCCTGGTCTTCCCAGCGCCGGCGGTTTTCCTCCAGCTCGTCGTCGATGTCGCTCGGTCCCGACACGCAGCCGGCGGCCGCGGCCAGGAGCAGGGCCGCTCCCCAGGCCCTCCTCACGACGGCTTGAAGGTCTGCCGGTACGGCCAGCGCACGCGTACGCGGACCCCCTGCTTGGTGGCGGGCTCGAACCGCCAGCCGCGCACCGCTTCCACCACCGCGTCGTCGAGGATGGCCCCCGCCGACTCCAGCACCCTCACGTCCTCGGCGGTGCCGTCGCTGCCCACCGTGATCTCGACCTTGACCGACCCGGCCAGGCGCAGGCGACGCGCAGCTTCGGGGTAGCCGGCGGGCTCCCCGAAGGTGCGGCGGGGCGCCACCACGCTCTCGTCCAGCGGTACCAGCGCGCCCGTGAACAGCGCGGGCGCGGTGGCCGCAGGCACGGGCAGGGGCTCACGCGGACGCACGGGGGCCGGTGGCTGCACGCGCGCGGCGCGGGGCGCCGACGCCACCATGCGCGCGGAGACCTCGTGCGCGCGGCCGGCCTGCGCCTCCACCACCTCCATCTGCGCGAGGTAGCCCGCGTGTTCGAGGAGGATCTCGCGGCGGCCCGGCTCGACCAGGACCGAGGACAGGGGCGTGCTCCCCACCACCGCGCCGTCCACGCGCACGGTGGCCCCCGCGGGCTCGGAGCGCACGCTGAGGAACCCGCCCAGCGGCGACAGGATGAAGCGGAGGGGCGGGGCGGGCACGCCGGGGCGGACCTCGACCGCCACCGCCGCCGGCGCGAACCCGGCGGCGGCCACGCGCACCTCGTGGCGGCCCGGGGAGAGGCCGGAAAGCATCAGGGGGGACCGGCCCCGCTCGGCGCCGTCCACGCTGACCAGCGCATCCGCGGGGTCCGTCTCCACCCTGAGGGCAGGCAGGGCCCGGTTGCCGCTGGCGGCCGGCGGCGGTGCGTCGCTCCCGTCGCGGACGAGGGACGCACCGGCCAGGGCCAGGACCAGGGCCCCCGCGGCCAGCCACGCGCCGCGCGCGCCGCGCCCCGGGCGAGGCACGCCCTGTTCGAGGCCGATGGTGGCCTGCGCGTCGGGGGACGCGGGAGGACGCGAAGCGGTGACCGGCGTGCGCGCGGCGGGCTCGGCGGCGAGCGGAGGGGCGTCGCTGACGACCGTGGGCGGCATCGACAACAGGGCTTCCAGGAGCGGCTCGAAGGAGATGTCGGCGGGGATGGAGGCGTCGCTGACCAGGGCGCGCGCGAACTCCCGCGCCGTGGGGAAGCGCTGTGCGGGCTGCTTGGCCAGGGCGCGGGCGAAGGCCTCGTCGTCGGACGAGCTCAGGCTCGCGTTGAGCGTGCTCGGCGCGGGGGGCGGGTCGTTGACCACGCGGTAGATGACGGTGGCCACGCTGTCCGCGTGGAAGGGCCGCTGCCCGGCCAGCGCTTCGTAGGCCACCACCCCGAAGGAGTAGAGGTCGCTGCGCGCGGAGGCCTCCCCGCTCAGGACCTGCTCGGGCGCCATGTAGGAGGGGGAGCCGAAGAAGTGCCCGGTGTCGGTGACGGAGCCGGTGTCCAGGCGCGCGATGCCGAAGTCCATCAGCTTCGGCCGCCCGTCGGGCTGGACCATGACGTTGGCGGGCTTGATGTCGCGGTGGATCACCCCCGCCTGGTGCGCGTAGTCGAGGGCCTCCGCCAGGGGGCTCAGGATGCGCAGGGCAGAGGCGCGGTCCAGGACGGGCTGGTGCCGGAGCAGCTCCTCGAGGGTGACCCCCTCCACGTACTCCATCACGATGTAGTCCTCCGCCACGTCGTAGATCTGCACGATGTGGGGGTGGGACAGGATGCCCGCGGCCTGCGCCTCGCGCCGGAAGCGCCGCAGGTACTCCTCGCGCGTGTCGCGCGTGAGGTACTCCGGGCGCACGGTCTTGATGGCCACCGTGCGGCCCACCAGCGGGTCGTGGGCGCGGAACACGCGGCCCATGGCCCCCTCGCCGATCTCGTCGCGGACCTCGTAGCGGCCGAACTGGTCGGGGGCGGCGGCGGGGACGGGGGCGTGCCGGCGCGCCGAGCCCCAGGGCATGCTGCTGGCGAGCCGCCGGAGCTCGTGGGTATGGGTGACGCCCGCCAGCACCTTGCGCACCCGCTCGAGGTCCACCGGCTTGGTGAGGTAGTCGGTGGCCCCGCGCCGCATCGCCTCCACCGCCGTCTCCACCGTCCCCTCCGCGGTCACCAGGACCACCTCGGTGGTGGCGCTGCCGGCCATGTCGCTGAGCAGCTCCAGCCCGCTGCCGTCGGGCAGGTTCACGTCCACGAGGAGGACGTCGGGCGGGCCCTGGGCGAGGAGCTTGCGCGCCTCGCCCAGGGTGCGGGCGGTGCGCGTGGTGAAGTTCTCCAGGGCCACCACCTGGGCCAGGCCCTGCGCGAAATGCTCGTCGTCGTCCACGAGCAGCGCGTACGGCATCGGTCCTCCCCCGCTACCGGCGGCCGCGCCGAAGCCACGGCACTCTACGCCGCAGGACCATCATAGCCGGGACCGCCCGCCCTACCGCGCGGCCGGGCTCAGAAGGCGAGGCCGGCCTGGAAGTAGACGCGCGTGCGCTTGTCGCTGCCCGTGGCGTCGGGGTCGGTGGCCAGGGTCACGGACACCGTGTTCTGCGGCTTCAGGACGCTCACCCAGAGGCCGCCCCCGAACCCCTTGTGCCAGGTCTCGGAGTCCTCGTTTTCCAGCCACACGCGGCCGACGTCGGCCAGGCCGAAGGCCCCCACGCGGATGGGCAGGCCCAGGGTGAAGCGGAAGAGGGGCACGCGCAGCTCGGCGTTGCCGAAGGCCATGGCGTCGCCCGCGTAGCGCTGCTTGCGCAGGCCGCGAACGGTCTCCGGCCCGCCCAGGAAGGCCGCCTCGTGGAACGGGTAGCGTCCCCAGACCTTCTTGCCGCCCACGCGCAGGGCGATGGGCCCGAGGTAGGCGGCCATCTCGCCGTGCGTCTCCCCGAACTGCTCTTCCACGTCCCAGGCCTTGGGGTAGTAGTTGCCGACCACGGAGAAGAGCACCCCGCGCGTGGCCAGGCGCGGGCGGTTGCGGCCGTCCGCGGTGAAGCTCAGGGTGGCCCCCACCTGGCCGAAGTCCCCCACCCCGTAGGGCTGGGACACGCGCAGGAAGGTCTCCTGGGTGGGGTCGGTGGTCTGGAACTTGGCGCGCGGGCCGACCCAGACGTCCACCTTCTCCAACCCGAAGCGGAAGGCGGGCTGCAGCAGGAACTGCCGCTGGTCGGAGCGGTAGAACTCGGTGGAGACGTCGGCCGCCTGCGTCTCGTTGCCGAAGCCGAAGAAGCTCACCACCTCCACGTCGGAGGCGCGCGCGAAGAGGCGGCGGCGCTTGCGCGAGTTGGTGTGCTGGAACTGGCCGTCGTACTCGGCCTTGAAGCCCTGGCGCCCGAAGGCCCAGCCCGCGCGCAGGTGGTGTCGCGCGGCCCAGGGGTGCTTGCGGAAGCCGTAGTCGAAGATCTCCGTCTGCACGCCGAGGAGGATCCCGACGTCGCCCCCCGCGTCCACCCAGGGCAGGGTGACGCGGCGCCCGCCCCAGTCGAACAGCGGGTACCCGCGCCAGTCCTTCTGGTCCTCGTAGGGCTTGTCGCTCTCCTCGGTGCCGGGGCCCTCCACCAGGTGGTTGTTGCCCAGGTGGTCGTAGAAGTGCGTGCGTCCTCCCTGGGAGTCGTCCACCGTGTCGTCGCCGGTGCCGCCGATGACGCGCACCTGGATGGCGCCCGCCCGCTCGCCCCGGGAAGCCGCCCGGTCGTCGCCCGCCTTGAGGTGGATGCGCACCTCGGCCGTGTCCTCGGCGTAGAAGCGGCGGCGGAAATAGGGCTCGCCCTGCCCTTCCGCGGTCAGGCGGACCTCCAGGCTGTCGTCCCGCTCCGCGCGCTCGATCTGCACCACGTCCGCCCCGCGCGTGCCGTGGACCTCGACCTCCTTGGCCAGCAGCTCGTAGAAGTCCGTGGCCGCGCCGGGGAGGCCGTCGCGCCGCGCCTTCAGCGTCTCCGCCAGGGAGGGGCCGTCGAGGGCGTAGTACTCGGGGGGAAGGCGCTTGACCGCGGCCTCGATGACGGCATCGGTGAGCTCGCGCTGCAGCTCGGCCGCCGCCTCCAGGTAGGCCGGCTTCTCCAGCTCGGAGAGGAAGCGCCGGTCCACCACGCGCGAGTTCCAGGCCAGGCCCAGGATCCTCGGGTACTTCTTGTCGAAGGTGACGAGTATGGGATGGCTGCCGCGGGCCATCGAGAGCACGAGCCCGTCGAAGTGCACGAAGGCCAGGTCGCGGTCGGTGGCGTAGGGCAGCCAGCGGCCGTCCCGGTGCGCCCACTCCCACTGCTCGCCGTGGCGGTCCCAGTCCCCGATGAGGATGTCGAAGAGCCGCACCTTGGCGAAGGCGCGCGCGTCCACGCGCTGGCTCGCGTCCACGTCGAGGCGCTCGACCAGCTCCGCGGTCTCCAGGAGCTCCGTGACGCCCTCGAAGCCGGCGGTGGCGGGGGACTTCGAGGCCGGCTTCTCCTCGAGCATGCCCAGCATGCCCTTGAACTGCTGGCGGAACTCGCCCAGCCGGGGATCGTCGGGCATGACGTACAGCTTGTGCTTCACGTGGAGCAGGCCGGCCGCTTCGCTCAGCCCGTCCACCACGAGGGCGGCCCCGGGATGGGACGAGCTGATCTGGTCCTGGACCACCCATTCCGCCGCCGTCTCCTTGAGCTCCTCGGGCAGGGTGCCGGAGGGGTCCTTGTCCACGGACCGGAAGCGGTACTTGCGCCCGTCCGGGCCCTCGAGCTGAAGGGAGACCGTCTGCTTGCCGCCGCCCTTCTCCTTGGGAGTCAGGCCCGCGAGGTCGAGCACTTCCACCCGTACCGGCGCCGTCCAGGTGGCCCGGTAGTCGTCGCCCATCAGGAAGCTGTGCATTCCGCCCGCCTTGTAGCGCGGCCCGGCCACCACCACGTGGGTGGGCTTGCCGGGCTCCGGCGGCGTCTGGGCGGCCGTCTCCGCCGCGCCCAGTCCGAGCACGGCGGCGAGACCCAGGACTCCGATCCCGAGCGGTGTCTGTGCGCTGCGCATGGTCACAACCCTCCACGACCAGTGTGACCCGGGATCCTCGGCGCCGGGGGGGTCCGGCGTTTTAACCCGCGGTTCACTCCCCCGTCACGCGCGCGTCACGCCGCGCCCCTAAGTTCGGCCGTCCGACACGTCCAAGGAGGTTGGCTTGATCAGGACTGCGACGACGGGTGTGCGGCGCTGGCTGGCGGGGGCGGGGGCCCTGCTCCTGACCCTGTGCATGGCCCAGGCCGCGCTGGCCCAGGGGAGCTTCTACCGGGAGGTCGAGAAGGACGGGCGCATCTACGTCTTCAACAACCAGAAGCAGTTCATGGACTGGGAGAAGTCGGGCGAGGTGGGCGTGGCCATCACCCTCCTCGGCTACGGTCCCAACGGGGAGACCATGGTCTTCGACAGCGAGGAGGCCATCCACCTCTACAACTTCAAGCACAACCGGCCCGGCGACCCGCGCCCCCAGCCCACGCCCACGCCCCCGCCCACCGTCGCCTGGAGCAACGGCACCACGACCCTCAACTTCCCCGGCGTGGCCCAGCTGCGCATCAACAACCGCATCCAGGTGCGTTACACGCACGAGCTGCCCGACGACAGCGTCACCCTCCCGGGCACCGGGGGCGCCGGCGAGAGCAAGGGCAGCTTCCGCATCCGGCGCGCGAAGTTCAAGACCGACGGCTGGTTCTACCAGCCCTGGCTGCTCTTCGAGGTGCAGATGAACTGGCCCGCCGCCGCCGGCTCCAACGTGGGCGCCTTCCTGGAGGACGCCAACATCAACTGGGACCTCACCAGGGGCGACCGCGCGTTCATGATCAAGTTCGGGCAGTACAAGGCCCCCATCGGCCACCAGGAGCTGACGTCGTCCGGCTCGCAGCAGTTCGTGGACCGCGCCCTGGTCTCCAACATCTACGCGCTC
>DATBIO010000065.1:0-8246 GCA_036556965.1 Vicinamibacteria bacterium
GTCGTTGCGCAGCGACTCGCTCATCAGCGTGAGCTTCGATTGGTATTCGCCATGCACCGGGATGCAGGTGGGGTGGATCTGGGTGAAGCAGGGATTGCCGAAGGCCGCGCCCTTCTTGTAGGCGCGCCAGATGGCGGTGGCGTTGCAGCCCTTGGCGTAGGTCGCGTGATAGAAGACGTTGCCGTAACCGCCCGTGGCGAGGCAGACGGCGTCGGCCAGCCAGGGCTCGATGGCACCCGTGACCATGTCGCGGGTGACGATGCCGGCGGCGCGCCCCTCCGCCACCACCACCTCCAGCATCTCGTGGCGGGAGAACATCCGGACCTTGCCCAGGCCCACCTGCCGCTCGAGGGCCTGGTAGGCCCCCAGGAGGAGCTGCTGGCCCGTCTGGCCGCGGGCGTAGAAGGTCCGGCTCACCTGGGCCCCGCCGAACGAGCGGTTGGCCAGGGTCCCCCCGTACTCGCGCGCGAAGGGCACGCCCTGGGCCACGCACTGGTCGATGATGTTGACGCTCAGCTCCGCCAGGCGGTAGACGTTGGCCTCGCGTGCGCGGAAGTCCCCGCCCTTCACGGTGTCGTAGAAGAGCCGGAAGACGCTGTCGCCGTCGTTCTGGTAGTTCTTGGCCGCGTTGATGCCGCCCTGGGCGGCGATGGAGTGGGCGCGCCGCGGGCTGTCCTGGTAGCAGAAGCAGAGGACGTTGTAGCCCAGCTCGGCCAGGGAGGCGGCGGCGGAGGCCCCCGCCAGGCCGGAGCCCACCATGATCACCGTGTACTTCCGCTTGTTGGCGGGGTTGACCAGCTTCATCTCGAAGCGGTGCTTCGACCACTTCTGCTCGATGGGCCCGTCGGGGACGTTGGCGCGCAGCTCCATGCTCAGCGCCGGGCCGCGACGGGAACGGGCTCGCGGATGACCCCCGCCAGCACGGCGAGGGGGAAGGAGATGTTGGCCAGCACCACCACCGCCGTCACCAGGGTGGCGAAGCCGTTGCGGAGGCGGTTGTAGCGCGGGTGGTTCAGGCCCAGCGACTGCATGAAGCTCCAGGCGCCGTGCCACAGGTGGAGGCCGAGGGCGAGCATGGCCACCACGTAGAAGAGGGACACCGCCGGGTTCTGGAAGCCCGTCACGAAGTTGTGGTACGCATCGCCGTGCACGAACTGCGGATGAACCGCCTTCACCCCGAAGGTGAGGTGGAGCAGGTGGTAGACCACGAAGAGGAGGACGAGGACGCCGCTCCACCGCATCGTGCGCGAGGCGTAGGTCGAGGCCCGGCTCTCCACCTCGCGGTAGCCCAGGGGCCGCGCCGCGCGGTTCATGCGCGTGAGCGACCAGGCCGCCCAGACGTGGAGGAGGGTCACCGTGAGCAGGGCGATGCGCACGCCCCAGAGCAGGGCCGGGAACTTGCGCAGGGCGGCGGCGTAGCCGTTGAACACCTCGGGGCCCATGAAGGCCTGGAGGTTGCCGATCATGTGGCCGACCACGAAGCCCAGGAGGGCCACGCCGGTCACCGCCATGACGACCTTCTTGCCGATGGAGGACGTGAAGAAGCTGGTCAAGGGCCGCGCCGCCCGAGCGACGGGCGGCACGCATGGATCTTATTCACGGAACGGAGGCAGCCGCAACCCGCGCGTTCCGGGCCGCCACCACCAGGAAGCGAGGCGGCCGGCGGCGCGCACCCATGACCGCCTCCCGTCAGGCAGATCGTGTTCACCAGGTTGAGGTGGAGGGTCTGGCCGGCCGCGAACCCCACCATGCCGAGGGTGTGCCGGGAACCGCGCCGCTCGGCGGCGGCGGCCTCTGGCCGGTGCCCGCTGCCCGCATCCCCGTGGCCAGGGCCCGGGGCCCGAGAGTCTTCGCACGCATGGTCTTCTCCTTTCGAGGCTTCGGAAGGTGGGCTAGCGGACGCCCATGCGCCGCAGGAACTCGAACACCGCCGGGGCCCACTTCTGGACCTGCGTGGGGTCGGACACGAACTTCCCGTGCGCCACGTCGTTGCAGCTCCGAAGCAGGTCGGGCCCTTCCACGTCGGGGTCGTCACACGGGCAGGCCTCACCGGTGTCGTTGCAGACGAGCAGCTCGTCGGGGACGTTGGGGAAGATGGCCGCCTGCCAACGCATGTTGCGCAGGCCGGCGCGGTACGCCAGCTCGATGGTGGGAAGCCGGCTGGCGTCGTTCATGGGCGACATGAAGAAGATGGGCCGCGTGGCGTGGTCCACCGCGTCCTTCATCTGCTGCTGCAGGTAGTCGCCGGGGTCGGTCTGGCCCCAGCTCTGCGCGCCGCCGGAGATGTCGACCACGGCCTTGGTGTCGTCGCCCTCGAGCATGTTGAAGAACAGCGACACGATGCCCCCGAAGGAGTGGCCCATCACGGCGATCCGGTGGGGGTTGACCTTGGGGTAGCCCTTGATGTGGGCGATGGCGTCGGCCACGTCCCGGCGCTGCTCCTTCAGGTAGTCCACGGTGTAGATGCGCTTGATCTGCTGGCGCACCTGGGGCGTGCAGGGGACGATGGCGCAGAACTCCTCCGTCCGCTCGTCCGCGTAGTCGGCGAAGTACCTCCCGGTGGACCCGGTGTGCCCGCGCCGGATGGGCACGAAGAGCACGAATCGCCGGTTGATCACGAACTCCCGCGAGAACTCGCACTTCGCCCCCGGCGTGTCCTCCGAGCCGTGGTTGAAGACGACGACCGGGAAGCCGCCCGCGGGCGGGGTGCCCGAGGGGACGTAGACCCAGCCGCGCAGCCGGATGCGGCCGTTCGCGTTGGCGCGGTTGTCGCCGAAGGCGTCGTCTTCGCTCAGGTACGTCTTGACCTGCGCGATCTCGCCGGAGAGGCACTCGACGTCGTCGAGGGCGCGGGCCGCCGTGGGGAAGGCGGCGGCCACGGCCAGGGCCAGGGAACGGGTGAACAGCGTTCGGCGCATCACATCCTCCGAGGGGCGCGCCGGGGGGTCGGCGGGTGCCCGGGTGGTGGTCAGGGGAACCACGGCCAAGGTAGGCCGCGCGCGGCGGACGTCCTTGGAGAGACCCAGGGTTTCTTCAGGATTGCGGGCGCGCGCCGCGCTCGGGTGTCCGGCACGCCAGCCGCGGGGGGACGCGCGTGCCCGCGGCTGGCCGGGAGTCTCCGCTCCCTTGCCGGGCCCGGCTAGTTGCCCAGCCGGTAGGTCGAGAACTGCGCGTCCATGCGCGCGTCCTGCCCGAAGGTGAACTGGAACATGCACGAGTCGTCCGTGTAGTCCATGAAGTTGGTGATGGGGTCGTTGCCCGCCTGCGAGCAGGTGTTCCGGCCCAGCGGGCAGCCGTAGGCGGCGGACCGCTCGCGTGGGGTGTCGTCGACCTGGTCGCCCGTGACACCGCAGCCGCCCTGGAACGTGTGGTACAGGCCCATCCAGTGGCCGACCTCGTGCACGGCGGTGTCGCCCAGGTTGTAGGGGACCGTCGAGCCGCCGGGCAGCGTGGAGAACAGGACGACGACGCCGTCCAGGCGCGGGTGGCCCGCGTAGTCCGAGGGGAAGGTGGACCATCCCAGCAGGCCGCCGCCGGGATTGGCGGTGTAGATGTTCAGGTCCACCGCCGTGCCCTGGCGCAGGGCGCGCTTGGCCTTCTTCTCCGCGGTGGTGCCGGGAGCCATGGTGTACCAGTTGACGTTCTTCCGGCGGTCGATGGCGACCAGGTTGAAGGACCAGCCCCAGGCCTCGTAGGCGTCGTTGAGCACCGCGATCTGGTCCTGGATCATCTGGTCGGGCACGTCGCCGTTGGCCAGGCCGGGGCCACCCCGGATGACGTGCACGTAGACGTTGATGACGCCGCCGGCGACGTCGGCGCCGGCGAGGGCGCCGCGGGCCCCCCGCGCCTGTCGGAAGGCCTCCTCGCGGCGCTCCGCCTCCTCCGGCTCCAGGTGCGAGCCGCAGCGGCGGCCGCTGCGGATGAAGGCCTCCTGGCTCGTGTACTCCGTGCCGCAGATGGCGAACGGCGTCTCCGCGGCCGCCTCCGCGGCGCGGCCGCCCGCGGCCAGGGCCGCCAGGACGGCGAGGCGGGCCCCCGCGCGCGTGCTTCGACGTTCCATGGGGCGTCTCCTTCTCGTTGGAGGGTTCGGCCCAAGATGGGCCGCGGTCCGGCCGATGTCTCAGGCGCGCGTCAGGAGTTGCTCAGGAACTGCGGGCGCGCGTCCCTCTCCGCCGCCGCCCGGGCCCGATTCCAAGGCACCACGCGCGGCTCGTATAATCCCGGTCCACCAGCGACATGCCGCTCGCGCCCGCCGTCCGCCTCGGGCCCTACCAGATCGAGTCGATGCTGGGCGCCGGCGGCATGGGGGAGGTCTACCGGGCGCGCGACACCCGCCTGGAGCGCACGGTGGCGGTCAAGGTGCTGGCCATCGAATCGGGCGCCCCCGGCCCGCGCCTCGAGCGGTTCCGCCGCGAGGCCCGCGCCATCTCCCGCCTGAGCCATCCCCACATCTGCGCGCTGCTCGACGTGGGGGAGCAAGACGGCCGCGCCTACCTCGTCATGGAGCACCTCGAGGGGGAGACGCTCGCCGAGCGCCTGTCCGGAGGCCGGCTCCCCCTGGAGCGCGCGCTGCGCCACGGAATCCAGATCGCGGTGGCCCTGGACGCGGCGCACCGCGAGGGCGTGGTCCACCGCGACCTCAAGCCGGCCAACGTCATGCTGACGCGCGACGGCGTCAAGCTGCTCGATTTCGGGCTGGCCCGGCTGCGCCCCGGTGCCGACGACGCGCTGCTGGACGGGGATACCGCGACCCTCACCACCGAGAACACGGTGCTCGGCACGGCGCCCTACATGGCCCCCGAGCACCTCGACGGCCGGGAGACGGACGGCCGCGCCGACATCTTCGCCCTCGGCGTCGTCCTCTTCGAGATGGTGTGCGGCCGCCGCCCCTTCGTGGGCGACAGCAAGGCGCGCATCATGGCCGCCATCCTGGAGCAGGAGGCGCCGCCCATCTCCGGCATGCAGCCGCTGGCGCCGCCCGTCCTGGACCACGTCGTCCAGCGATGCCTGGCCAAGGACCCCGACGAGCGGTGGCAGACCGCGCGCGACGTGGCCATCGCCCTCGAATGGGTGCTGGAAGGGGGCTCCGCGGCGGGCCTGCCCCCGCCGGTGGCGAAGAGGCGCGACCTGCGGCGCGTGGGCGGGGCCGTCCTCGCCGGCCTTGCCGCGGGCGCGGCGCTGGCCGCGCCCGTCGCGTGGCGCCTGGCGCGGCCGCGGCCGGCCCCGCCGCGGCCGGCCCTGCGGCTCTCGCTCAGCCTCGACCCCCCCGCGCTGGTCGCCGGGTCCCAGAGGAGCCTGGCCCTGTCTCCCGACGGCTCGCGGCTGGCCTACGTCACCGGAAGCCGGGAGGACCACCGGCTTGCCGTGAGGGTCCTCAGCCAGCCTCAGTCCGTGGTCATGCCGTGGACGGAGGGGGCCGTCCATCCTTTCTTCTCCCCGGACGGCCAGTGGATCGCCTTCTTCGCCGGGCGCGCGCTCAAGAAGGTGCCCGCCGCGGGAGGCACGGCGATCACGCTCTGTCCGGCGCCGGACGTGGGCGGGAGCTGGGGCCCCGACGGTACCATCGTGTTCAGCGGCGGGCCCGGGCGCGGCCTGCAGCGCGTCTCCGAGGACGGCGGGGCGCCCACCGACTTCGTCCCTCTCGACGCCGCGGCGGGGGAGCGGGCGCACTCGTATCCCTTCTTCCTGCCCGGCGGCGGCGCCGTCCTCTTCACCGTGACCACGTTGCGCCACCTCGGCGGCAACCACACCGTCGTGCACGACCTGGCCACGGGGACGCGCCGGACGCTGGTCTCCGGCTACGACGCGCGCTACCTCCCCAGCGGCCACCTCGTCTTCACGCGCGGGCGCAACGTCATGGCGGCGCGCTTCGACCTCGCGCGCCGGGAGCTGAAGGGTCCGGCCACGCCCATGATCGAGGACCTCGCCGGCTACATGCTGTACCCGGTGGCGCAGTTCGACGTGGCCGGCAGCGGCTCCATCGTCTACGCCCCCACGACCGTCTTCGTCCCCAGACGGCTGCAGTGGGTGGGCCGCGACGGGACGGCGCGGGAGGTGGGCCTGGCGCCCGGACTGTACGAGGATCCTCGCCTGTCCCACGGCGGCCGCCAGCTGGCCGTGGAGATCGACGCCGACATCTGGCTCGTGGACCTCGCGCGCTCCGCGCTGAGCCGGCTCACCTTCGCCCCCGAGGAGAACGAGACGCCCGTCTGGTCCCCGGACGACCGCCGGGTGGCCTACAGCTGCCACTATCGGCAGGGGGGCGATACCAGCATCTGCTGGCGCGCGGCCGACGGCAGCGGAGACGAGGAGGTCCTCTTCTCCAGGCCGAGCTACGTCAGCCTCGGGGCGTTCGCGCCGGACGGCCGGGCCCTCCTCTTCATCGACAACGCCGTGGAGACCGGCCACGACATCGGCATCTTCCGGTTCGACGATCGCCGCCGGCCGGAGCCGCTCCTCAACAGCCGCTTCAACGAGCGGGCCCCCGCCGTCTCCCCCGACGGCCGCTGGCTTGCGTACTCGTCGGACGAAACGGGCCGCCGCGAGGTCTTCGTGCAGGCCTTCCCCGGCCTGGGCGCCAAGCAACAGGTCTCCACCGACGGCGGCGACGAGCCGTTGTGGTCGCGCGACGGCCGCGAGGTCTTCTATCGGCGCGGCCTGGAGGTCAGGGCGGTGGCGGTGCACGGCGCCCACGATCTCAAGGTGGGCGCGCCGCGCACGCTCTTCGCCGGGCGGTACGTGTCGTTCCCGCAGCGGCCGGAGAGCCAGTACGACGTGGGCGCCGACGGCCGTTTCCTGATGATGCAGCGCGAGGGGCCGGCCGACCCACCCCTGGTGATGGTCGTGGACTGGGCGGAGGAGCTGAAAGCCCGCTTGCCCATGACCGCCGCGCCATGAGGGTCTCCTTCGACGAGTACGTGCTCGACGGGGAGGCGCGCGAGCTGCGCCGCGGGGGCGATCTGGTCGCCCTCACCCCCAAGGCCTTCATCCTGCTGCAGGCCCTCGTCGCGGCCCGGCCGCGGGCCCTGCCCAAGGCGGACCTGCACGCGATCCTCTGGCCCGATGCCGTGGTGGTGGAGGCCAACCTCTCCAACCTGGTGGGAGAGATCCGGGCCGCCCTGGGCGAGGACGCCCGCCAGCCCCGCTACATCCGCACGCTCCACCGCTTCGGCTACGCCTTCCGTCACGACGGGGCCGCGGCTTCCGGCCCGCGCCTGCTCGTGACCTGGCCGGGAGGCCGGGCGGTGCTGGGCGACGGCGAGCACGCCGTGGGGCGCGACCCCGAGCTGGAGCTGTGCCTGCTCTCGGCGTCGGTGTCGCGCCGGCACGCCATCCTGCGCATCCGCGCCGGCAAGGCCGTCGTCGAGGACCTCGGCAGCAAGAACGGCACCTGGCTCAACGGCGAGCGCCTGGCCGCCCCGCAGCCAATGGCCGAGGGCGACGAGCTGCGCGTGGGCTCCGTGCGCATGGCCGTCGGGCCGCTGCGGGCCCCCGGCACCACGGAGACGGGGATCTCGCGCCCGACCGCGGCGCGCCGCCGGGGTCGTTGAAGGTCCACCTCGTCGACGGGACGTACGAGCTGTTCCGGGCCCACTTCGGAGCGCCGCCGGCGGCCGCGCCCGACGGGCGCGCGGTGGGGGCCACGCGCGGCCTCATGCGCTCGCTGCTGGCCCTGCTCGCCTCGCCCGGGGTGACCCACGTCGCCTGCGCCTTCGACCACGTGATCGAGTCGTTCCGCAACGACCTCTTCGACGGTTACAAGACCGGCGCGGGCGTGCCGGAGGAGCTCCTGGCCCAGTTCCCCCTGGCGGAGCGGGCGACGGCGGCCCTGGGCGTCGTGGCCTGGCCCATGGTGGAGTTCGAGGCCGACGACGCGCTGGCCGCGGCGGCCGCGCGCTTCCACGAGGCGGAGGAGGTCGAGCAGGTCGTCATCTGCTCGCCGGACAAGGACCTCGCGCAGTGCGTGCGCGGGAGCCGCGTGGTCTGCCTGGACCGCCGTCGGCAGCTGGTGCTCGACGAGGAGGGCGTGCGCGCGAAGTTCGGGGTGCCGCCCGAGTCGATCCCCGACTGGCTGGCCCTGGTGGGCGACGGGGCCGACGGCTACCCGGGGCTGCCGCGCTGGGGGGCCAAGGCGGCGGCGGCCCTGCTCGCCCGCTACCGCCGGCTGGAGGACATCCCCGACTGGGAGCGCACCTGGTCGGTGAGCGTGCGCGGGGCGAAAGGCCTCGGCCAGAGCCTGCGCGCGG
>DATBIO010000066.1:0-25771 GCA_036556965.1 Vicinamibacteria bacterium
GATCCCGACCGCATCGCGCTCTTCGGCCACGCCGTGGGCGCCAACATCACGGCCATGAGCGCGTGGACGGAGGCCACCGACGTCGAGCTGCCCGGCGTGCAGGCGGGCGTGCTTCTCTCGCCCGGCGAGCGGAGCTGGGACGACGACCATCCCTACCTGAAGAACCGGCTGATCCAGTCCGTGGAGCGGCGCACGTTCCCCCTGGCCTTCCTGCAGCCGGAGAACGGGGAGAGCGTGGAGCCCACCAAGGACCTCGCCCACGCCGCCGTGCTGACGCAGGCCAAGCGGTTCATGGCCACGCTGCTGCCCGAGGTCGAGGACGCCACGCCGGCCGAGGTGCAGGAGCGCTTCGCCACCCGCGCCACGCACGTGGCCCGTTGGGCTCCCCTGGCCTGGCGGTTCATCCAGCACCACGGCGCGGGGGCGCCGATCGTGGCCACGGAGAACGCTCCCGGCGGCTACTTCCCCTGGAACGGGAGGAAGAGCGCCTGCGACCGGCTGGAGCCGGGGACCACGGTCAGCGTCGAGAGCTACTACGACGCGCCGGCATCGGCGAACGACCCGCTCTGCGACAGCTACCTGGGCCTGCAAAGCTGCGATCTGAAGGGCGTCCTCTACGTCCCCAAGAACGCGCGCAACGCTCCCGCCATCGTCCTCAACAACGGCGGGGGGGAGAGGATCAAGCCCGAGACCGGCTTCTGCACCATCACGGAGTACTTCAACAAGCACGGCTTCGTGGTCTTCGTGCCCCGCCGGCGGGGTGTCATCCAGGAGGAGGGGAACGACCCCACGCAGCACTTCCAGTTCCAGAACACGGGGAAGCTGATGGCCGACGTCATGGACGAGACGAAGGCGGCGCTGGCCTCGCCCCTCTTCGCGCCGATCCCGCGCGAGGCGGAGCCCTACGCCGCCCTCTGCCACCTGTGGTGGGGTAGCCCGCAACCGGACTACGACTGCCTCTCCGGCGAGCTGCTGCGCGCGGAGGCCACGGAGGTCGGCGCCGCCGTCCGCTGGCTGAAGGGCCAGACCACCTCCCAGGGGTCCCCTCTCGTCGATCCGGAGAAGGTCGCCGCCATGGGCCATTCCAACGGGGGCCAGGTCGTGCTCTATGCCGGGGCCGACCTCCGGGGCGTGGAGGCGCCGGAGGCCATCGTCGCCACGTCGCCCCACGAGCAGGGCTGGGACAACAACGCGTACAAGATCGAGCTGCTCAAGAGAGCGGTGGAGAAGGCCAGGGTCCCCTTCACGATCTTCCGTCCCGCCAACGCCCCGAACCTCAACTCCACGCGGGTGCTGGGCCGGATCGCCGCCGACCGCCGCAAGAAGTTCGTCACCGAGGTCTTCCTGCCCCTGGACATCCCCGAGGACGAGGACGACCCGGACAGCTGGGTGCACAACTACTTCATCCACGGCTTCGATGCCGTCATCCAGTGGGCGCCGGTGGCCCGCCACTTCATGGCGATCTTCGGCGTGAAGAGGTAGCCTCGTCTCCTCCGGAGGCGGAGGAGCACATGCCCCACCTGTTCCGCGTGATCGTCCCCGTGGCCGACATCGAGCGCGCCACCGTCTTCTACGCGCGGGTCCTCGGCGCGCGCGGGCAGCGGGTCTCGCCCGGGCGCCACTACTTCGACTGCGAGGGCACGATCCTCGCGTGCTACGACCCGGCCAGGGACGGCGACGGCTACGAGGCGCGGCCCCTGCCCGAGCCGATCTACCTCGCCGTGGACGACCTGGAGGGGGTCTTCGACCGGGCGCGGGAGGCGGGCGCCGCCTTCTCCGCGGAGGTGGTGCCCGAGGTGGGCCCGCTGGGCGCCATCGCGCAGCGCCCCTGGGGCGAGCGCTCCTTCTACGCCGGCGACCCCTTCGGCAACCCGCTCTGCTTCGTGAGCCGCGACTCCGTCTTCACGGGCTGACCGCTCCCCGCGCCGGTGAGCGCGCCGTCGGCCTAGAAGCGCGCGGCGGTCAGCGTGACGTCGGCGCGGGCCCAGGCCTTGGCGAGGCGCGCGCGGGCGAGGGCCGCCGCATCCGCCTTGCCCTGGGCCTCCAGCGCCTGGACCAGCCCGGAGAGGGCCCAGCCGTTCTCCGGGTTGCGGCGCAGGTCCTCCCAGAAGACGACCTCGGCTTCCGCGGCGCGTCCGGCCTGCATCAGGACCGCGCCCAGGGTGAGGCGCGTGGAGGCGGGCCAGTCCGCCGGCTCCGTGTAGATGAGCGCGTCCTCGTACCTCACCGCCCGTTCCAGGTGCGCGAGCGCGCGCTCGAAGTCGCCGCCGCGGGCCAGCAGCTCGCCCGCCAGCAGCTCGGGGGCGATGCGGAGGACCGCGTCCGGCGTGTTGTAGGAGAAGGTGGCCGGCGTCTTGGGCAGCTCGGGATCCGCCGCGATCGCGCGCAGCCTGGCCAGCTCGGCCTCCGCCTCCGCCAGGTTTCCCTTGCCGAGGTGGGCCAGGCCGCGCGTGTAGTGCCACACCCCGCGCGAGAAGAGGAGGTCGGTGGCGGGCGGCTCGGCCAGGACCTCGTCCCAGCGGCCGAAGCGGACCAGGGTGTGCTGGGGGACCACCAGGAAGGCCTGGAGCAGGGGCAGGTCCTTGAGCTGCTCGCGCGGCACCTTGGACGCCATCTTCCGCGCCGCCTCCAGGGCGGCGGCGCCGCGCCCCTCCATGGTGGCCGACGCCCACAGGAAGTGGATGTTGTGCGGGTAGTAGGCGAGCGGGTAGAGCCCCTGCGCACGGCACTGCGTGATGTAGTCCTCGTCCGCGGCCACCGCCTTGACGTTGGAGGAGTAGGCGTCCGCGTAGCGGCCCACGCGCATGTAGATGTGCGCGGGCATGTGCACCATGTGCCCCGCCCCCGGCATCAGGGGCAGCAGGCGGTCGGCGGCGCCCTCCGCGCGCTTCGGCTCCACCGACTCGAAGAGGTGGACGTAGAGGTGGTTGGCCTGGGGGTGGTTGGGGTTGGCCTTGAGAACCATCTCGAGGACGGCGGCGATGGCGGCCGTCCCCTCGTAGGGGGTGCCGTCGGGCGCCCAGTAGTTCCAGGGGCGCAGGGTCATGAGGGCCTCGGCGTAGAGGGTTGCCGCGTCGAGGTCGCGCGGGTAGCGCTCGTGCACCGCCTTCATGGCCTCCGCGTAGTCGCGGTCGCGCGCCGCGCGCTCCTCGGGCTTGCCCGAGTAGCGGCGGGCCATGGCCTCGATGTAGGCGCGCTCGCGCGGAGTGACGCGCGCCTTGAGGGCCACCGCCTTCTGGATGGCGGCGTGGGCGACGGGCTCCGCGGCCGCGTCCATGGCCATGTTGATGTTGGGCCCCAGCACGAAGGCCTCGCCCCAGTGGGCCATGGCGCAGCGGGGGTCGAGGCGCGCCGCCTCGCGGAAGGCGCGCGCCGCCTCCGCGTGGTTGAACCCGTAGGCCAGGTTGAGCCCCTGGTTGACGAAGCGCTGGGCCCGCGCGCTGCGCGTGGTCACGGGGAAGACGTGCGTGCCCAGGTTCTGCAGCCGCGGCGCCAGCTGGCCGTCCGGCCCCGGGCGGCGGGCCTCGGGAGGCTCGTCGTAGTGCTTGTGGCTGGGGGTCTGGGCGCCCACCCGCGCGGCGGCGAGGAGGGCGGGAGCGGCCACGAGAAGGGCGATCGAGCGGCGCATGTCGAACCTCCGCGGTTGGCGGGATTCTAATCGGCGCGCCGGTCCGCTACATTCCCGCGCCCCTCCGCCGGCCGGGGTCAAGGCCGCGCGTGCCGGGCTCCGTCCCCTCCACCTGGTAGCGCAGCACCTCCACGAAGTCGGAGGCCGTCTTGCCGTTGCGCGGCTGGAGGGGGATGCCGTCCGCGTCCACGATGCCGGGCAGCAGGAGGCACTCCACGCGGCGGCCGGGCTCCAGGGGCAGGCCGGGATCCACCACCAGGGCCCGCCGCGTGTTGTCGTAGGCCAGGCGGAGCGTGTCGAAGGCGGGATCCCCCTCGCGGGGAGCCGCGTAGCGCAGCCGCACCCGGCCCTTGAAGCTGGCCTCGTCCATGTACTTGCTGAACTGCACGATGAAGCGGCTGTTGCGCGACACCGCCTCGTCGCCCTCCAGGGGCAGCGCGAAGACCACGCTGGGCGGCATGTTCTCGCGCCCGCGGATGCGGCGCGCGGGAGCCACGTGGGCGGCCTCGCTGGCCGGCGGCCGGGCCAGGCCCACCCGGCTCGCGCGCAGGGTGTAGACGCCGTCCCTCTTCTGCAGGCGGCCCGTCACCTCCAGCCAGTTCACGGTGTGGGCCACGTCGTCGAGCCCGAGGCTGAAGCCCCTGCCCCGCGGCGCCTTGCCCGTCACCCACACCGCGTGGTCCTCCTGCTTGATGACCCAGTCGCGGCTCTTGCTGCGCGTGGCGTTGGGCAGGTCGCCGTGCAGGTTGCCCCCGCGGAACTGGCCGATGACGGTCACCGAGCGACCCACCGGCGGCGTCCCCGCGAAGAGGGCGGAGAGCGTGGTGGCGGGCGCCGCGCTCACCACGATCGGCCGGTCGGAGGTGGGGCCCGCGTACTCCCAGTACTGCACGAGGTAGCGGGGCAGCCCGTCGTCGCCCGTCACCCGCTTCAAGACGCCCGTGGCCTCGACCTCCTGGCCGGGCCACGCGCGCATCTCCTCGCGCGACACGTCGCGGATCTCCGGCGTGGGCACGAGGCCCAGCTCGAAGCCGCCGTCGTGCAGGAGGGGCGCCTCCTCCCTCCACGAAAGCCTCCCCGTCACGCGCACCGCGCGGCCCTCGAAGTCCACCGGCGACTCCGCCAGCTCGCCCAGCAGCACCTCGACGGGCATGCCGTACAGCGCCTCCCGCAGGAGCGCGCTGGGTGCGGGCGCGCGGCCGAGGGCCTCGAGCACGGCGGTGACCGCGCGCCGCGTGTCGTCCTGGACGTCGTGCGGCAGCTCGCGCCGCTTCACCTGCGGCGCGGTGGAGGGCAGGGCGGCCGCCCCGCCCAGGCCCAGCCCCGTGGTCTCGCCGCCGCGGCCCCCCGCCACGCCCAGGCGCTCCACCACGCCCGGCTGGAGGCCGCTCTCGCTCGTGCGGAACTGGCGCTCGAACCAGTGCGCGTGCGGGCGCGGCAGCAGCGTCAGCTTCCTGCCCGCGTCCCTGCGGAACGACACCACGAACCCGGCCTCGGATCCCACGCTCACCGCCTTGACGTCGTCGAAGCCGGCCTCCACCTTGTCCCGGCAGCCCAGGTCGCCGGAGATGCCCTCCCACAGCAGCATGCGCCGGTTGGCGTCCACGGTCAGCACGCCGCCGCACGGCCCCGACCTCTGGGGAGCGGCGAGGGCGAGCTGCACGACGCCGTCGCGGGCGTCGAGCCAGTCGTTGTCGGGCGGGACCGCGGAGACCGCGGAGGCGGCGAGCAGGACGGCCAGCGATCCGATCATGCGGGGAACCTCTCGGGCCGCGATTCTAGCGCGGCCCCGCCCCCGGGAGCGGCGGCGCCTACTGGAAGATCCCGAAGTGCCCCAGCAGCCACCACAAGAGAATGAACACGAGGATGGTGCTGAAGCAGCCGCCCCCGAGCTTCTTGGCCCCCCAGCCGGCGGCGATGCCTCTCAGGAGCTTGCTCATGTCGCTTTCCTCCCCGCCCGCACGACGGCGGCCTTCGTTTCCACGATAGACGCGGACGGCCGGGCGTGGGGGGGCGCGCGCGCAGATTCGGCAGGGCGGGGACGGGTCAGGAGGCGGCGGGCGCCAGCAGGACCTTGAGCACGCCGGGGCGCGCCGCGTGCTCGAAGGCGGCGGGGGCGCGGGCCAGGGGATAGACCGCCTCCACGAGGTCGCCCACCGCCACGCGCCCCGCCGCCAGCGCCTCCAGGGCGGGGGCGAAGGGGCCGCAGCGCGAGCCCGTGACCACGATCTCGTCCACCACCACCGGCGAGAGGTTCATGGGCGCCTCGCCGGCGTAGGTGCTCTTGAGCACCAGCGTGCCCCGCGGGCGCAGGCAGGCGCGGGCGAGGGCGAAGCCCTCCGGGGTCCCCGTGCAGTCCACGGCCACGTCCGCCCAGCGCGCGGGCAGGGCGGTGGGCGCCACGCCGGCGATGCCCAGCTCGCCGAGGCGACGCCGGGCGTCGGGGTGGCGCGCGGCCACCACCAGCTCGCAGCGCGCGCCGGCCAGCACCTGGGCCAGGAGCAGGCCGAGGCGGCCCGCCCCCACCACCGCCACCCTCCGGCGCGCGACGTCCACCTGCTCCGGCACGCGGAAGGCGGCGGCCAGCGGCTCGGTGAAGACGGCCTGCTCGTCCGTCAGCGCCGCCGGCACCTCGTGCAGGTTGGCCACGGGGAGCGCGAGCGCCTCGGCGAAGGCGCCGGCGCGGCCGCGGATGCCGAGGACGGTCCGCCGCGCGCAATGCGCGCGCCGCCCCGCCGCGCAGTCGTCGCACGCGCCGCAGGCGGCGTTGATCTCGCCCACCACGCGGCGGCCGCGCCAGGCCTCGTGGCCGGGGGCCTCCTCCACCACGCCCACGAACTCGTGGCCGGGCACGCCGGCGAAGGGGTAGTAGCCCCGCAGCAGCTCGAGGTCGGTGCCGCAGATCCCGGCCAGGGTGACGCGGACGCGCGCCTCGCCCGGCGCCGGCTCCGGGCGCGGCAGGTCGCGCCGCGCGCGCAGCGCGCCGTCCTCCATCCAGAGCGCGTCCACGGCCGCACGCTACGACGCCCGCCGGCCGCGATCAAGGACGATGCGCTATCATCGCGGCCCTTCCGGAGGGGACGGACCGTGGGACTCGCCGCCGGCAGCAACTTCGGCGTCTACCGGATCATGGGACCGCTGGGGCGCGGCGGCATGGCCTCCGTGTACCGCGCCTACGAGCCCGCCCTCGACCGCTACGTGGCCATCAAGGTCCTGCCCGCGGAGTCGGTGCAGGAGGAGACCTCGGCCGAGCGCTTCCGGCGCGAGGCCAAGGTCATCGCGCGCCTCGAGCACCCCAACATCATCCCCATCTTCGCCTACGGCATCGAGGACGGCCTCCCGTGGATGGCCATGCGCCTGGTGGGGGGCGGATCGCTGGCCGCCCTGCTCAAGGCGCAGCGCCTGGCCGCCGAGCGCTGCGTGGCCATCCTGGCCGGGGTGGCCGACGCCCTGGACTACGCGCACGGCAAGGGCGTGGTCCACCGCGACGTGAAGCCGCAGAACGTGCTCCTGGACGAGTCCCAGCGCGTCTACCTGGCGGACTTCGGCATCGCCCGCCTCACGGAGACGGCCACCGTGCTCACCGCGGCCGGCCTCATCACCGGCACTCCCCAGTACATGGCGCCGGAGCAGGCCACGGGCAAGCCCGTGGACAGCCGCGCCGACATCTACGCGCTGGGCGTGGTGGCCTACGAGATGCTCACCGGCCGCGTGCCGTTCTCCGCGGACACGCCGGTGGCCGTGCTCATGAAGCACGTGACGGAGCCCATCCCCGTGCCCACGGCGGGGGAGGTGCCCGAGCCGCTGGTGCGGGCGCTGCTGAAGGCGCTGGCCAAGTCGCCCGACGACCGCTGGGACACGGCGGGGGACTTCGTGCGCGCGCTGCAGGCGGGGCCCGCCGCTCCCGCGCCGCGCGCGACCCTGACCTCGCCCACGCTGTCCGTGGCGGGGGCGCGGGTCACGGCCGCCGGCGTCCCCGCGCTGACGGGGGCGCAGCCCTCGCCGCTGGCCACGGCGCCGGCCCTGCATCCCACGGCACGCGGCCTGCCGGCCACCTGGCCGCCGACGTCCGCGCCCACCGCCCCCGGCGCGGCCGCACCTGCCCCCGCGCCCCCGGCGAGACGGAGCGCGGCGCTGCCCCTGGCCCTCGGCGGGGCCGCCGCGCTGGCCGCGCTCGCCGTGGCGGCCGCGCTGCTGTGGGACGGGGGCGGGGCCGCCGCGCCCTCGCCCTCCCCCGCGCCGGTCGCGGAGAGCCCGCTGGCGGCGCCGCCGCCGGCGACGGCCCCGCCGGCTACCCTCGCGCCCGAGGCCGCCGTCGTCCCGCCCGCGCCCACGACGCTGGCCGCGGCCCGCCTGCCCGGGACGGCCGCGGCCCCGCGGCTGGAGCCGGCGCCGCCCGCGCCCACCACCACGCAGGCGCCGCGGCCCGTCCCCACGGGCGCGCTGCGGCTGGACGTGGACGTGGTGCAGCCGGCCACCAGCCAGGCGGCGCCCACCCTCCACCTGCTGATCACCGTGGACAACCGGCCGCTGCACACGCTGGTCCTGCACTTCGTGGGCAGCGACGCGTTCGCCCGCTCGCGCAAGCGCGAGGTGTTCGAGATCGACGGCGTCCCCGCCGGCGCCCGCGTCCTCGGCGTGGTGGTGTCGCGCAGCGCGGACGGCAGCGGCGAGCGCGCGCAGGGCCAGACGCGGATCGAGGTCGAGGAGGGCGCCACCACCCGCGCCTACGTGCAGGCGCGCTTCATGGGCGGCGGCGACTTCGCGGTGCGGTTCCGCTAGCCGGCGCCCGCCGGCGTGGCGTGACGCCGCGCTCCCATCCCTCCACGCCGCCCGGGACCACCCTGAAGAGGGGATGCGGGCGCGGCGTGGACGACGGCCCGATCTTCTCGAGCCACCCCGGATCGCGGCGCGCGACCTTCGCCCGCAGGTGGCGCCACTCGTGCTCGAGCTGGCCCCGCGCCACCACCATGCGGCCGGCCGGCTTCGCCCGGCCGATCCTTTCGCGCGCGAAAGAGTACCCCCGCGAGGACGCTTCCGCGTGCACCGCGCGCAGGTACGCGGCGATGCACCCCAGCGGGGTCGCCTGGCGGCGGAACCGGAGCAGCTGGGGATGGTGCCGGTAGCCCCTGGTCCGGCCCCGCAGCACGGCCTGGGCCAGCAGGGCCTCGCGCCACAGCGCGACCAGGCCCCGCCGGTCGAGAAGGCGCGGGTGCAGCGTCCAGATCCTCATCCGCGATCACCGGGGACGACGGCGCCCCGCGAGGTCGGCCGGGCCGGGCGGGGGCGGGAGACGACTAGCCGGTCGACGCGCGGCGGGCCGGCGGCGTCCCCAGCACGCGCTCGTAGAGCGCGGCCACGCTGACCGCGGCCCCGCCGCTGAACCGCTGGAACACCTGCCCGATCGCGTCGCACCCGGTGACCCCGGGCAGCGCGACGACCACCGGGAAGCGGCAGGCAGACGCCATCCCCATCTCCGCCGTCCACCGCCAGCTCGCCCTCGCGTGCCTGACGAAGACCTCGCCGACGTAGCAGCCCAGCCCGGACAGGAGGCCGGAGGCCTGCTGCTCGGTGGCTCCCGTGGCCTTGATCTTGTCCACGATCGCGTCGACGACGAGCAGGCTCTCCGGCGTGTACGGCAGCGAGAAGCCGAACTTGCGCTGGACGAAGCTCACGGACTCTGCGGCCAGGGCGGGCGCCGAGCTGGGCGAGACTCTCAAGGGCGGCTTTGGCTCCGCGCCGAGTATAGCGGGCCGGCGCTCCGCGTGCTCTCCCGGCTCCGGCCGGCCCGCGGCGCGCCTCGGGACCCGCGGACGGCACCGCAGGGCGTTGCCTCCCGCGGGAGCCTCAGCCCTTGGCCGGCCGGCCGACGACCGGCCGCGCGCTCACAGACCCAGGGAGACCGCCACGGCCACGCCGCGGCCGCGCGTGGGAGCGAGGCCGATGCGGACCCCGTCGCCGTCCACGGGTGACCATCGGTCGGACTTGATCAGGGCGCCGATGGCCGCTCCCTCGAGGGCCGCCACGGGTATCGCGACCTTCATGAGCATGTCCATTCCCTCGAGGCACATCCGGGTGTCGCCTTGGAAAGGCGGACAGAGCGAATCCGACGGCGTGAACGCGACCATGCCGGCGACGAGCGCGCCCACGGCCGCGCCGATGATCAGCCCCTTGCGCGCGTTGCGGCGCCGGCCCACGGCGACCTCGAGCCGGGTGATGGCCTGCCGCGACACCCGGAGGGCCTCGCGGTCATCCGTGCTCACCAGGAGCGTGCCGGCGTCGACCTCCAGCACCGTGCCCTGGACGGGACGGGCGTCGGCCGGCGTCAGGAAGCGGATCCGGCTACCCGTCACGACGGTGTAGGGCACTTCTTCCGCGCGCGCTTCGCCCGGAGCGAGGATCGCCGACAGCACGAGAATGGACCCGGCCAGCCATTTCTCTCTCATCACGGCCTCCGGGCCCACGATACGGCTCCTCCTGCCGCCCGGACGCTCCCTTGTGACACTCTCGTCCCCGTTCCATGGGGAGGGCGGCCACGGCGCGCACGGGGCTCACGGGCCCCTTCATCGTGCGCCCCCCCGGCCACCCGCCTCGGCGCTTCAGGCGTGCCTCCAGGAAGGCGGCCGCGCGCCTCAGACGGCCGGGCGATGCCGGAGGTCGTGTGCGGCGGCGCGCGCCGGCTCGCCGATCCCCACGGGCAGGGCCTTGGCCTCCTGCCGCGAGCCGTGGAGCCGCAGCTCCGCGGCGGTGAGCGAGCGCCGCAGCGTCCCGAACAGCCAGTCCGCCAGGGGCAGCAGGAAGTTCACGTTGGCCTCGGTGTCCACGTGGTGGATGTAGTGGTGGTTGTCGAGGAAACGGAACCAGGGCTGGGCCTCCAGGAGCTTGTGGCTGCCCGGGCGGTGGATCGTGTCGTGGACCGTGATGAAGAGGTTCGAGACGACCACGAGGGCGGCGAGGACACCCGCCAGGAAGACGCGATGCCCGGTGGCCAGCCAGGCCGGCGTCACGATGAGGACCAATCCGAGCAGCATGTAGAAGACGAAGTGCGCGGACCGCGTCAGGGCGTTGCCCAGGCCCCCGGCGGAGACCGTCTCCGTGTCGCCGCCGAGGATCGGTATGCGGCGGGCGGGACCGGCCGTCACGTAGCGCCAGGTCGGGAAGAAGACGTGGTGATGGCTGTGGTGGTGGATCGCGTAGATCCGCGCCAGGCCGGGCACGAGGCGGCGGTGGTACACGTACCGGTGCACCCACCATTCGAAGGGAGACGCCAGCATGGGGGTCAGGCACAGGCCGGCCAGGAGGGCCAGCGCATTCCCCCACCCGGTCGCGGGCAGGGCCCGCACCAGCACGCAGAGCCCCGCCGCGGCCACGAGCAGCGCGCCGCTCATGGCGGCCACGCGGCGCTTCGAGATCTCCCGGGCGCCACTGTCTTGCATGACTCGCTCCTTCCTCACTCCCTGTAGAAGCGGACGACCAGCCAGGCCGCGGGCAGGAAGCCCGCCAGGGCCACCGCCGAGGTGCCGGCGACCACGCCCGCCGGCAGCCAGCCGATCCGCACGATGCCGAGGTACGGCACGGCGACTCCCAGGACCCAGATGACCATGGCCGCCCGGAACGCCGTCCAGAAGCCGGGTCCGAACCGCGGCAGCAGGGCCGCGTAGAGCCACACGAGGGCCGGACCGAAGACGAAGTCCGAGAGCAAGCTCAGGGCGACGCTGGGCCAGCCCGTCATCGCGCTCTTGGGTCGAACCGGGATGGCCCGGGCCCAGGCATCCTTCAGCAGCATCCCGTTGCCCACCACGCCGACGAGGTTGAGGACCACGCCGATGGCGAGGCCCAGGCCGAGGATTCGAGAGATGTTCATCCGAGCTCCCAAGCGCTCGACCCGCTCGATCGTTCCGCAGTGTTACCGGTGGCCTCGAAGAGCCAGTGGACCGGCGTCCCCTCGGGAGAGAGGGGCACGCGTGGCGGGCCGGACGTCGTCTGCGTCATCCCCTGGTCGGGGAGCCTCTCGTCTTCGAACAGCCGGATGGCCGCGCGACCGTACCGGCTGCGCCGTTTCCTGGCCCGGAGCCGTCACGAGGGTATCACGCCTCTAGAGGAGCACGCGCCATGCGATGAGGACGAGCGCGATCGCGAAGAGCGTGCCGCAGACCGGGAAGATCCGATCGGCGAGCCACGGCGGCAGGAAGATGTCGGCCACCGAGCCGCGCCGCGCGCCCTGGCGCTCGGCGAGGATCGTGAGCGGGCACGTCCAGCCCGACGCCACCAGCACGACGCTCTCGACCAGCAGCAGGCCGACGGCGACCCAGGTCCAGGCGCCCACGCGGTCCGCGATGCCGCTGAAGAGGGCGTAGAGGACGCACAGGCTGAGGATCCAGAAGACGGCGGTGTGCACGAGCTTGATCTGGAAGATCGTGATCTTCAGGACACGCTCTCGCCTCGGGGCTCGGCCACGAGCCTTCCCCCGCGCACGGTTGCGCCGATGACGACGCCGGCGCTGATGAGGACGAGGTTCTTGACGATGTACTGGCCCTCCAGGGTCGGCGCATACGGAAAGCGCAGGAACGCCTCGCCGGGAAACAGGAACATCGGAGTGATGGTGCCGAGCATCTGCACGAACATCAGGAGGAGCGTCGCGCGCATGAAGAGGCCGGAGAGAAGGCCGACGCCGATCAGGCACTCCCAGGCGGCCAGCACCGGCAGGCAGATGGCCGGGGGGACCGTGCCGAAGGTGAGGGCGTCGATGGTGCGGGTGGCCAGGTCCTGCGCCGGGCTGAGGCCGGGAAAGAACTTGAGGACGCCGAACCAGAGGAAGACGACGCCCAGGCTCACGCGCAGGAGGATGACGCCGTCGCGCGCCATCCACCGCGGCAGGCTCGTGTCCAGCCGCTCGTAGAGTCTCCGGGCGGATGCCGCCATCGCCGTGCTCTCCATGAGCACAAGCCTACCGCCTCGGGGGCCGGGCACTTCGGAGACGCCCCGGCAACACGGGCGGACACGCCGAGCCGGCTACTCGAGGGCGGCCAGGGCCTTCTTGCGCGCGGCCTCGAACTCGTCGCCGGGCTTCCAGGCGGGGAGGGCGTCGGCATTGGCCACCTTGGCGCCCAGGTAGAAGTAGAGCTGGGCGTCCTCCACCGCCCCCTCGAAGTTCCAGTCCGCCCGCAGCTGGTCCGAGGGCTGGTGGTAGTCGGTGGCCTCGAACTTCTCCTGCTCGGCCTTGCCCCAGCCCGCGGGCTTCCCGATGACGTCGGTGCCGGCGTCGAAGTAGGCGGCGGGCACGCCGATGCGGGCGAGCTCGAACTGGTCGGAGCGGTAGAAGAAGCCGCGGTCGGGGAACTGGTCGGGGACCACGGTGCGGCCCTGGAGCCCGGCCAGTCCGACGATCCACTCGTCGAGGTCGGACTTGCCGAGCCCGATCATGGTCAGGTCGCGCGTGCGGCCCCAGATGTTCATGCCGTCCACGTTGATGTTGGCGGCCATGCGCCCCGGGGGCATGGTGGGATGGGTGGCGAAGTAGCGCGCGCCCAGCAGCCCCTGCTCCTCGGCCGCCACCATGGCGAAGACGACGCTGCGCCGGGGCGCCGGGTCGAGCGACACCATGGCCCGCGCCACCTCCAGGACGACGGCCACGCCGGAGGCGTTGTCGAGGGCGCCGTTGTAGATGGCGTCGGCGCCGGGCTTGGCGCCCTCGCGGACGCCGAGGTGGTCGTGGTGCGCGCTGTAGACCACCGCCTCCTGCGCCAGCCTGGGATCGCGGCCGGGCAGGCGGCCGACGACGTTGGCCGTCCTGGCCTTCTGCACCGTGTTCTGGAGGGTGATGTTTGCCGTGGCGCCCAGGGCCACGGGGCGGAAGTCCTTCTTCTGCGCGGCGGCGCGCAGTGCGTCGAGGTCCTGCCCGGCCAGGCGCGCGATGCGCTTGGCGCTCTCGTCGGTGACCCAGGCCTTGACCTGGAGCTGGTGCCCGCCCTCGTGGGGCAGCGAGAACTGCTCGCCCGACCACGAGGTCTGCACGACCTGCCAGGGGTAGCCGGCGGAGGGCGTGGTGTGGATGATGATCGCCCCCGCCGCGCCCTGCCGCGCCGCCTCCTCGTACTTGTAGACCCAGCGCCCGTAGTAGAGGCGCCGCTTGCCCTCGAAGAGCCGGGGGTCGTCCTCGGGGTCGTTGTTCATCATGAGCAGGACCTTGCCCTTGAGGTCCGCCCCCTTGTAGTCGTCCCACCCGTACTCGGGGGCCACGATGCCGTAGCCCACGAAGACCAGCTCCGCGTCCTGCAGCCGGGCCTCGGGCGTCTCCACGCCGGAGAAGGCGATGTACTCGTCGCGGTAGCGCAGCTCGACCCTCTCCGTCCCCTTGCTGAAGGGGAAGGTGTCGGGGTTCCTGCTCGCCACCCCCACCAGGTCGAAGGGCTGGTACCAGCTGCCGTCGGGGCCGGCGGGCTGCAGGCCCATCCCCTCCAGCTGCGTGGCGATGTAGAGCTGGCCCAGGCGGTCGCCGCGCGTGGCCGGCCCGCGCCCCTCCAGCAGGTCGTCGGCGAGGAACCGGATGTGGGCGCGCAGGCGCTCCGGCGCGATGCCCGCGGCCGCCTTCTTCTCGGCGGGGGTGAGGGTGACCGTGCGGGCGGCGGCGTAGGCGCCGGCGGCGGCGGCCAGGGCCAGGGAACAGGCGAGGGCGAGTCTCATCGGGGCTCCTTGCGGGATGGCGTCGGGCTTCCCCGTTAGCATACCAAGCCGTGCGCGGGCTCCCCGAGCCGGTGGCCGTTCCCGGCGGCGCCTTCCTGATGGGCGCGGAGGACGGCCGGCCGGACGAGCGTCCCGTCCATCGCGTCGCCGTGGCGCCCTTCGCCATGGCGCGCACGCCGATCACCCGCGCGCAGTACGCCGTGTTCCTCGCCGAGGGAGAGGCGGAGCCGCCGCCGTGGTGGTCGGACGCCGACTTCGCGGACCCCTTGCAGCCGGTGGTGGGGGTGACGTGGTTCGACGCGGTGGCCTACGCGGCCTGGCTGTCGGCGCGCACGGGCGCGAGGTGGCGGCTGCCCACGGAGGCGGAGTGGGAGCGCGCCGCGCGCGGCGGCCGTGAAGGGGCGCGGACGGCGTGGGGGGACGCGCTGCCCGCGGGCGAGGTGCCGGAGGGAGCGCTGCGCGGGCCCTGGCCCGTGGGCCGCGGCGCCCCCAACGGCTACGGCCTGTGCGACGCGGGCACCATCGTCCACGAGTGGTGCCTCGACTGGTACGCGCCCGACTACTACGGCGTGGCGCCGGCGTCGGACCCCCGCGGCCCCGCGGACGGCGAGCGCCGCGCGAGCCGGGGCGGCTCCTGGCGCCACCACGTGCGCTGGTCGCCGCCCTCCGCGCGCTCGAGCCTGCCCCCGGCGTTCCGCTACGCGGACTACGGCTTCCGCGTGGTGCGCGAGCCCTAGCTAGGCCGTGAGCCAGTGCGCCGGCCAGTCCCGGCGCGGGGGATCCGGCCGCGCCGCCGTGCGGCGGAGCGCCTCCTCGTAGCCGGCGCGGCAGCGCGCGGCGGAGTGCCTCTCGCGCGCGAAGGCGGCGGCGCGAGCGCCCAGGGCCGCGCGCTCGCCGGGGCGGGCGAAGAGCCGGAGCAGGGCGCGCGTCAGCTCGCCCTCCTCGTCCGTGACGTCCACGCGCGCCACCGCGTCGCCCGGTATGTCGGCCTGGTGCTCGAGGTCCGAGATGACGACCGGGCACCCCTGGGCCAGGGCGCGCAGGAGGGCGGCCGAGGTCTCGCGCGCCGTCGGGTAGCGCAGGTGCGCCACCACGTCGGCCAGGGCCAGGTGCGCGGGCAGCTCGCCCAGGGGCACGCGGCCGGCGGTCACGGTGCGGGCGGCCGCGCCCGACGCCTCGAGGGCGCCGCGCAGCCCGGCCGCGTCCGGCACGGGACCGATCAGGAGCAGCCGCAGCGCGGGCAGCGCGCCCGCGGCCCGCGCCACCGCGCGCGCCACCGTCTCCACGCGCTTCTCGCGCGTGAGCAGGCCGAAGCAGGCCACCACCGGCTCGCCCGCGGCGAGGCCGTAGCGCGCGCGCAGCTCCCGCACCTGCGCCTCCGCCACGGGCGCCGCCTCCGCCCGCATGGGGATGCGCACCACGTCGGCCGCCGGGACCTCCTCCGCCACCGCCGCGGCCATGAAGGCGTTGTGGACGGCCACCACGCGCGCGGCCTCCACGGGCAGGCGGAAGAGCGGGTAGGCGTAGGGCAGGAGGTCGCCCACGGTGCCGAGCTGCGCGGCCAGCAGGCGCTCCGCCTCCTCCGGGTACGTGTAGCGCACCTCGTCCTCGTACGGGGCCATGGAGCGCAGGGCCGCGTCGCGCCGGGCCGCGTCCCACGGCGCCTCCGCGTAGGCGCGCACGGCGGGGGCGGCGAGGAAGGTGGTGGCGCGGGAGTGGTGCAGCACGAGGTCGTGCAGGACGAGCAGGCCGGGCACGCGCGCCAGCAGCGGGTAGAGGAAGGCGTGGAGGGGGCTGTTGCCCATCTGGTAGACGGCGGCGTCGTAGGGCCGCGCCCGGTGCCTCTCCAGGAAGGCGTCCGCGTGGTGCACGCCGCAGGACGACGGCAGCCGCGCCGCCTCCACCGCGGCCTGGTCGTGGAAGCAGTCCACCTCGTGCCCCGGCGCCAGCAGCTCGAGGACGTCGGCCGCGTAGTCGGCGATGCCGGTGGGGGCGGGGGGCAGGGGAGAGAGGAAGGCCAGGCGCAACCGCGTCAGCGCCGCGCGACGAGCGCGTACTCGAGGGGCGCGAAGAGCACGGCGTTGAGGCGCGCCACGTTCTCGTTGAGCACGGTGGCCGCCGCCGCGGGGAGGCCGTCGGCGGGGACGGCCTGCAGCCGCGTGCCCTCGTCCACCGGCGAGCGGTACTCGAGGCGCACCTCGGTGAAGCCGGCCGCCGCCGCCACGAAGCTCAGGGTGTCGGGGTGGAGCGGCTTCTCGTGCGTGGGGTCGCGGTGGAAGACCTCCAGCAGCCCCAGCACCGAGCGCGTGTTCACGGTCTCCAGCACCAGGAGGCCGCCCGCGCGCAGCGCGCGGTGGGCCTCGCGCAGCACGTCGAGGAGCACGGCCGGGGCCAGGTGCTCGGCCACCTGGGCCGCGAAGACGCCGCCCAGCGCCCCGTCCGCGCACGCGCGCAGGGCGGCCAGCAGGTCGCCCTCCACCACCTCCAGCCCGCGCCCGCGCGCCTCGCGCGCGAAGCGCGCGTTCTGGTCCACCCCGCGGGCGGCCACCCCCGCCTCGCGCAGCAGCTCCAGGAAGTCGCCGCGGCCGCAGCCGAGGTCCAGCACCGGCGCCTGCTCCTTGAACAGCTCGACGTAGGGGAGGAGGCGCGCGCGCAGCTCGTCCCGGCTCCCGCGGAAGCGGCCCTCGAAGGCGGCGTAGACCGCGTCGTCGGCGGCGCGCGCGGCGGCCGCGGCCACCGGGGGGCGGGGAGCCTCGGCCGCGAGCGCGTCGCGCACGCCCTCCACCTGCTGGGACACCGTCTCCACGCGGTCGCGCAGGGCGAGCAGGCCCTCGAGGCGCCGGCCGAGGCTCTCCAGCCGGCGGTCGAAGCCCTCGAGCACCAGCTCCGCGCGCGTGGTGGCCAGGCCCGAGGCCACGCGGTCGCGGGCGTCCACCATGGGCTGCAGGCGCTGGAGGTAGCGCACGAGGGCGGCGCCCTGCTGGCGCAGGCGCACGGAGAGCGAGGAGGCGTCCTGGAAGGAGGCGTTCAGGACCTGCACCAGCAGCGAGTTGAAGTCGCGCTGCCGGTCCAGGGCGGGGGCGAGGGCCTGCCAGACCTGGCGCCGCGCCGCCCCCGCCACCCCGCCGTCGTCCGGGGGCTGCGCGCGGTCCCACAGCTCGTTGAGGCGCGTGCGCAGGGCCACCACCGCGGGGTCGTCCTGGCGCGCCGCGGGCACCGTGGCCAGCGCGTCCACGGCGGCCAGGGCCTCGGCGTAGGCGTGCTCCTCCTCGGCCAGGGCGCGCCGCAGCGCGGCGAGATCGGGATGGTCCGCCACCGGCGGCGAGTGTAACGCTAACGCCCGATGAGGCCGGTCACGGGCGAGGAGGCCGACGCGTACGGCTTGCGCGGGATGCGCCCGGCGCGGAAGGCCTCGCGCCCCGCCTCCACCGCCAGCTTCATGGCGCGCGCCATGCGCACCGGGCTCTGGGCCTGGGCGATGGCCGTGTTCATGAGCACGCCGTCCGCGCCCAGCTCCATGGCCACCGCGGCGTCGGAGGCGGTGCCCACCCCCGCGTCCACGATCACGGGCACGCGGACCGCCTCCTTGATCAGCTCGATGTTCAGCCGGTTCTGGATGCCGAGGCCGCTGCCGATGGGGGCGCCCAGCGGCATCACCGCCGCCGCCCCCGCCTCCTCCAGCTTGCGCGCGGCCACCACGTCGTCGGTGGTGTAGGGGAGGACGATGAACCCCTCCTTCACCAGGACGCGGGTGGCGGCCAGCAGCGCCTCCACGTCGGGGTAGAGCGTCTTCTCGTCGCCGATGACCTCGAGCTTGACCCAGTTGCTGAGCCCCGCCTCGCGACCCAGCCGCGCCGTGCGCACGGCCTCCTCCGCCGTGTAGCAGGCCGCGGTGTTGGGCAGCAGCGTGTAGCGCCTGGGATCCACGTGGTCGAGCAGGTTCTCCGGCCCGCGCGCACCAAGGTCCACGCGGCGCACGGCCACCGTCACCATCTCCGCGCCCGAGGCCTCGTGCGCCTCCTCCATGACCTGGAAGCTCGGGTACTTGCCGGTGCCCACGATCAGCCGCGAGCGCAGCGCGCGGCCGGCGATGACGAACGGGTCGTCGCTCATGGAGCGATGGTACCATCCGCCCCGCACTCCCCCCCGCATGTCGAGCGGTCACGACGCGCGCCGCCGCCGCCTCGCGGACGCGCTGCCCCTCCTGCTCGTCTGCGCCGCCGCCTTCGCCACCGCCTGGCCCGCCGTGCGCGACCTGCGCTGGCCGGGAGACCCCGACCTCTTCCGCGACCTGGCCCAGGCCCAGACCATGGCCGACGGCGGCGTGCTCGACGACCCCGCCTACGCGAACAAGCGGCTGTGGTACCCACCGCTCGTCCCCGGCCTGGTGGCGGGCGCGGCCGTGGTGGCGGGGGCGGAGGTGCCCCTGGCCTACGTGCGGCTCGGCCCCCTCCTCAACCTCGCCGCGCCCGTCGCCTTCTTCGTCCTGCTCCGCGCCTGGCTCTCTCCCGGGGCCGCCCTCGTGGCCACCTTCCACATGGTGTTCCTGCGGCCCGTGGACAGTCCGGCCTGGCTGGCCGCCACCTACTCCCCGTGGCTGCTGGCGCCCGTCTTCGTGCAGGCGCCCTTCTACCTCGGGCTCCTGGCCGTGGCCCGCGGGCTCGCCCACGGCGGCCCCGCGCTCGTGGCGGGCGGCCTCCTCGCGGGCGTGGTGGCCCTGGGCCACGTGGCGCCCGCCGTCCTCCTCGCGCTGTTCGCGGCGCTGCTGGCCGCGCGCGCGCCGCGCCTCCGCGCGCCGCGCCTGGCCCTCACCGGCGTCCTCGCCGCGGCCGTGGCCTCTCCCCTCATCTACGCGCTGGTGGTCGGCCACCGCCTGCAGGTACGGAACCCGGAGCCCCTGTCCTGGATCTGGGCGGCCTTCCTGGACCCCGCGGCGGTGCGCCGGGCCGTCACCGGCACCGGTCTCGAGCTGGCCCTCGGCGGCGCCGCCCTGCTGCTGGCCCTGCGGCGCCGGGACCCGAGGCACGTGCCGCTCCTGGCCTGGGCCGCGGCCTCCCTGGCCGGGCTGGCCCATGCCCTGCTCGCGCCCTCGCTGGGGCTGCCCCTCGTGGCTCCCCTCCACCACTTCGTGTTCGCCTGGCGGGCCGTCCAGTCGGCGCTGATCGGCCTCGCCGTCGCCGCCGGCCTGGGCTGGCTGGCGGGACGCCTGCGGTCCTCGTGGCGCGAGCGGCCGCCGGCGTGGCCCCCCGCCGCCGCCACCGCCGCCCTCATCGCCGCGGTCCTGCCCACCTACGCCGCGCGCCGCTGCTTCACCGCGGAGCGCGCGAGCGCGCTGGCCGAGTCGGGCTGGCGCGACCGCGCGGAGGCCGTGCGCTGGCTGCGCGCGCACACGGCGCGCGAGGCCGTGATCGCGGCCGAGGACGACCTCGCCCTGCGCGTGGCCCTGGCCGCGGGACGGCGCACCCTGGCCCTCGACCCCCGCTTCTCGAGCCCCTACGTCCTCCTGGGTCCCCGCCAGCGCCGGCGGGACGCGCTGCTCCTGCGCGCGCAGCGGGGCGACGAGGCCGGCCTGCTGGCCATGGCGCGGGACGCGGGCGTGGAGTACGTGCTCGCGCGGCCCGCGCAGGTGGCGGCCCTGCGCGCCGACCGCGTGGCGTGGTCGAGCCCGACCCTGGCCCTGGTGCGCGTGGGCCCCTGAGCCCTAGCCGCCCCCCACGAAGGTCACGATCTCCAGCCGGTCGCCGTGGTTGAGGCGCAGCGTGTCGTGCTCCGCCCGCGGCACCACGCGCCGGTTGTGCTCCACGGCCACCCGCGCGCGGTCCAGCTCCAGGCGGCGCAGCAGCTCGGTCACCGTGCAGCCGCTGGGCACGCGCAGGGCGTCGCCGTTCACGGACACCTGGATCCCCGGCCGCTCCTCCACCCCCCGATTGTCGCCCGGCTACTTGCCCACGCGCGAGGCGAGGTAGGCCAGCACGATCTCGTCCAGGGAGAGGTCCTCCATCGCCGTGCGGTCGGCGTCCTGGTCGAAGCGGCCCCGCTTGATCTCCATGATCATGCCCTTGTGCTGGTCCTCCATCAGCTTGGTGATGGCCGGCTCGTCGCCGACCTGGACCAGGTCGCGGTAGGGCAGGCGCCGCGAGCCGAGGATCTCGCCGCCCTTGTAGATGAGGGTCTCGATGAGGGGGTTGCCCGAGCCCTTGTCCTCGGTCTGGACGTGGTACACGACGCCCTTGTACTTGACGTCGGTGTTGAATCCCGTAATCACCGGTGGGCGCAGACCTCGGCTGTCACGGCCGCTCTGAGGCCCGGATTCTCAAGCCCCCCGCGCGGGACTGTCAAGCGCGGGGCGTTACGCTAATCGACGCCGCCTTGAACAGGCGGCGTCCGCTCAGCGCGCGCGCGCCGCCCGGCCGCCGGCCTCCGCCTCCCGGTCCAGGAGCGCGCGCTTGCGCGCGGCGCCCCATCGGTATCCGCCGAGGCCCCCGCTCCCCGGCACCACGCGATGGCACGGCACCACGATGGCCACGGGGTTGGACGCGCAGGCCCGTCCCACCGCCCGGCCCGCCCCCGGCCGCCCGACGCGCCGCGCGATCTCGCCGTAGGACCGCGTCTGGCCCAGGGGGATGCGGCGCAGCTCCTCCCAGACCCGGCGCTGGAAGGCGGTGGCGCGCACGTCGAGGGGCAGGCCGGCGCAGGGCACGCCGTGCTCCACCGAGCGGAGGATGGGGGCGAGCCAGCGCGCGAGGGCGTCGGCGTCGGGCCGCACGGTCGCCTTTGGGAACTCGTCGCGGAGCCCCTGCACCAGGGCCTGGCGGTGGTCGCCCAGGCGCACGGAGGCCACGCCGCGCGCGGTGGCCGCCACCAGCAGCGTGCCCAGCCGGCAGGGGGCGGTGGCGAAGGCCAGCTCCTGGCCCGGCGCGCCCTTGCGGTAGGCGGCCGGGGTCATGCCGAGCTGGGCCGCGGCGCGCTCGTAGAGGCGGCTGCTCGACCCGTAGCCGGCCTCGTAGGTGGCGTCGGCCACCGGCTTTCCCGCCCTCAGGTGCGAGCGCAGCGCGCGCAGCCGGCAGGCGTCCGCGTACTGCCGCGGCGTCACCCCGGTCAGGCGCAGGAAGGTCCGGTGGAAGTGCCGGGGGCTGAGGGAGACCTCCGCGGCCAGCCCGCGCAGGCGCAGGGGCTGGTCGTGCCGGGCCTCGATGAGCCGGCAGGCCCGCTCCACCGCCGCCGCCCCCGCGTCGGGGGACGTCGAGCGGGGCCGGCACCGGCGGCAGGAGCGGTAGCCCGCGCCCTCGGCCGCGTCGGGCACGGGGAAGAAGACGACGTGCTGCCGGCGGGGCCGCCGGGAGGGGCAGGAGGGGCGGCAGTAGATGCCCGTGGAGCGGACGCCGTAGACGAAGGCGCCGTCCGCCGCGCGGTCCCGGGCCTCCACCGCCCGCCACAGGTCGTCCTGGCTCCCGGCCACGTCCTCCTCCACCGTCGCGCCCCGTTCCACCGCCGCCAGCATGCCCCAGAGATACGCCAAACCAACGCTCGACTCTACCCGTTTCGTGCCGTCGAACATGGCATGCTGGATCCATGGGCCTCTCGCTCAAGACCGAGCACCTGAAGCGCTACAGTGACGTGGCCCGGCTCTTCGTCAAGTACGGGCGCTCCGACCTGGTCAAGAGCGTGGGCCTGGACGAGGCGCTGGAAGGAGAGACGGCGGAGCCCCTGCCCGAGGTGCGGGAGCTGGCCCTGGAGCTGGCCCGGGACCTGGAGGAGCTGGGCCCCACCTACGTGAAGCTGGGCCAGCTCCTCTCCACGCGCCCGGACCTCCTGCCCCTGCCCTTCATCGAGGCCCTCGCCCGCCTCCAGGACGACGTGGAGCCCTTCCCCTTCTCCGAGGTGGAGGGCGTGGTCACGGCGGAGCTGGGCGTACGCATGAACAAGGCCTTCCTGGGGTTCGACGAGGAGCCGGTGGCCGCCGCCTCCCTGGGCCAGGTGCACCGCGCGGTGCTGCGCAGCGGGCGCGAGGTGGCGGTGAAGGTGCAGCGGCCCGGCATCCGCGAGCGCATCATCGCGGACCTGGAGGCGCTGGGGGAGCTGGCGGGCATGCTCGACCGCCACACGGAGACGGGCCAGCGCTACGAGCTGTCCCCGTTCCTGGAGGAGTTCCGCAAGGCCCTCATGCGCGAGCTGGACTACCGCGCGGAGGCGCGCAACCTGGCCACCCTGCGCGAGAACCTGGCCGGGTTCGAGCGCATCGTGGTGCCGCAGGCGGTGGACGACTACACCACCTCGCGCCTGCTCACCACGGACTACGTCCGCGGCCACAAGGTCACCACGTTGAACCCGGTGGCGCGCCTGGACATGGACGGGTCGGGCCTGGCCGACCAGCTCTTCGAGGCCTATCTCAAGCAGATCCTCCTCGACGGGTTCGTGCACGCGGACCCCCACCCCGGCAACATCTTCGTGACCTACGACGACCGCCTGGCCCTCTTCGACCTGGGGATGGTGGCGCGCGTGGCCCCCCCGCTCCAGGAGAAGCTGCTCCAGCTCCTCATCGCGGTGAGCGAGGGGCGCAGCGACGAGGCGGCCACGGTGGCCCTGGCCATCGGCGTGCCCAAGGAAGGCTTCGACGAGATCGGCTTCCGGCGCAAGGTGGCGGAGCTGGTGGCCCAGGCCCAGGGCGCGAGCATCGAGCAGATCCAGGTGGGGCGGAGCATCCTCCTCGTGTCGCGCATGGCGGGGGAGTGCGGCGTGCGCGTGCCCCCGGAGCTGGCCCTGCTGGGCAAGACGCTCCTCAACCTGGACCAGGTGGGGCGCGCCCTCGACCCCGGGTTCGACCCCAACGCGGCCATCCGCCGCCACGCGGCCGACCTCACGCAGCAGCGCATGAGGCGCAGCTTCTCCATGGGCAGCCTCCTCGGCACCGCCGTGGAGATGAAGGACTTCCTCCAGCGCTTCCCCGCGCGCGTGAACCGGCTCCTGGACACCGTGGCCGACAACCGCCTCAAGGTGCAGGTGGACGCCATCGACGAGAAGCTGCTGGTGGAGGGGATCAACAAGGTGGCCAACCGCATCACCATGGGCCTGGTCCTGGCGGCCATGATCGTGGGCGCGGCCATGCTCATGCGCGTGGAGACGAGCTTCCGCATCCTGGGCTACCCGGGCCTGGCCATGCTGCTCTTCCTGGTGGCGGCGGGATCCGGCCTGGCCCTGGTCGTCAACATCTTCGTGACCGACCACCGTGCCGAGCGCGAGGCGCGGTCGCTGCGCAAGGAGTCGGGCTCCGCCTAGCCGCCGAGAAGCCGAGCCGAGAGGCACGGGCCAGGCCATCCCCACCGTCCGCGCCAGGGCTCGGCCTGCACCTCTCCCACCGCCGACGCAGCGGCGCGGCTCTTCCCACGACTCCACACAGGGGCACGGCGGCAACGGGCGCGCGATAATGCCGGGATGACCCGGCCCGCGCCCCTGCACGTCCTCCTCGCCGCCGCCCTCGTCCTCCCGTCCTGCGGGGGAGGCGGCGGCGGAGGGACGACGGGTGGGACGCCGCCCCCAACCGGCAATCCGTCCGACAACCCGTGCACGGCAGCCCTGGCCGCCGAGCCCGAGGTCGTGCGGGCCGGCGCGGCGGGCAAGCGCGGCGCGCTGGGGAACGACAAGCGCGACCCGCGTGACGGCATCTGGGCCCACCGCATCGCCAGCCTCAAACGCGCCACCACCCTCGACGACGGACGGGAGCGGGACGAGGACGTGGGAGACATCGCGGTGCTCCAGGACGACGGCAGCCTCGTCATTCCCGCCAACCCCTTCGACCTGGCGTCACGAGGGCTGCGCTTCACCCCCAACGCCGCGGGCGGCTACGACGTGGCGAGCGTGGACGCCACCCTGCGCTCGCCCCTGGGCGACCGCCTGACCCTGGGCGACGACGACGCCACCGCCGCCCTCGCCATCCCCTTCGCCTTCCCGTTCTACGGGCAGGCCAGGTCGTCGGTCTTCGTGAACAGCGACGGCAACGTGACCTTCGGGGAGTCCGACACCGCCTCCACCGAGCGCAGCTTGAGCCGCGTGCTCACCGGGCCGCCGCGCGTGGCCGCCTTCTTCGCCGACCTCGACCCCACGGCGGGCGGCCGCGTCTTCGCCGGCGCCGCGGGCGGCGCCTTCAGCGTCACCTGGTGCTCCGTGCGTGGCTTCGACTCGCCCTCAACGGTGACCACCCAGCTCAGCCTCCTCCCCGACGGCGCGGTCGAGGTGCGCTTCGCCACCGCCAGCCTCGACGCCGCCATCACCGCCTTGTCTCCGGGCGCCACGGGCGTCTTCACGCCGGTGGACCTGCGCAACCCGCCGGCGGCGGGCGGGCCGTCGGCCGTGGGCGAGCGCTTCGCCGCCAACGCCGAGCTCGACCTGGTGAGTGCCTCGCGAAGGTTCCTGGCCAGCCACGCCGACGACTACGACCAGATCGCCTTCTGGACCGACCAGCGCGTGGTGGAGCAGGGGACGTTCGCCTTCCAGACCACCATCCACAACGACATCCAGGGCATCGGCGACGACGTGTACAACTTCTCCGACCAGTTCGGCAGCGGGGGGGAGCTCGAGGGCCTCATGGTCATGGACGACCTGCGCAAGTACCCCGAGGATCCCAACGCCCGCACGGTGGGGGAGGACACGGCGCTGGCCCTGGTCGCCCACGAGACCGGCCACCGCTGGGGCGTCGGCACCCTCTTCCGCGACGGCGGCCAGGACTCCGACCTGCTCCTGGGCCGCCAGAGTGCGCACTGGAGCTTCTTTTTCGACTCCGACGCTTCGGTCTTGGAGGGCAACGAGATCGAGGACCTGGGCGGCGGCTCGTTCCGGACGGCCACACCGTCGCTGCGCTACGGGCCCCTCGACCTCTACAACATGGGCCTCATCGGACCCAACGAGGTGCCGACGGTGTTCTTCGTGGACAACCCCACCGGCACGTCCAGCACGCGCGAGAGCAGCCCGCGCTCCAACGTCAGCTTCCGCGGCACCCGCCGCGCGGTCACGATCGACCAGATCCTCCAGGCCCTGGGCAACCGCGTGCCGGACGTCAACCGCTCGCCCCGCGAGCACCGCCAGGCGTTTGTCTATGTCGTAGGCGTTGGCCGCACGGCCGATCCCGCCGCCCTGGCCAAGCTCGAGCGCATGCGCGCGGCTTGGGAACCCTACTTCGCCACGGCCACGGGCGGGCGCATGACCGTGGACACGAGCTTGCGCTGAGCGTGGCCCAGGCGGCAGGTCCACCCTGGCCGAGGCTCCTTAGCTGCTAAGCTACGCAGTGCTTATCCAGTTATACCGCGTTCAATGTCGGATAACTCGATAAGAGCGACATAGGGCGCTCGTGTTATCTAGTTAAGCTGCGTTCTACGTAGGATACTAAGTGTTCGGCCGACTTGACAGGGAGGGCGCGATGCCGACGAAAGGCCACGTGACCAAGGCGAAGGTCGCGTTCAAGGACCT
>DATBIO010000067.1:0-1782 GCA_036556965.1 Vicinamibacteria bacterium
GGCTTGCGCCGCCCGCGTCTCCGCGATGATGGCCGTGAACATGCGGGCCATGGCCTCCGGGTCCAGGGGCCCCGCGCCCGAGGCCGCGCACACGTGCTCCAGCACCGAGGCCTCGCGGTCCGGCGCGACCATGGGCAGCCCGCTGGACTGCTTCACGCGCGCCAGGCCGAGGGCGAGGCGGGCGCGCTCGTTCAGCAGGCGGACCAGCGCCTCGTCGATGCCGTCGATCCGATCGCGGTAGGCGAGCAGCGCGTCCTCCGCCGGGCGCGCGGGCCGGGGGCCCAGCGTCCGTCCCTCCAGCGCCGCGTAGGCCGCCACCGCGCGCATCAGGGCCGAGAAGCCCTCCGGGGTCAGCGACTGGGCCCCGTCCGAGAGCGCCTGCTCCGGCGCGGGGTGGACCTCGACCAGGAGCCCGTCCGCCCCCGCCGCCACCGCGGCCTTGGAGAGCGGCGCCACCAGGTCGCGCCGGCCCGTGCCGTGGCTGGGGTCGACGATGACGGGCAGGTGGGTCAGGGCCTTGAGGATGGCCACCGCGCTCAGGTCCAGGGTGTTGCGCGTGGCGGGCTCGAAGGTGCGGATGCCGCGCTCGCAGAGGATCACCTCGGCGTTGCCGTGCGCCACCACGTACTCCGCAGCCAGCAGCAGCTCCTCCACCGTGCTCGACATGCCGCGCTTGAGGAGCACGGGACGCCCGGCCCGGCCCAGTGCCTTCAGCAACGCGAAGTTCTGCACGTTGCGGGCGCCCACCTGCAGGGCGTCAGCGTGCTCCGCCACCAGGGACACGTCCTCGGGCGCCAGCACTTCCGTCACCGTGGGCAGGCCGGTGGCCCGTCCCGCGCGTGCGAGCAGGCGGAGCCCTTCACGGCCCAGGCCCTGGAAGGCATAGGGCGACGTGCGCGGCTTGAACGCCCCGCCGCGCAGGACGCGCGCACCCGCGGCGGCGACCGCCCGCGCCGCGGCCATGACCTGCCCCTCGCTCTCCACGGAGCAGGGGCCGGCCATCACCACCAACTCGGGCCCGCCCACGGGCACGCCCCCGACGAAGACGACGCTCCCCTCCGGCCGCACGGCGCGCGCCACCAGGCGGTGCGGTCCGGGCAGCATGTCCACGCCGGCCACGCCGTCCCAGGCCGCCGTCTCCGGCGGGGCGCTGCCCCCGATGACCACCAGCGCGTGGCCCACGCGGCGGGCCTCGCACCCGCGCGCGGCCAGGCGCTGCCGGATGGCCTCCTGCCGCTCGTCGCCCACGCCTTCCTGCAGCCGCACCAGCATGACGCGCCTCCTGCCCCGGAAAAAGCAAAAGGCCCGCTCCCCTTTCGAGGTAGCGGGCCTTGGTGGCCGTTGCGTTCTCGCCGCTAGGCCACGCCCACTCCCTCGTGGCTAAAGTAGAAGTAGCGGAACGCAAACACCCCGGCCTCGACCGCGGTCCGTCGCGCGTGGGTGGCCGGGATCATCATGGGACGGCCCGAGTATCCGGCCGGCCCTGGCCCCTGTCAAGCAGCCCCGCGTAGACGGCGTCCAGGCGTGCGCGCAGCGCCGCCGGCTCGAAGCCGGAAGGCGGCGTCGCGCGCGCGCCCACCGCGGCGCGGAGGGCTACGGCCAGCCCGGCCACGTCGCCCCACTCCATCAGGGGGCCCGGGTGCCATTCCGCGATTCCGCCGCTGCGCCAGGCCACCACCGGCACGCCCAGTGCCAGCGCCTCCAGGCCGGCGATGCCGAACGGCTCCTGCCACCGCGGCGGCATCAGCAGCGCCCGCGCCCCTCGCAGCGCGCCCGCCAGGC
>DATBIO010000068.1:0-40747 GCA_036556965.1 Vicinamibacteria bacterium
GCTCGAGCTCGACACCTACGAGAGAGAAGTGGAGCGTTACGGCGGGCCGGAAGGAATGGCGCTGGCCGAGGACTTCTTCCAGTGCGACAGCGACGCGGTGCTCGCCGTCCTCCCGCTCGCCTGCCGGGACGAAGGGGTGGAGGATCGCTGGCGCATCACCCTCCTCGGCCTCGACATGCTGCTGGCGGACTTCGGCTTCGACACCGCGCGCAAGATGACCTTGATCGAGGACGCGCTCGTCTCCCTGCTGGAGGGCGCCAACGGCCTTTCGCGACCGCTCAAGCACAAGCTGGGAGAGCGATTCCGCGAGCTCCGACCGAGCCTGGACGGCCTCTTCGACGCGACCCGCGACAAGTCGCCCACGCGGGAAGGCGCCCTGCGCATGCTGCGGCGCCGCTCCCGGGAAAGCACGCCGATCATCCAGGGTCTCCGTTCGGCGCGCACGACGGGCCGCCTCCGGTCCAGCGTGGAGGCCATCGCGCTGGACTACCTGCACCTCTTCGCCAACAGGATGCTGCGTTCGGCCCAGAAGTCCCAGGAGCTCGTCCTCTACGACTTCCTGAGGCGCAGCTACGAGTCCGCGGCCGCCCGGCAGCCGGGCGGCGCCTCCTGAGGTCGGCGGCGCCAGCCTACACTCGGGGCATGGAAACCACGGAACCTGGCCTCGTCGTCGTCACCGGCAGCGCCGCCGGCTTCGCCCAGGAGATCCAGGCCGGCCCGCACCGCCTCGCCGCGGACGAGCCTGCGGGCGTGGGCACGGACACGGGCCCCACGCCCTACGGCCTCCTCCTGGCCGCCCTCGGCGCCTGCACCTCCATGACCGTCTCCATGTACGCGCGCCGAAAGCAGTGGCCGTTGCGGGCGGTGACCGTCCGCCTCCGCCACGCGCGCATCCACGCGCAGGACTGCGCCGACTGCGAGACGAAGCAGGGACTCCTCGACCACGTCGACCGGGAGCTGGTGCTGGAGGGCGAGCTGTCGGAGGAGCAGCGGGCACGCCTGCTGGAGATCGCCAACAAGTGCCCGGTGCACCGCACGCTGACCTCCGAGGTCCGGATCGAGACGCGGCTGGCCTGAGGCGCGGCCTCAGGCGGACTCCGGCAGCGCCGCGAGGTCGGGCGGGGCCGGCTCGATGACGCGCATCTTCTTCCAGCGCCCGCCGCGGAAGCGGGCCAGCATCAGGCACCCGATGCAGAAGACGTAGGCGCTGGCCGCGGTCCAGGCGGCGTAGATGCCTCCGTCGCCGCGCACGCAGAGCAGCCAGGACGGCACCACCATGACGCCCCAGGACAGGGTGAGGGTGGCCGCGAGCGGGAAGGCCGTGTCGCCCGCGCCCTTGAGGCCCGCGGCGAAGATGACGTTCATCATGTCGAAGAGCGAGTAGACGGCCACGAAGCGCAGGAGGACCACGGCGGTGGCGGCCACGGGCGCGAAGGCCTCCGCGTCGGCGCCCGCCGCGTAGGGGGCGAGGAGCAGCCGCGGCGCCAGCACGTAGAGCAGGCCGCAGGCCGTCATGAAGGCCAGGCTCAGGGCGAAGGCCGACCACACCACGCGCTCCGCGGCCTGCGGGTGGTCGGCGCCCAGGTGGCGGCCCACCAGCGACGACACGGCCAGGCCCAGGCCGAGCATGGGCATGAACACGATCATGTTCAGGTTGAAGGCGATGCCGCTGGCCGCCAGCTCGGCCGTGCCGATGCGCCCCACCACGATCATGAACACGGCGAAGGCCGCGACCTCCATGGAGTACTGGAGGCCCGCGGGGAGCCCGTAGCGCAGGAGCCGCCGGAAGAGCGGGGCCTCGAAGCGCCACGCGGCCAGGGTGGCGAAGCGCTCGCGGTGCTCCCGGCGCAGGACGATGGCGAGGTAGAGGGCCGCCCCGAAGCCCTGCGCCAGCACGCTGGACCACGCCGCGCCCGACACTCCCCAGCGCGGGAAGCCGAAGTGGCCGAAGATCCAGGCCCAGTTCAGGAAGGCGTCCAGCGCGCCCGCGGCCAGGTTCACGAGCAGGACGGTGACGGTGCGCCCACGGCCGGCGAAGAAGGAGGAGAGGGTGGCCATCAGGACGGGGGCCGCCGCCCCCAGCATCATGATCCGCGCGTACTCGTGCTCGTAGGCCTGCACGAGCGGCTGGTGGCCGGCGGCGCGGAAGAGCGGGCCCAGCAGGGGGTGGAGGGAGGCGATCACGGCCCCCGCGAGCAGGGCGAAGTAAACGCCCTGCCAGACGGCCGCGCCCACGCGCCGGGGCCGGCCCGCGCCCAGGTACTGCGCGATGAAGGTGGTCGCGTACTCGCCCGTCCCCACGCACAGGCCGACCACGGAGTACACGACGAATATGCCCGTCACCGCGCCCGCCACCGCCTCCGCGGCGTACCAGGTGAGGAACAGGCGGTCCAGGAAGATCTGGGCCGTGAACGAGAGATGGCTCAGGATGAGGGGGGCGCCCACCTGGAGCACCTCGCGCCCGCCGCCCGGTCCGTGCCAGAAGCGTCGCGCCTCGCCGCGCACGGCGCGCACTATACGGCGGGGGACGGGGGCCCGGGCTCAGGCCGCGGACTGCAGCCAGGACGTCAGCTGCGCGTGGCCGACGAGGCCCGCCTGCTGGCGCACGACCTGCCCGTCCTTCAGGACCACGAAGTTGGGGATGCCGCGCACCGAGAAGCGCTCGGCCAGCTCGGGGTGGGCCTCGGTGTCCACCTTCAGGACCACGGCGCGCCCGGCCATGGCCTGCGCCGCCTTCTTCACCTCGGGCGCGGCCATGCGGCAGGGCCCGCACCAGGCCGCCCAGAAGTCCACCAGCACCGGCACCGTGGCCCCGCGCACCACGGCCTCGAAGAGGGCCGGGTCCGCCTCGAGGGGCTCCCCCACCGGCGGCAGCTCCGCCCTGCAGGCGCCGCAGCGGCCGCTGTCGGCGAGGTGGGCGGCGGGCGTGCGGTTGGTGCGGCCGCAGGACGGACAGGGCCGGAGCAGGGTCCCGTCGCCGGTCTTCATGCCGCCGCCTTCTCCTCCACGCGCTTGGGACGCGTGATGATGCCCGAATCCACCACCTTCTGCAGCCGGCTCACGGCCTGGAAGAACAGCTCCTCGCCCGCGATCTCCACCAGCATGTAGTGGTAGTCGGTGTCGAAGCCGCTGGCGGTGATGGTGGAGCGGGCGATGTCGTTGCGCCGGAGCTTGGCCGCCCCTCCCGAGGTGAAGTAGTAGACGCCCTTCTGCGGCTTGATCCGCTCGTAGAAGTGCTCGTGCCCGGAGAAGACGACGTTGAGCCCGTGCTTCACGAAGAGCGGCTCCAGCACCGCCCGCAGCTCCTCGTGGGGGCCGTGACGCCGGCCCGAGGAGTAGAGCGGGTGGTGGAAGAAGGCGATCTTCCAGTCCGAGCCCGAGGCCTCCAGCTCCTTGCCGAACCAGGCGAGCTGCTCCGGGCTCATGTAGTTGCTGTCCAGGGCGAAGAAGCGCACGCCGTCCTGGGGCTTGAAGGAGTAGTAGCGCTCGCCGTTCATGTTGAAGTGGCGGTAGAAGCGCTGGTTGGGGCTGTCGTGGTTGCCGAGGGCGGCGTAGAACTTCACCCCCGCGTCCAGCAGCGGCTGGTAGGGCTCCTGGAAGGCGCGGTTGTACTCGCCGGGCCGGTCCGGCCCGTAGAGGTTGTCCCCCAGCATGATGACGAAGGTGTAGGGGAAGCGGGCGCGCGCCTCGACGAGGGCCCGCGCCACCGCGCGCTGGTTGCTGTCGCCGGTCCCGCTGTCCCCGATCACGGCGAAGCGCAGGGATCCCTCGCGCAGGGGCAGCGAGACCTCCCGGACGGGCACCGTCTCCACGGGGCGGACGGTGGCGGGGTCCTGGGGACCCCTGCTGCCGGCGCAGGCCCCGCAGGCCGCGGCGAGAACGAGGACTGGGGCGCGCGTGTTCATGGGACGGCCTCCGTCATGTAGTCCACGATCAGCTCGGCCACGGCGTCGCACAGCACCAGGTTCCGTCCCACGAAGCGGTAGCCGAGCACGTCGTCGGGGACGGGGGGCAGGCGCTGCAGCACCTGCGGCGGGGTGGTGGAGAGGGAAGCGGCCGCGTTGTAGGGGCCGTTGACGCGCAGGGTCACCGGGGCCGCGGGCGTCTCCGCCTGCGGGTTCTCCTCCTTCACCGCCTCCCGCGCGGGGGGCTGCCGTTTGAACTCGCGGTGCAGGATCCCGCGCAGGGCGGGCTGCAGCTGCGGGGTGAACAGCTCGCCCTGCCTGGCCTGCGCGCGCAGCGCGGCGATGCGCTCGGCCAGCGCCTTCTGGTGGGCGGCGATGGCGTTGGGCGAGGTGTCGTCCTCGAGCGTGGGCAGCCCCTTCTTGGCCTCCCGGTGGAGCTCCACGTACTGGGCCACGCGCTGGCCGAACTCGGCGAAGAGGCGGGCATCGCGGGCGGCGTCGGGCGCGGCCACGGGGGCCGGCTTCGGCTTGGCCTTGGCGGCGCTGCGCCGGGCCTGGCCCGCTACGGAGGCGGGCGCGGCCAGGGCCAGGAGCACGAGAAAGGCGGAGAGTCTCTGCATGGGTCAGAACCCCGGAGCCAGGCTGAATTGCCAGATCCATCCCTTGCCCGGCCGGTCCAGCGGCCGCGCGAAGTCCATCTCCACGACAGCGAAACCGAAGAGGTTGGCGCGCGCGCCGAAGCCGAAGCTCCGCACGGGGGCGCGCTCGCCGCCCAGGAAGCGGGCCTCGTTCTCCCGGGTCCAGGCCACCCCCGCGTCGGCGAAGGCCAGCATCTCCAGGGGGACCGGCCCGTAGAGGTTCTTCGCCCCGAAGAGGGCGAAGAGCGGGAAGCGCAGCTCCAGGTTCGCGACGAGCACGCGGCTGCCCAGGAGCTGGTCGAAGACCGGACACGCGCCCTCGGGGTCGACCGGGCACTCGTCGGCGTCGAAGGTGTCCACGTCGTAGCCGCGCACCAGCGTCGGGTAGCCGATGAAGAGGGGCTGGAGGCGGTCCGTCTCCCCGTCCCTCCCGTAACGGCCGTAGTGCATCAGGCGCCCGGCCAGGGTGAAGGGGCGCACCGGCATCACGTACTGGCGGAAGTCGGCCAGCACGCCCGTGAAGTTCAGGTCGCCGAGGTTGGGCGAGGCCTCCAGCCGGTAGCGCCGGCCCAGGATGGGGCTGGTCGCCCCGAACACGGAGGTGTCGTGCACGAGGGCCGCCCCCATCTCCACGAGCTTCAGCGCGTCGTCGGACTCGAGCTCCTGCTCCCGCTCCCCCAGGAACTGCCCCGTCGTCGGCTCGAAGGCCCGCTGCCGGAGCTCGCGGCCGAAGGTGATCAGGCGGCCCGCCGCGGAGACCTCGGCGCGCGTCACGCGGCTGAAGGGGTAGGCGGCGTATCCCGCCGCCGCGCGATGGACCTCGCGGAAGATGTCCGCCTCCTCGATGATCACCGCCTGCTCGTCGATCTCGGTGAGGAAGGTGGAGAAGCGCCCCGTGGTGTAGGGGACCTGCTGGAGGAGTCCCCCCCAGCTCCAGCGCGACTTGCGGTTCTCGTACTGCGCGACGAAGCCGAGGTCCTGGATGTCGCCCTGGGCCTGGACCAGCACGCCGAGGTTGTGGTTTCCCAGCATGTCGCTGAACAGGAACGACACGCCGCCCCCCACGTAGGTCCCGTAGGAGTCCGCGCCCACGGTCACGCCGGTCTGCCCCATGTAGTCGAGCTGCAGCCGGGCCCGGTAGTCGTCGCTGGGGAAGGTGAGGGCCTTGGGCAGGCCGAACCCGGCGTCCGCCACCAGGGCCGGCACCTCCGGCCGCGCGCGCTCCACCGGGGGCAGGGTGGACGCGCGCCGGCCCGCCGCCCCCGGCTCCTTCCCCGCCAGCACCGCGCCGTCCTCCGCCAGGTAGATGGCGTGGCGGCCGTCCTCGTAGACGCTGAAGGCCAGCTTCCCGCCGCCCGCGCTGAGGGCGGGGCTGGCCGCGGTGATGCCGCTGACCCCGGTCACGAGGTCGGTCACCTGGCGGATCTGGCCGGTGGCCAGCTCGAGACGGTGGACGTTGGTGATGCCGCCGTGGTCCGAGAGGAAGAAGAGCGCGCCGCCGTCGTCCGACCATTGCGGGTCGATGTTCTTGGCGTCGGCGAAGCCGGGAAGCTCCCGCGGCGGGCCCTCCCCCTCCAGGTCGAGGACGGCCAGGCGGTAGGCGCCGAAGTCCAGCTTGGCAAGGGAGCTGGTGAAACGGTCGGTGGCGAAGGCCAGGCGGCGCCCGTCCGGGGAGAAGGCCGGCTGCAGCTCGGCGAAGTGGTCCTCCGTCAGCCGGCGGAGCGACCCGCGGGCGAGGTCGTAGACGAACAGGTCGAGGACGCCCCCCACGTTGGCGGAGAAGGCCACCTGCCGGCCGTCGGGCGAGAAGGTGGGGTCGAAGATCTCGCCCAGGTCGCGCAGCGCGACCTCGCGCTCGGTGCGCCCGCGGTCCACGTCGAGCACGGTGAGCACGGGCTGGCCCTTGCGCAGGGCGGCGAAGACGAAGCGGCGCGAGGCGCGGTCCCACCCGCCCGAGGAGCGGATGAACTGGAGGCTGTCGAAGTGGGGGTCGGCCGCGCGCTTGACGATGCGGCGGTGCACGCGCCCGGTGGCCGTGTCGGCCACGAACATCTCGATGGCGAAGAGGTTCTTCTCGGAGAGGAAGGCCACGCGGCGCCCGTCGGGGCTGAGGGCGGGGCCGATGTTCACCTCCCCCGCGTTCTCGTCCGTGAGGAGCGGCCGCGCGAAGCGCGCCGCCTCCTCCTTGCCTTCGAGGAAGGGGCCGTAGGCCGCCCGGATGGACTGGTGCCAGCCCTCCGTGAGCACCTTCTCGTCCACTCCCAGCGCCTCCTCCAGCGCCTCCACCGCGTCCGGCGTGCGCATGGACGCGCGGAGCACCCGCCCCACCGTCTCGTCCCCGTACCGGCCCGCGATGTACGACCACAGCGCCTGCCCGTAGCGGTAGGGGAAGAAGCGCGGGTCGTCGAGGTCCTTGACCGCGGGGAGCTTGCCGTGGTGGGCGGCGTCGCGCAGCCACATGGCCGTGTGCGGATCCACCGGCCCCACGGACAGGTACTCGGCCATCCCCTCCACGAACCAGAGGGGCAGGCGGATGGCGTAGGGCAGTCCGCCCCGGCCCGCCGTGATGTCGAACTGGAAGGCGTGCACGAGCTCGTGGCCGAGCACGTGGTCGGTCTCGCCCAGGGGACCGGCGAACGGCATGACGATGCGCCGCTTCAGCACCTCCGTGGCGCCGCCCGTCCCCTCGCCCACCGTCCCCATGAGGGCGTTGGTCTGCTCGAAGTGGGCGTGGTTGGCGTAGAGGACCACGGGCTGCCGGCGGGTGAAGCTGTGGTTCAGGAGCCGGGAGAGCCGCGTGTACCACCGCTCGGCCATGCGCGCGGCGGCCTCGGTGGCCGCGCGCTCCTCGGGGTAGTGGTACACGTCGAAGTGCTCCGTCTTCAGGACCTCGAAGTCGAAGCTGTCGTAGCGGACCTTGTTGCGGCCGAAGTACTGGGCGGAGGCCGCGGCCGGGGCGAGCGCCCACACCAACGCCGCCGCCGCCGCCGCGCGCACCCTCCTCATGATCCCACCGTCACCTCCATGCCATATTCGTGCCGCTTTCCACGCCGGTCAACGAGCCGCCCGCCAAAGGCGCCCCCCTTGGCGCCGGCCGCTCCCTGGGGTAAGAGAGGCCCGTGACCCGCGTGATCGTCGGCCTGGACCAGGGAACGACCGGCAGCACCGCCCTCGTCTTCGGCGCGGACGGTCGCCTGGAGGCGCGGGCCTCCGCCGAGATCACCCAGCGCTATCCGCAGCCCGGCTGGGTGGCCCACGACCCCGAGGAGCTCTGGGAGACGAGCGCGGCCGTCGTGCGGCGCGCCCTCGACCAGGCCGGCGCCGGCGCCGGGGACGTGGCCGCCCTCGGCATCACCAACCAGCGCGAGACGACGGTGGTGTGGGACCGCCGCACGGGACGGGCCCTCCACCCCGCCATCGTCTGGCAGAGCCGGCAGACGGCGGACATCTGCCAGTCCCTCCGCGCGGCCGGGCACGAGGGGGGGGTGCGTGCGCGCACCGGCCTCCTCCTCGATCCCTACTTCTCGGGCACCAAGCTGACCTGGATGCTCGACCGCGTTCCCGACCTGCGCCGCCGCGCGGAGGGCGGGGACGCCCTCTTCGGGACCGTCGACTCCTGGCTGCTCTTCAAGCTCACCGGGGGCGCCGTCCACGCCACCGAGCCCACCAACGCCTCGCGCACCCTGCTCTACGACATCCACGAGCGCCGGTGGCATCCGGACCTGCTCGCGCTCTTCGGCGCGCCCGCGGCCATGCTGCCCGCCGTGCGGCCCAGCGCGGGCCTCTTCGGGCAGACGGCCGCGGTGGCCGGGCTCCCCGCGGGGGTCCCCATCACGGGCGTGGCCGGCGACCAGCAGGCCGCCCTCTACGGCCAGGGCTGCTGGGAGCGCGGCACGGCCAAGAACACCTACGGCACCGGCTGCTTCCTCGTCATGAACATGGGCACGGAGCCCCCGGCCGACGCGGGCGGGCTGCTCATCACCCTCGCCTGCGACGCGGCGGGGGCCCCCGTGTACGCGCTCGAGGGCTCGGTCTTCGTGGCCGGGGCCGCCGTGCAGTGGCTGCGCGACGAGCTGCGCTTCGTGGGCAGCGCGGCGGAGACGGAGGCGGTGGCCACCAGCGTCCCCGACTCCCTCGGCGTGCACGTGGTCCCCGCCTTCGCCGGACTGGGCGCGCCCTACTGGGACATGGACGCCCGCGGCGCCGTGCTCGGCCTCACCCGGGGCGCCGGGCGCGCCCACATCGTCCGCGCCACGCTGGAGAGCATCGCCTTCCAGACGCGCGACGTCGTGGACGACATGAACCGCCGCAGCGGCGCGCCGTTGCGCGAGCTGCGCGTGGACGGCGGGGGCACCGCCAACGGCTTCCTCATGCAGTTCCAGGCCGACGTGCTCGGCCTCCCCGTGGTGCGTCCGGCCATGACGGAGACCACGGCGGCCGGGGCCGCGTTCCTGGCCGGACGGGGAGCGGGCCTGTGGTCGGGCCGCGAGGCCCTGGCCGCCCTCGGCGAGACCACCACCTTCGCCCCCCGCATGGACCCCGCGTCGCGCGAGAGCGCCTACGCGGCCTGGCAGCGCGCGGTGGCCCGCGTACGCAGCGACCCCCGTTGACGGGGGAGGAGGGCGAGGGCCGCGTCGAGACCCGCGACGGCCTCAGCCTCTACGCGCCCTCGGCCGCTCCGGTCGGGCCGCGCGCGGCGGTGGTGTTGGTGCACGGGCTCTTCGAGCACTGCGCGCGCTACCACCACGTCGCGCGCTACCTGGTGGACCGCGGGCTGGCCTGCCAGCTCTTCGACCACCGCGGCCACGGGCGCAGCCCGGGACCGCGCGTGCACGTCTCGACCTTCGACGAGTTCCTGTGGGACGTGGACGCGGCGGTGGACGCGGCCCGGCGCCGGTGGCCGGCCCTGCCCCTCTTCCTCCTCGGGCACTCGCACGGCGCCCTGGTCTCCCTGCTCTGGACCCTGCGCCACGGCGAGGCCCTGGCCGGCCTCGCGCTGAGCTCCCCGTTCCTGGGCGTGCCCCCCGCGGCCCGGCCGGGCCGCCTGCTCGCCCTCGCCGCGCGCGTCCTCTCCGTGGTCCTGCCCGGCCTGCGCCTGGACAGCGGCGTGGACAGCGGCGGCGTCTCGCGCGACCCGCGCGTGGTCGCCGCCTACCGCGCGGATCCGCTGATCGGCGGCAAGCTCTCCAGCCGCTGGTACACCGAGGCCCTGGCCGCCTTTGCCGCCGCCCAGCGCGGCGCCGCCCTCCTGCGCACGCCGACGCTCCTCATGGCCGCCGGCCGGGACCGCATCGCCGACGTCGAGGCCACGCGCCGGCTCGCCGCCGCCATCCCCCCCGACCTCCTGCAGACCGTGTGGTGGGACGAGCTCTACCACGAGATCTTCAACGAGCCGGAGAAGGAGGCAGTGCTGGCCCGCCTGGGAGACTGGCTGGAGAGCCGTCTGGCTCGCTAGCAGCAACGGGACGCGCGGCCGCCCGCGGAAAGGCAACGCCCTCCCCCTCGTGGGGAGGGTGGGGTGGGGGGCTCGATGAACGAGGCGGGAGCGCGCCCGAAGGCGCGGTCCCGCCGGGCCGGCCTCCGTTCACCCGCGGCTACAGGCGTTGCCCTGACGTGGTGGACGGACAGGCTGAGAGCTCGGTGAACAAGGCGGGAGCGCGCCCGAAGGCACGGTCCCGCCGGGCAGGCCTCTGACTAGAACACTTCCAGCGTGATGTAGCGCTTGGGGTTCTTCTTGATGTCCGCGATCAGCGCGCGCATGTCGTTGGTGAGCTGGTTCAGGTTCTGGATGGTCTTGTTCGCGTTCTCGGTGGTGATGTTGGCGTTGTTGTAGAGGGTCTGGTCCTGGGAGAGCTTGCCCAGCGTCCCCTCCCCGCGCTGCATGCGCGCCATCACCACCTCCGCCGACTTGGAGGACTTCTCCAGGCTGGCCGTCACCTCGTCCATGCGCGCGCTCAGCGTGTCCAGCCGCTTCATGGTGCGCTCGAGCTCGCCCCCGGCCAGGGCCCGCTCGGTGGTGTGGGCGGACTTGCGCAGGCTGGCGGTGATGGCCGCGATCTGCGTGCGCTGCTCGCCGATGGTGGCGGAAAGGTCGGCGAGGGCCTTCTGGAGCTCGCCCGCGCTGCCGTGGATGTCGTCCTTGAACCCCGGGGTGAGGATCTCCTGCACCCGGACCAGCACGTCCTCGGCCTTGGCCGCGAGCTGGTTGGTGGAGGCCATGGCCCCCGCCTCGGTGCGTCCGGTGAGCATGTCGCCGTACCCGACGGTCTCCTTGGCGCGGCCCGGCACCACGTTGGCCACCATGCCCCCCAGCAGCCCCGCCGCCTCGAGCTGGACGTAGGAGTCCTTGGGGATCTTGAACTCGCCCTCGATCTCGAGGCGCACCGTGACTCCCTGGTCGGAGATCTCGAAGCGCTGCACGCGCCCGATGTTCACCCCGCGCATCTGCACGGGGTCCCCGCGGCGGATGCCCCCCGCGTCGGGCACGGTGGTGCCCACGATGTAGCGGCCGCGGAAGATGGCGGCGTCGGTGAGCACGAAGAGCGCGCCCAGGGTGGCGATGACGCCGATGACGAGGAACAGGCCCACGTACACGGCGGTGTCCTTGCCCCGCGCGGGGGGCGCCTCGGGCAGCTCGTCCGGTTGCTCGTCGCGGGGCTCGGCCATGGGCTCCTCTCTGTGCTCAGACGACCACGTCGCCCGACGCCACCAGGTGGGCCTGGCTGCGGTCGGCGAAGGCGTGCACCAGGGGGTCGGTGCTCTCCTTGAACTCCCGGGGGGTGCCCACGAAGCGCAGCCGGCCCGACTCCAGCAGGGCGATGCGGTCGCAGATGTTGAGCACGCCCTCGATGTCGTGGGTGACGATGAGGGACGTGACGTCGTGGCGCTGGTTGATCTCAACGATGAGGCGGTCCACCGCGGCCGTGTTCACGGGGTCGAGGCCGGTGACGGGCTCGTCGTAGAGCAGGATCTTGGGCTGCCCCACCAGCGCCCGCGCCAGGCCCACGCGCTTGCGCATGCCCCCGGAGAGCTCGGCGGGCAGCTTCTTCATGACCACCGCGGGGTCCAGGTTCACGTCGCGCAGGGCCTCCACCACCCGCCGCAGCACCTCGCGGGGGCCGAGCTTCTTCGCCTGGTCCTCCGGGATGCCGTAGGCCACGTTCTCGTAGGTGTTCATGGAGTCGAAGAGGGCGGCGTACTGGAACACGTAGCCCGCCCGCCGGCGGATGTCCTGCATGCGCGCCGGGCTCCCGTACACGGACTCCCCCTCCACCAGCACGTCGCCGCGGTCGGGGGTGATGAGGCCGATGGTGGTCTTGAGGAGCACGCTCTTGCCCGTGCCCGACGGCCCCACGATGGCGATGACCTCCCCGCGCCGCACCTCCAGGTCCACGCCGGAGAGCACGGGCACGTCGAACGCCTTGTGCACGTCGCGGTACTCGATGACGACGTCGCCCATCAGTCCAGGAACAGGGGGGGGAAGATGGCGTCGGACACCATGACCGCGATGATCATGAAGACCACGGAGGCCGTGGTGGAGCGGCCCACGCCCTCCGCCCCCCCGCGCGTGAGGAGGCCCATGTGGGTGGCGATGAGGGGGATGACGAAGCCGAAGGCGGTGGCCTTGGCCAGGCCGTAGAACATGTCGTAGGAGTGCCAGAACAGCCGCGCCCCGTAGAGGAACGACTCGCGGCCCAGGCCGATGTCGATCTGGGCGGCGATGATGCCGGCGCCGATGCCCACCACGTTGGCCAGGCTGACCAGGGCGGGCATGGTCACGAGCCCGGCCAGGATCCGCGGCGCGGCCAGCACGGGCACGGGATCCCGGCCCAGCGAGTGCAGGGCGTCGATCTGCTCCGAGACGACCATGGTCCCCAGCTCGGCCGTGATGCGCGCTCCCACCCGCCCGATGAAGACGATGGCGGTCAGCACGGGGCCCAGCTCCAGCACCACCCCCGCCACCACCACGCTCCCCAGCACGTAGAGGGGGATCGAGCTGGTGAACTGGTACCCGCCCTGCTGCGTGGTCACGATGCCGGAGATGATGGCCGTCACCATCACCAGGGGCAGGCTCTGCACGCCCGCGGCGTAGGCCTGCACCATGAAGCTGCGCATGGAGACCTTGCCCTGGGCCGTCACGCGCAGCGTCTGCCAGGCCAGGATGCCCAGCCCTCCCGCGTGCCGCGCGACGTTCGCGCCCCAGTTCCCGACCCCCAGGACCACCCTGTCCAGGGTGCCCTGCAGCGAAGCCATGTGGTCCCTCCGAGCAGCGTTCGGGCGGTGGTTTTTGGGGAACGGCGCGCCACGAATCGCGCGCGCCCGGGCCCGAGCGTCGAACCGGTTGCTATAACTATAGTACGGAGACGCGATGAAGAAGGACGACGACGGCGGCGGGACGGCGCCCGGGCGGCAGCCCGAGCGGCCGGGGCAGCCCGCGCGCCACCAGGACGCACCCGGCCAGCGCGATCCCGGCACCCTCGACTCCCGGCGTCCCCCGGAGAAGGGCGAGGCGGCCGCCATGCCCGCGCAGCAGGCTCCCCGCCGCGGGGTGAGCGGGCACCCGCCGCCTCCTCCGGTGCCGGACCTCGAGCGGGACGGCGACGCCGACTGACGGACCAGGCGTGCTGCGGGGCGTGCTGTTCGACATCGACGGGACCCTGCTCGACAGCAACGACGCGCACGCCAGGGCCTGGGTGGAGGCCCTCCACGAGGCCGGCCACGACGTCCCATTCGCGCGCGTCCGCCGCCTCATCGGCATGGGCGCGGACAAGCTCCTGCCCGAGCTGGGGCTCGAGGCGGAGGACCGCACCGGGCGCGCCGTGGCCGCGCGCCGCGGCGCACTCTTCCGCGAGCGGCACCTCCCCACCGTGGCGCCCCTGCCCGGGGCGCGGGCCCTGGTGGAGCGGCTGCGCGCCGGGGGGTTCCGCCTCGGCGTGGCCACCTCGGCCCCGCCGGAGGAGGCGGCGCTGCTGCTGGAGCGGGCAGGAGTGGCCGGGCTCCTGGCCTCCCGCGCCGCCGGCGGCGCCGCGGACAGCAAGCCCGACCCCGACATCGTGCAGGCCGCGCTCCGGGCCATCGGCCTCCCCGGGTCCGAGGCGGTGCTCATCGGGGACACGCCCTACGACGTGGCCGCCGCCGCGCGCGCGGGCGTCGTGGCCATCGCCTTCCGCAGTGGCGGCTGGGACGACGAGGCCCTGGCCGGCGCCCTGGCCGTCTACGACGGGCCGGCCGACCTCCTCTCACGCCTGGACGGCTCCCCCCTCCGCGCCAGGGCCATGGCCTGAGCGCGGCGCCGCGCGCTCCGCTGCCGGCGCCGCGCCCGCCACACCCACAGGCCGCCGGCCGCGGCGGCGACGAGGAGGGCGGCGAGCCCCGCCCACGCCGGCAGCGCGCGGCGCGTGGCCGGCGCCAGCGCCGCGGAGGGCGCCGAGCGGCCCGCCCAGGCGGGGCCCCGCGGCCACGCCGGCCCGCGCTCCTCGCGGAAGATCCGCCAGACCGCGCCGCTCTCGGCCACAACGCGCAGGCCCTGGGGGCCGGCGCTCATGAGGCCGAAGTCCACCACGTAGAGCGCCCCGTCCGGACCGAAGGCGGCGTCCACGGGGCGGCGGAGGCCGCCCTCCTCCGACGCGTCGCCGGCGGCGTTGCGCGCGAAGTCCCACACGCGTCCGGTGGACATGTCCACGCGCAGCACGCGGAAGCCGGAGGCGAGGACGGCGGCCCCCGTGGTGAACGGGGCGAGGTCGCCGAAGGCGGCCACGAAGGCCTGGCCCGCGAACCCGAACGCCTCGGGGGCGAAGTCGAAGCCGCTGGCCCCGGTGTGGCTGCGGAAGGTGGTGAAGGCGCGGGCCAGCGGCGGATGGTGCTGCCAGAGCAGGCGCGGCCGCGCGTGGTCCGGGGCGGCGAAGCGCCGCGCGTCCGCGGGCTCGCCGTCGAAGAAGTCGGGCCAGCCGTACCACGCGCCCTCGCGCACCCGCACCATCAGGTCGGGGTCGTTGAAGACGGCGCGGCTGCCGCGCACGTCGGCGCCCAGGGAGGTCGCGAACAGCCGGCCGCGGGCGTCGAAGCGCAGGCCGAACGGGTTGCGCAGCCCCCACGCCACCAGCTCGAAGCCCTCGCCGCTGGGCCAGAAGCGCACGATCGATCCCCCGCAGCGATCGCGCCCGCGGGCCACCTCTCCCGGCGCCGCCGTGCTCCCGAAGGGCCGGAAGGCGCCGGTGGACGCGCGCGTCCCCGGCACGCGCGGGTCCTCGGTCTCGAAGCGCTGGCCCACCAGCACCACGTCGCGGCAGGGCACGTCGTGCAGGTCCGGCCTCTCGGCCAGCCAGCCCAGGGCGTGGTTGTCCAGGCCGACGACGCCGGCGTTGGTCACCGTGCCCTGGCCGAGGTAGATGCGCCCGTCCGGGCCCCGCGCCATCTGGTTGTTGCCGTGGTCCCCGCCGGAGGGCAGGTCGGCGGCCACCGTGCGCGCGCCCGCAGGCTCCAGGGCCACCACCGCGCCGCGATGGGAGACGAACGGCACCCCGTCCACCATGAGGAGGCCGGTGACGGGTGGCTGGAGGCCCGCCTCCGCCTCGACCTCCAGACCGCCCCAGGCCCCCACGCGGAGCAGTCGCGCGGGAGCGGCCGCCGCCAGCCCGGACTCCGCCAGCAGCATGTCCGTGCCGTCGAAGGCCAGCGCGGTGGGCGCGCTCAGGCCCGCCACCACCGGCTCGATGCGGTAGCCCTTCTCGAGGCGGACCGGACCCGCGGTGGGAAGCGGCGCCTCCGCGGCCGCCACCCCGTGGGCGAGGACCACGACCAGCGCCGCCGCGGCACCCGGTGCGGTCCCCCGCGACCCCCGGACGCGACGGCGGACGCGCGCCCACGTGCCGCGGGCCTCGGGGGCGGGGACGCGGCGGCCGGGATCGGGAAGTGCCTGCATGGAGGCCGGTCCTCCCTACCCTAGCAGGCGCGCCCCGGGGCGGGCTTCCCTCCCCCGACGGAGGGCGCTATCCTCGGATCTCGCGATGCCCTCCACCGCCCGACGCCCGCGGTCCGCGGAACCGCTTGCCCTGACCCGCGACGAGCGGGCCATGCTGCGCCACTGGGCGGAAGGCGCGGACGCCCGGCTGGCCCAGCGCGCCTGCCTGGTCCTCGCCCTGTCCGAGGGCGCATCCGAGACCGAGACGGCCCGGCGCTGCCGCGTCTCCGCGCAGACGGTGGGCAAGTGGTACGGGCGGTTCGAGGCCCGCCGCCTCGACGGCCTCCTCGACGACCCGCGCCCGGGCGCCCCCCGGCGCATCAGCGACTCCGACGTCGAGCACGTGCTCGCGCTCATGCGGAGCGCGCCCCCCGGCGGGGCACCGCGCTGGACCACGCGGAGCCTGGCCCGCGAGACGGGGCTGAGCCAGACCGCGGTCAGCCGCATCTGGCGCCGCCACGCGGAGGGCGCCGGCCGGGAGCCCGCGGCCGGTGCGTCGAGGCAGGACGGGCCGCGGTCCTCCACGGGAGCGGCCAGGCGCGTGGTGCCCGGGAGCGCGGCGGCGGGCCAGGTGAAGCAGGCCCTCCACACCCTCGCGCGCGCCGCCGAGGCCCATCCCGGGGGCGAGCCGCTGCGCCGCATGGTGGAGGCCCTGGGGTACGCCAGCCGGTCCGTGGCCGTGTCGCGCGGCGCGGCCGGCCTCCGGGCCACCGGCGATCGCCTCGCACAGCGCGTGGTGGAGCTGGCCGAAGGCGCGGCCGAGGACGGCCCGCGCTGTGGCACATCCGTTGCTACCACGGACTCAGAGGACATCCCGGGAGCCGACCCCGGTCGTGGCACGCCGCGGCCGTAGGCCCGCCCACGGGCTGACCGAGGAGGTTCCGATGGCCAAGGACGAGCGCGACAAGGACAAGGACGGCGGCTTCGAGAGGGGCAGGGACGGCGGCCGGGACGACGTCCGCAGCGAGGACACGACCGGCTCCTCGTCCCGGAGCCCGGAGCTGAACCGCGAGATCGACACCGACCTCGAGGAGGGCGTCGACATCCCGCGCAGCCAGCGCAAGAAGTAGCGTCTTCTTCGTCCCGTTCACGGGCGGCGGCGCGACCGCGCCGCCGCCCGCTTCGTTCTCGCCTGGCCCGCGCGGGAGGACGGCCCGCGGCGCGCGCGCGCGCGCCGGGGCGGGGGCAGGTCCAGAGCCGCGTGCAGCGTCTCGGACATGGCCTGCGCCACGTCGGCCATGGCCTCCACCAGGCGCTCGGGCGGCTCGTCCAGCTCGGTCTCCTCGGCGGGCTCGCTCTCGCCGGCGCGCAGGCGCTGGATCCTCCGGCCCAGGTCGGCCAGCACCTGGGCCTCCACGCGCTTCCTGGCCTCCGGGAACACCTCCTCCTGCTCTTCCTGCACGTGCCGCCCCACCACCTCGCGCAGCGCGGCCAGCCGCGGGGCCCGGCGCGGGTCCGTGTCGGGAAGAACGGCCAGCTCCTCCACGATGGCGGCGACATCGGCGTGCTGGCCCTCCGCCCGCCGCCGCGCCTCCAGCGCCCAACCCTGAAGCGCGGGGTAGAAGACCTCCCCCGCTGCCTTGACGTGGGCGGCCCACGCTTCGCGCAGGGCGGACAGCGCGGCCGCGCGCTCGGGGAGGGCAGCGGCCAGGAAGCGGCGCAGCAGCCCGGACAGCTCGAAGTGGTCGCGGATGAGCAGGAAGACGGCGTTCACGCCCGCTCCTCCCGCGCGCGGATGGCACACTGGAAGGGGGAGGGCGCATGGCCAGGCGACGGCGTTCGGGAGGGCGGCGGCTGGAGGCCATGGCCCAGGCCATCACGCACTTCGCGGGCAGCACCACGGGGTTCGCCCTGGCCGCGGGAGTGGTGCTGGGCTGGGCCCTCACGGGACCGCTCTTCCACTACTCCGACACCTGGCAGCTCGTCATCAACACAGGCACCACCATCATCACATTCCTGATGGTCTTCCTGATCCAGCGCTCCCAGAACAAGGAGTCGCTGGCCGTTCAGCTCAAGCTGAACGAGCTGGTGGCCGCGCTCGCGGGCGCGAGCAACCGCCTCGTCAACGTGGAGGACCTCGACGAGGAGGAGCTGGCCACGCTCCACCGCCACTACGCCGCCCTCGCGCGCCTGGCCGAGAAGGACGCGGACCTCCGGGTGTCGCACTCCGTGGAGGAGGCGGACGCGCGGCACGCGGCCAAGGCCGGACCGAGGCGCGGCACACGCTAGCGGCGGCCCGCTCCCGCCCGCGGCCGAGCGTGCACGTCCGATCCTCCGGAGCACACGGATTGCACGCGCGGTGTGCGGTGGAACACATGGAAAAGCAGAAGGAGAGCGTCCACTCCCGGCATGAGCGCGGCGGCACCAGGAGGGAGGGCACCACGAGCTGGGGCCCTGGCACCGCCATTGCATGCCTCGCCGCCGTGAGACCTCGGAGAGCACGATGACCACACGATCTCGAGCGACGCGACTCCTCACCCGGACGGGACGCCTCGCGGCCTTCGCCGCAATCCTGGGCGCCGGCACGGCGCCCGCGCTGGCCCTGGGGCGCACGCCGGTCTTCGAGTCCGGCGTCGAGCTCGTGAACCTCACCGTCACGGTGACGGACGCGCAGAGCGAGTACGTGCGCGGGCTCACCCAGGCCGACTTCGAGGTCCTCGAGGACGGCGTGCCCCAGGAGCTCGCGCTCTTCACGGAGCGCGACGTCCCCCTCTCCGTGGTCGTCCTGCTGGACACCTCGCTGTCGATGCAGGGCAAGCTGGCGAGGGCCCAGGAAGCGGCCCGCCGCTTCGTGCGCACGCTCGACGAGGGCGACACCGTCCAGGTCGTGGCCTTCAACGAGCGCCCCACCATCGTCCAGGACTTCACCGGCGACCGCGCCCTTCTCGAGTCCGCCATCACCGGCACCAGGCCCGGCGGCGCCACCGCGCTCTACAACTCGGTGTACGTGGCCCTCAAGGACCTGCGCGCCCGGCGCAAGCCCGACGAGCTGCGGCGGGAAGCCGTGATCGTGCTCTCGGACGGGGACGACACCTCCTCCGTGGTGAGCGACGACCAGGTGCTGGAGACGGCGCGCCGTGCGGGCATCCCCGTGTACGGCATCCGCCTGCCCCAGGTGGCGGAGGCCGCCGCCGCGCGGGCGCGGGGGCCCAACCAGACGGGCTTCTTCTTCGCCTCCCTGACCCGCGACACGGGCGGACAGGTGCAGATGCTCCGCTCCCTGGGACAGCTCGGCGGCGTCTACGACCGCCTGGCCCAGGAGCTCCGCGCGCAGTACAGCCTGGGCTACGTCTCCTCCAACGCCCGCCACGACGGGCGCTGGCGCAGCGTGGTGGTGCGGCTCAAGAGCGCCGCGCACCGCCTCCGTCACCGCCTCGGGTACTACGCCCAGCGCTGAGCGCGCCCTCCGCTACTGCTTCTCCGGCTCCTCGGCGTCCTCCGCCTCGGCGGCGGCCCCCGCGGCGCCACCCTCGTCGGCCATGGAGGCCTCGCGCTCCTGGTCGATGCGGTTGAGGCCGGGCGTCGGCCGCGCCGCACCCTTCACCTCGCTCCCCTCGTCGGCCTCCGGCGGCAGGTTGGGCTTTCCGATCACGTGCCCTCCTCCTCTCGATTGGAGCACGGCCGCGCGGGCGAGGGGGGCACGGCACACGAATTGGCCGTTCGGGGCCGGGCCGGAATGGCCGTGCCCCCGCGGCGGCGCCGGGCGGCGCCCGCCGCCATGGGATACTCCCCCGCTCGAGGGGGGAGCGTTCCATGCGCTGGGAGAGCACCGCGGCCATGCCCGAGGCGGTCGTGCGCGAGTCCGTGGAGGCCGTGGCCGCGCCCGTGCCCCTCACCGCCGCCGCCTTGCGCGGGCTGGGCATCCGCGGCGTGCAGTTCGGCAGCCTCGACCGGCTGTTCCCGGCCCCCTGCCTCAACAGCGACATCGTCGAGATCTACGACCTGACCGCGCGGGAGACGCTGTTCGGGCGCCTGTACCGCGTGGACGGCCGCTACCTCTACCTGCGCGCCGACGCGCTGCAGGAGATGCCCATCGAGGGAGGCGCGCTGTCCTGGGCCTACGCCGAGCACTTCCTCGAGCACATCACGCCGGAGGAGGCGGTGCGCTGGCTCCGGGAGGTGCGGCGCCTGCTGGCCCCGGGCGGCGTGGTCCGCGTCACCACCCCCGACCTCGCCCGCTACGTGCGCGGCTATCTCGAGGAGAGCGACGCGTTCTACGCGCTGCACCGCGAGCGCACGGCCCGGCTCGGCTTCCCGCCCATGGAGACGCGGAAGGCCTGGATGCTGAACCAGATCTTCCAGTACTGGGGCCACCGCTGGATCTACGACGCGGACGAGGTGCGCCACGTCATGCGGCAGGCGGGCTTCGAGCCCGAGCGCGTCACCGTGCAGACCTACGGCCGGAGCCGGGAGCCGGAGATGGCGGGCCTGGACTGGGAGATCCGCAACGACGACACGCTGTACGTCGAGGCCGTGGTCTAGGCCGCCGCGCTCCCTAGATCCGCGCGCGGTAGACGTCGCCCGCGGCGGGCAGCGCGCGCACCGTCCGGCAGTACTCCTCCTGCCGCCGGCGCAGGGCGGCGCGCGCACCCGCGTCGAAGAGGAGCTCCCGGCAGGCGGCGGCGCACGACGCCACCTCGAGCACCTCCACCGACCGCACCGTCTCCAGGTACGGGTTGCCGGCGAGGACGGGCGCGAGCAGGCCGAACAGGCCGAGCGGGAAGAGGCGGAACGGAAAGAGCGGGCACGCCTTCTCCAGCCAGGGCCGCAAGGGGTCGTCGGGGGGCCGGCCCATGCGGGCCAGCACCTCGTCCGCCGTCCGCCCCTCGTACGAGTTCATCCCCAGGACCACCGGCGTACCGCGGGCCACCGCGGCGACGGTGGTGGTGCCGCTGGTGTTGAGGCTCAGGAGGAGGTCACTCGCCGCCAGCAGGCGCGCGAAGCGGTCGGGCGGCACCTGGCCGATCCAGCGGTAGCGGTCGCCCAGGGGGCCCTCCGGCCAGGCCGCGGGAGCCACGTGGACGAGCTTCACCTGCGGGGGAAGCGCGGCCAGGGCGCCCGTCACCAGCTCCGGCACGTGGAGGGCCAGCCGCTTGTGGTGGCTCCAGACCTGGACGCCCGGCTCCCAGAAGCGGCTCCCGGCCAGGAGCACGAGCTTGTCTCCCGCGCCCAGCCCGAGGGTCGCGCGCTCCCGCGCCGCGTCCGCTTCCGGCACCGGCCGCTCCTCGGGGAGCGCGTCGAACACGCCTGGACCGGCGGTGGGACGGCAGGGCGGCACCGGCATCATGCGGCGCTCGATCTCGAGGGCCACCTCGGGGATGGCCATGGCGTCGGGGCCGTAGTCCCAGCGCAGCCCGGCTTCCGGCAGGTTCCAGCAGTCGAGGGCCACCACGGGAAGGTCGAGGCGGACCAGGAAGTGTCCGTCCTCGCCCACCTCCTGGAGGCCCAGCAGCACCGCGGTGGCGTCGATGACGGCCAGGGAGCGGGCGCGGTGGGCGCGCAACAGCCGCCGGACCTCCGCCTCCACCCCGGACCACAGGGCGGCCTCGACGGGCACGTGCTCCACGCCCGTCCCCTCGAAGAGCACGCGGGAGGCGCCGGGACCGAGGAATACCGCCTGGTCGCCGGCGGCCAGGAGCTGGCGCGCGATCCGCAGGCCCAGGGTGACCTCGCCGAAGGCGGTGGCGGAGAGGGCCACGAAGAGGTGCGTGTCGCCGGCCATGGGCGGCGAGCCTAACTCATCTGATAGCCTCCGCCGCCATGCGCCACGCGCGGCCGGCCGCGGGGTGGACGTCGCACGCGCGGCAGAGCTTCGCGCGCGCGAGGGCCGGCCGCTCGCGGCTGAGCGACGACGTCCTGTCCATCCACGGCTTCTGCACGCCCACCAAGCGCCACTTCCTGAACAACGCCTGCGCCTTCCCCGGCGCGAACTACCTCGAGATCGGCACCTGGAAGGGGGCCACCTTCTTCGCCGCCGCCTGCGGCAACGAGGGCCGCTTCACGGGGGTGGACGACTTCTCGGAGTTCCTGGCCCCGCGCGACGAGTTCTACCGCCACCTGCGCGCCCGCGCCCGCCGCGGCCTGCGCTTCGTGGAGGGCGACTGCTGGAAGCTCCCGTTGCGCCGGCTCCCCCGCGACGTCAACGTCTACTTCTACGACGGTTCGCACACGCGCGACGACCACTACCACGCCTTCGCGCGCTTCGACCGGCTGTTCGCGCCCACCTTCCTGGCCCTGGTGGACGACTGGAGCCGGCCCCAGGTGCGCGAGGCCACGCGCGCCGCCTTCCGCGACCTCCGCTACCGCGTGGTGTTCGAGCGCGGGTTCACGGAGGCGGGCCGCCCGCGCGATCCCTGGTGGAACGGCTTCTACGCCGCCGTCGTGCGCCGGCCTCCTCCGCGCCGCTGATCTGAGGGCGCCGCGCCGGCGCGCGCGCCGAGCTCAGGTCAGGCGGCCGAGGGGCCCCAGGTCGAGGTTCAGGTCGCCCAGCTCCAGGCCGAAGCGCGCGGCCATGTCCACCACCGCCTCCTCGAGGCGCATGAGGCCCTGGCCGAGCGCCTCCAGCTCGCCCGGGGTCAGGGTGCCGTCCTCCATGCGCCGGATGGCCTGCCGCTCCATGAGCTGGCGCAGGAACTCGACCAGCGAGAGGACGAGCTGGGCGAGCGAGCGCTGCACGTCCTCGGGATCGGCGTTCCAGCGGCCGGGAGCGCCGCTCCGGGTGCGCCGCGCCAGCTCCGCCTTCAGGCCCTTCAGGCGCCGCGCGTCCACCGCGGCGACGTCGCCGCCGCGCGCGGGGCGCGGGCGCCGGCGCCGCTTCACGGCTGGTCGTCGCCGAACGCGTAGGCGGGCGACGGCCCGCTGGCCGTCACCACCATCCCGGCCCCGCTGCCGCCGCGCAGCACGCGCCGGTAGCGGCCGAGGGCGTCCTCCGGCACCAGGTGGTGGACGCTGGCCACCAGGCCCGGGCCGCGCCCCCCGCGCGGCCTCTCGATGCGCTCCGCGCGCACGAGGGGCGCGAGCCGGGCCAGGAGCGCGGCCGCCCCCGGCACGTCGCGCAGTCGGGCGTGGTCCGCGCGGCGCTGGAGGTATTCCGTCCCGCTGGCCGCGCGCGGCGCCTTCCGCGGGGAGCGACCGAAGAAGCGCAGCGACATCTGCCGGCAGCCGCGCGCGCGGCGCGCGGCCAGGGCCAGGCTGCGTCCGCGGGGCGCCACCGCCGCCCGCAGCGCGGCCTCGTCCGCCAGCACGTTCCCGAAGGCCGCGGGGACGAGGGCGGGCGCCGCCGCGGCCAGGCGCCGCACCGTGCGGTCGTGCCCGCGCAGCGCACGCGCGCTCAGGGCGGGCGCCCGGGCCACGTCCCCCACCACCGCCTGCACGGGGCCGCAGCGGACGAAGCGCACGGGCTCGCCGCGCAGGCCGCGCGGCCGCGCGCGCGGCGCGCGGCCAGCCACGAAGCCGTAGACGTAGATCACTCGCGCAGCCTCCGGGCGGGGAGCACGCGGTCGGAGGCGGCGATGAGGGCGGAGAGCCGCAGGTAGACGAGGTCCACGTCGGCCAGGCCGAGCAGCAGGTCGCCGGTGATGACCACGCCCTTGTTGAGGAGGTGGTCCACCGTCTCCAGGAGCGAGGCGTCGCCGCGCTCGATGAGGGCCCGCGCCGCGCTCGCCCGCGCCGCGCCGGCCTTCGTCCGGCGGCGGGACCGGCCCCTCACCGCGCGTCCACGAAGTTGTAGGGCGGCCACGGCCCCGTGACCGCCAGCTGCCGGCCCTCGCCGGCCAGCCGCTCGGACCAGCGACGGGCGGTGGCCAGGAAGGCCTCCTCGCCGCGGCGCGGGACCAGGAAGGCCGCGTCCAGCAGCAGCCGCGCGCCGTCCGGGGTCTGCACGGGCTCCCGCCGGCGCGCGTCGCGCGCGCGCCGCGACAGGTCCGCGAACACGCGGTCGGCGTCGGCCACGGCGCGGAGGAGCGCGTCGCGCACGTCGTCGCGGGCGCTCTTGCGCGCGGTGAGATAGGCCGTGCCCGAGGGGGGGCGCGAGGCGGCCGGCCGCGCGGTGGCGCGCGGGAGCGCCGCCCGGCGCGCCAGCGTGAAGCGCACTCCCCACTCGCGGTGGCCGGCCACGCGCGCCAGCACGCGCCCCAGGGTCGCCCGGCGGCGGCGGAGGGAGCCCACCGCCCGCGCGTCGTCCGCGAACAGCGTGAACAGCTTCAGGGGGAGTGCGGGTCCCCGCGCCGCGAAGTGCTCGACCACGCGCTCGTGGGCCACGGCCCGCTCCGAGACCCAGTTCAGGTCGCGCAGCCCGCGCTCGATGGCGGGGCCGGCGTACGCGGGCAGGGGCGCGGCGGCGGCCACCAGCCACAGGCCGCCGCCCACGGGCAGGGCGCGCAGGGGGCCGGTCCCCGGCAGGCCGGCGGGCACGCCGGCCACGGCGGGGGCCGCCGTGGACTGCAGCACGCAGTAGGCGTAGGTCGCCGGCGCCGCCGTACTCCGCCGCCGCTTCGCCTGTCTCATGCGTGGGTCACCGCGTGCCGCGCCGCCGCGCGCGCGCCGTGCTCGTCCTCCCGGCCTTCCTGCCCCGCGTCCCCGGCGCGCCCGGCGAGTCGCCGGGGGCTTGCGTCCACTGCCCGCTCCAGGCGGACAGCGCCCGCGCCCCCACCGGAGGCGGCGCGACCAGGGGAGCCAGGATCATCGGCGGGCGCGGCCCTGTCAAGGCGCGCAGCGATCCGTCCAGCCGCGCCACCTCGCGGCCCTCGTCCCGCGCCGCACGCCGGCACCGCGCGCAGCCGCCGGGCGGGGTGAGCGCGTTGACGAGCACGGCGGCCAGGGGGATCCGCATCTCGCGCAGCCGCCCCACCAGCCGCACCGTCTCCAGGCGCGGGAGGGCGCCCGGCCGGGTCACCGCCACGAAGGCGGTGCCCGCCTCCGCGTGCAGCAGCGCGGCCAGCGCCCGCAGGTCCCGCGCCGCGGCCAGCAGCTCCTCGGCCAGGCGCCCCAGCCCGGCCACCTGCCGGTACTTGAGGAGGACGGCCATGAAGCTCCTCGCCCACTCCAGGGCCAGCTCCGGCATGGCCAGCAGCCGCAGGGCGTGGCCGGTGGGCGCGGTGTCGAGCACCACCACGTCGTGCGCGCGGCGCTTCCCCCGCGACGCGCGCAGGGCGTCCGTCACCGCCAGCACCGCGAACAGCTCGTCGATCCCCGGCGGGGCCAGGTCGAGCAGGTCGCGCACCACGGCGCGGTCGAAGGAGGCGTCGAAGCGCGAGACGCCCCGCATCCGGTCGAAGAGCGCGTCCACCCCCTCGTGGTACGAGGCGCGCTTGGCCTGCCACGCCGCGCCCGCGTCCAGCTCGCGGGCCACCAGGGTGGTGCCCGCCACCGGGCGCTCCCGGTCGTCGAGGCCGAGGCCCAGGGCGTCGCCCAGCGAGTGGGCGGGGTCGGCGGAGAGCAGCAGGACGCGCCGGCCGGCGCGGGCAAGGGACAGCGCCGCGGCCGCGGCCGCCGTCGTCTTCCCCACGCCTCCCTTGCCCCCGAAGAGCACGAGGCGCACGCGCTCCGGCAGCGCTGGGTCCAGGGGTGTCGTGCGGCGGGACGCCGAGGGGCCGGCGGGGGCCGGGCGCGGCGGGCGCACGGGGCGCGGGGGCTTCGCCGGACGCGGGCCCAGCCGCCGCAGGGCCGCCACGCCCCGCGGCTCCGTCTCCACCGCCATCACCACGCGCAGGTCGAGGGCGGGCAGGCGCCGGCGCGCCTCCGCCACCACCGCGGCCTCCCCCGCGCGCCGGCGCGGGCACAGCGGGCAGGGGCCGGGCGGCGGGGGCGTGAGGCGGTTGACGATCAGCTCGCCCACGGGGAGGCCGTCGCGGCGCAGGGCGCCGATGCCGTCGGCCGTCTCCTCCAGGGCGAGCGACTCGGCCAGCATGACCCACGAGAAGCGCGTGCGCTGGGCGTCGCGAAGCCCGCGCGCCAGCCCGCTCCCCTCCTCCTCCACCTGCGCGATGAGCGCGTCCGCCTCGTCCGCGTGGTAGCGCCCGCCCAGGCTCTCCGCCACGAAGCGGTGCTTGCCGTGCATCGTGTCGAGCACCCCCGCGACCTGCCGGAGCGTGGCCGGCATCTGGAGCAGGCGCAGGGTGTGCCCGGTGGGAGCGGCGTCCACCACCACCGTGTCGTAGGGCCGCGCGGAGGCCAGCCGCCCCAGCTCCAGCAGCCCCACCAGCTCGTCCACCCCCGGCAGCGAGAGGTCCAGGAACCGCGCGACGTCCTCGTGGTCGAGGTAGGTGCCGCGCTCCAGGATGGTGGCGAAGAGCTGCCGCCGCTCGTCGAGCCACCGGGCCAGGGCGCGGTCCGCGCCCAGCTCCACCGCGAAGAGGGTCCCCCGCGGCACCCGCACGCGCCGGGGCTCGGGGCCGAGGGCGGTGTCCAGCGCGTCGCCCAGGGAGTGCGCGGGGTCGAGGGAAACGACCAGGACCCGCTCCCCCGCCTCCGCGCGGCGCACGGCGGCGGCGGCGGCGCAGGTCGTCTTGCCCACCCCGCCCTTGCCGGCGAAGAAGTGGAGCAGGGGCTACTTCGTCTCCGTGTGCTCGTCGCCCGTGAAGGTGGCCTCCACCCCCGCGATCCGCATCTCGCCCGGAGCGGGGGCGGGCGCGGTGTTCCGCTCGCGCACCTCGCGGATGCGCGCCAGGAGGTCCTTCTCGCGCTCCGCGAACTCCGCGGGCGTGATCTCCCCCAGCTCGAGCATCATCTGCGCGGCCAGCAGCTCCTCCTTGAGGACGCCGTCGTCCCGCATCTCGGCGTCCACCGCCTCCGCCAGCTTGCGGAAGACGAACTTGATGCCGCCGATCACGAGGCTGTCGAGGATGATCACGGGCGGCCGCCCCTCACTCGCTCTCCTTGGCGCGCTCCAGCTTCAGGCGGATGTTCACGAAGTTGTAGGGGGGCCAGGGGCCCGTGTACTTGAAGGTCAGCTTCTCGTGGCGGGCGCCGATCTTCTTGACCTTGGCGTCGAACTCCGACTCCTTGGCGCGCGCCACCAGGAAGGCCGCGTTCAGGATCATCTTGTCCCCGATGGGCTTGTTGGCGCGCGAGGCCACGGAGACGGGGCGCAGGAGCTCGAAGATCTCGCTCACCAGACGCTCGCTGCGCGCCTCCAGGGCGGCGTCCATGGCCCGCCCGTACTGCATGCGCGCGAAGTAGGTGGACCCCTTCTGCGAGGAGATCTCGTCCTTCAGCCGGCGCACGTCCTCGTCCTCGGCCTCGATCTGCTGGACCATGACGTCGCGGTCCCAGAGCACCTTCAGGCCGAACTCCAGCTTGTCGTCCATCTTGGTCAGCACGTCCATGAAGGCGTCATAGGCCGCGCGCAGCAGCTCCACGATGTCGTCGCGCGTCTTGAACACCGTGCCGAAGGACATGGGGATGACGGTGTGCTTGCGCATGACCGTCTCGTTCACCCGCTCGTGGGCCAGCACGTTGTCGCGGGTGGCGTCGAAGACCTCGGTGGGGGTGTCCGACACCAGCGCCGCCAGCTCGCGGTGGTTCACGGTGTGCACCTCCCCCGGCTCCGCCCCGATGCCGATGGGTCCGAAGCGCAGGGGCTCCTTGGAGCGGATGATGCAGTACACGTACTTCCCGCGGCCGGGCGAGGCGGAGGGGGAGGCGGGGGACGGCCGCCGGGCCGCGCGCGCGGACGCGCCCGCGTCCGGCGCGGGAGGAGTCTGGCCCGGCTCCGGCGGTCGGGGCGGCGACGCGCGGCGCGCCCCCGGCTTGCCCGCGGCCGCGGACCTGCCGGCGGCCGCGGGCTTCCGCCGGCCGGCCTTCCCCGCCGGCGGGCGGCGGGCGGCGCCCTTGGTGCGACCCTTTGCGTTCTTGGCCATTGCTCGGTTATCTCCGCTTGGTGTCGAGGATGCGCCGGATCTGCGCGGCGAGGTCGGAGGGCACGCACGGCTTGGTCACGAAGGCGTCGGCCCCCGCCGCGTGCGCGCCCTCCGCGTGGCCGGTGAGGGCGTGCCCGGTGAGCGCGATCACCGGTATGTGCCGGGTGGTGCTGTCCGCCTTCAGGCGGCGCGTGGCCTCCCACCCGTCGAGGCCGGGCATGGAGAGGTCCATCACGATGACGTCCGGGCGCAGCGCCCCCGCCTTGGCCAGGGCGTCGTGGCCGTCGCCCGCCTCCGCCACGCGGTAGCCCTTGAAGGTGAGGTACTGGGCGTACATCTCCCGGTTGTCCGGGAAGTCGTCCACGAGCAGGACCAGCTCGCCCCCCGCGACCATGGCCGCGAGGTCCGGCGGCGACGCGGCCGGCGCGCGCGATCCCCGCTTGCGGCCCTTCATCGGCGGCGCGGCTTCCGCGGGAGGACGAGGCTGAAGGTCGAGCCCTGGCCCGGACGGCTCCGCAGCTCGAGGCGCCCGTCCAGGATGTCGGCCAGGCGCCGGCAGATTGCCAGCCCCAGGCCCGCGCCCCCGTACTCGCGGGCGGGCGAGTTGTCGGCCTGCCGGAAGTCCTCGAAGATCCGCTCCTGGTCCTCGGGGTCGATCCCGATGCCGGTGTCCGTGACCGACACCGCCGTCTCCTTGCGGCGCGCGTCGAAGGAGGTGGAGACCACCACCGAGCCCGAGGGCGTGAACTTGATCGCGTTGTTGACGAGGTTGAGCACGATCTGCTTGACCTTGGGCCGGTCGGAGGTGAGGGCGGGCATCCGGCGCGGCAGCTCCGAGCGCACGGACAGCCGCGAGCGCGTGATGATGGGCTCCAGCTCGGCGAGCACCTCCCGGATGAGCCCGGGCAGCTCGAAGTCCGAGAGGGTCACCGGCATGCGCCCCGCCTCGATGCGCGAGATGTCGAGCACGTCGTTGATGAGGGCCAGCAGGTGCCGCCCGTTGCTGTCCACCCGCCGCAGGTTCTTCTCCAGGGCGGGGCTGACGGGGCCGGTGATGCCCTGCAGCATCATGCTCGTGTAGCCGAGGATGGCGTTGAGCGGGGTGCGGAACTCGTGCGACATGTTGGCCAGGAACTGCGACTTGGCGGCGCTGGCCGCCTCCAGCTCGAGCTTGCTGCGCCGAAGCTGCTCGTTCTGCTCCGCCAGCTCCACGGTGGCCTGGGTGATGCGCTGCTCCAGCTGCTCGGTGGCCAGCTTCAGCTCCTCGTAGAGGCGCTCCTTCTCGACCTGCTCGCTGCGGTCGTGCAGCACGGTCACGATGGCGGCCAGCTCGCCGTGCTCGGCCAGCACCTTGCCCGACACCGCCTCCACGGGCAGGGCCTGGCCGGAGGGCGGGTCCACCAGGCTGACCCCGCCGTGGTGGCGCGTGGTGCCCTCGCCGAACAGCAGGTTGGAGACGAAGGAGGAGAAGTGCGCGTCGTTGGCGCGCACGCGGAGGGCCGTCTCGGGGCTCGCCCCCTCCGGCACGCTGAAGATGCGCTCCGCGGGGTCGTTCATCATGACGATGGCCCCCCCGGGGTCGCTGACCACGATGGGGTCGGCCACGCTGTTGATGATGAGGTCGAGCCGGTCGCGCTCGGCGCGCGCTTCCGCCTCCGCCACGCGCACCCGGCGGTAGTTCTCCTCGATCTGCTCGGTGGCGCGGTGGAGGTCGCTGACGTTGCGCAGCACCGCCACCTGGGCCGTGCCTTCGCGGGCGTCGGCCACGCTGCGGGTGATGATCTCGAAGAGGAGGTCCGAGCCCTCCTGCGGGTCCACCAGCAGCAGCTCGCGGCTCTGCGCGTCGCTCCTCCATCCCCCCTGGGGCACGGCGGAGGAGAACAGCATGTTGTTGAGGGCCACCGCCCGCCGCCGTCCCTCGCTCTCCCCCTCCACCGAGCCGAAGAGGCGGTGGGCGGCGGTGTTGGCCACCAGCATCGCCCCCTCCGTGTCGGTCAGGATGATGGGATCGGGCACGGTGTCGATGAGCATCCGCTCCCGCCGCAGCCGGCGGTCGCTCTCCAGGGCCTGCCGCAGGCGCGCCAGGCGCGCCAGGCGGTGGCCGAGGATCCCCCCCAGCCATCCCGCCATTTCGCGCAGGACGTCCGTGGGGGGCCCCAGGAGCAGCAACCCGGTGGGGACGGTCTCGCGGCCGATGCGCCCCGAGAGGGGGACGGCCAGGTAGCGCCCCCGCCCCAGCGGGGTGGCGGGGCTGCCCGCGCGCGTGTCGTCGAAGTGGTCGGTCTGGCGGCCCAGGGCCAGGGACAGGATCCGGCTCCCGTGGTCGTCGGGCTCGATGGTGAAGCGCTCCACGGCGGCGGGGTCCACCCCCACCGCGGCCAGGCCGCCGAGCCGCCCGCTCTCGGCATCGAAGGTGAGGCAGACGCCCCGGCGCAGCTCGCCGTACTCGGCGAGCCACTCCAGGGAGCGGTAGGCCGTCTCCTTGGGGTTGTCCGAGGCGACCAGGAACTCGGCGAGGCCCAGCTTGGCCTCGAGGAGCTCGGACCCTCCCGGCCCCCCGGCCGCGGCGGCCCTCGCGGGCGTGATCGGGCTGGCGCCCGCCATGAGCCTACCGGCGGCGTCGGGCGGCGGGAGCGCGGCGGACTTCGCTGCTCGCTATCTGCGCGCGCAGGGCCGCGTTCTCCGCGGCCAGCTCGGCGCGCGTCTGCGCCGCTTCCAGGGCCGGGGCGGGCTTGGCCACGGGCGCCACGCCGCCCACCGCCTCCGAGTACTTGAGGTAGGTGTCGATCGAGGCCACCACCACGCGCGCCTCCACCGTGATGAGATCGATGCCGACCAGGGACACGCGGACCCACGCGTCGATGACGATGCCCTTGTCCAGGACGCGGTCAAGGACGTCGATGAGGCTGGTGCCGCCAACCGTCCGTTCAACGGCCATCGCTCACTCTCCTCGTTCAGCGCCGGGGCCGGGCGCTCACTCCGCGCGCCACCGTGGCGCGCGCGGCGCGCGGGACGGCCAGGGTCTTGATCCTCCGCTCCAGCGCACGGACCTGCTTCCGCAGCTCCTCGTTCTCCTCGGCCAGGCGCGCCCGGCCGGGGGCCAGGTGGCTGTCGTAGCGCCACCAATCGAGCCCGATCTCCTGGGCCTTGTCGATCGAGCACACGAGCAGCCGGATGCGGATGGTGAGGAGCTCGACCTCGGCCAGCGAGACGCGGATGTCGCCCGCGATCAGGAGGCCCTTGTCGAGGACGCGGTCGAGGACGTCGACGAGCCCGCTGCGGTGCTCGATGTCCGTCCGGATGGGCATGCCTTACCTCGGAGACGACGTCATGGCCTGTGTCCGAAAGGATATACGGCGCCTCGGGACGGGCGCAAGAACCCGGCAAAAGTACCGAAATCGGGCCCGCGGCGCCACGGGAAAAGCGCGCGCGGTCCCCCTTCCCCCGCCGGCCGGTTGCTATGGTCGTGACAGGGGAGGGGCCCATGAACCCAAGGAACGTGAGCGAAGAGCTGAAGGAGCTGCTGTGCCAGGCGCTGGAGACGGAGCGCGGCGGGGTCGAGGTCTACGAGCAGGCCGTGCGCTGCGCCGTGAACGAGGACCTCAAGGAGGAGTGGCAGGAGTACCTGGAGCAGACCCGCCGGCACGTGCAGGTCCTGGAAGGCGTCTTCGCCGACCTCGGCCTCGACCCGGAGACCGAGACGCCGGGCCGCGACATCGTGAAGGCCAAGGGCCAGGCCCTGGTCCGCGCCATGGACGACGCGCTCTCCGCCGGGGAGCCGGAGGCCGCCCAGCTCGTGGCCTGCGAGTGCGTGGTGGACGCCGAGACCAAGGACCACCTCAACTGGGAGCTGATCGGCGAGATGGCCAAGTCCGCGGGCGGCGACGCCGGCCGCGTCCTCAAGAAGGCGCACGACGAGGTCGAGGAGGAGGAGGACGAGCACCTGTACCACACGCAGGGCTGGTGCCGCGAGCTGTGGCTGGAGTCGCTGGGCCGGCCGGCGGTGCTGCCCCCGCCCGAGGAGCGCAAGGACGTCAAGACCGCCATCGGCGCCGCGCGCGCCAAGCAGGCTCGGCGCCCGATGCCCAAGGGGCGGGCGGCACAGCGGGGAAACGGCCGTCCGAAGGCCCGCAAGCCGGCGGCGGGCCGGTCCGCGCGATCGCGCAGCGCGCGGCCCTGAGCGGGGCGTGGACGGCGGCGCGCGCGCCGCCGTCCCCGCGGCTCAGGTGGACGCTTCGGTCCGGTCCGGGCGCGGCGGCGACGGCGCGGCCTCGCTCCGGTCCGGGCGCGGTGCGGCGGGCCCGGCCACGCGGGCCAGCTCGTCCAGATAGCGCTCCAGGGCCGCGCGGTCGCGTGGCGACAGGTCCAGGAACCGGATGCCGGAGCCCGCCACCAGGTGGGTGGTGCCTTTGGCCATGTCGTAGTTCCAGACGACACGCCCGTGGACCGCGATGGGAGGGTCCGCCCCGGGGATATGGAGCCGGAGCTCCACCTCGGAGTTGATCGGCAACGGATGCGCGCTGCGGATGAAGAGGCCCCCGCGGCTGATGTTCGTCACCTGGTTGGCGACGAACATCTCGCGTGTGGCGCAGTCCACCTCGATGTCCACCTCGAAACGCGGTCCCCGCACGGGACTGGGTTGCCCGCTCATTTGGCATCTCCCTCCCGCCGCGGACTATACGATTATTGTATACCCATGTCAATCCCTGGGACAGCGATCTGTGTCAGCAGCGCCTGCAGGGCGGCCGGCTCCACCGGCTTCAGGACGTGGTGGTCGAAGCCGGCGGCGGCCGAGCGCGCGCGGTCGGCATCCTGGCCCCATCCCGTGAGGGCGACGAGCACCATCCCGCGGCCCCAGGCCTCCGTGCGGATCCGCGCCGCCACCTCGTACCCGTTGAGGACGGGCATGCCGATGTCGAGCAGCGCCACCTCGGGGCGGAACTCGCCCGCCGCGGCCAGGGCCGCCCGGCCGTCGTGGACGGTGCGCACGACGTGGCCGGAGCTGCGCAGCAGCATCTCCAACCCCTCCGCCGCGTCCTCGTTGTCGTCGGCCACCAGGATGCGGAGCCCCCCCGCGGCCATGGACCACGCCGACTCCGCGGCCTCCGCAGGCGGCGCCGACCACTCCTCGGCGGCGAGGGGAAGGCGCACGGTGAACTCGCTGCCCTGCCCCGCCCCCTCGCTCCGCGCCTCGATCCGGCCGCCGTGCATCTCGGCCAGGCGCCGGGCCAGGGTGAGCCCGATGCCGAGGCCTCCGCGGCTCCGCTCCAGCGACCGGTCCGCCTGCGTGAACATCTCGAAGACGCGCGGCAGCAGGTCGGGAGGGATGCCCACGCCGTTGTCGCGCACGCGGATCACCGCCTCGCCGGCTTCCCGCGCCGCGTCGAGGGTGAGGCGGCCCCCTCGCGGCGTGTACTTGGCCGCGTTGTCGAGGAGGTTGGAGAGGATCTGGGCCACCCGCGTCAGGTCGGCGTCCAGGTAGAGCGGGTCCTCCGGCAGCGAGACGAGCAGGGCGTGGCCGAAACGCTCGACCGTGGGGCGGATCGTCTCCACCGCGGCCTGGACCACGGTGGCCAGGTTGGTCCGCTCGCGCCGCAGCTCCAGCTTGTCGGTGGTGATGCGGCTGACGTCGAGCAGGTCGTCGATGAGGCGGGCCATGCGCGCGCTCTGGCGCGCGACGATGTCACGCGCGCGCTGCCCCTGGGCCTCGGTGACGCCGCGCAGGCGGAGGACCTCCGCCGCCGTGCGGATGGGAGCGAGCGGGTTCCGGAGCTCGTGGGCCAGCGTGGCCAGGAACTCGTCCTTGCGCCGGTCGGCCTCCCGCTGGGCGGCCTGGAGCTCCTTCAGCTCGTGGATGTCGGTGGTGGCGCCAAACCAGCCCTCCACCCGTCCCCCGGCGTCGCGCCGCGGCGAGGCGCGGGTGACGAACCAGCGGTAGGTCCCGTCCGCCCTGCGGTTGCGTACCTCGATCTCGTAGTCGCTGCCCTCGGCCAGCGCCCGCTGCCACTCCGCCACGCACCGCTCGTAGTCGTCGGGGTGCACCACCCGCTCCGCCCACCCGCGCGCGTTCTCCTCCGGGGTCAGCCCCGTGTACGCGTACCAGCGCGGGCTCGCGTAGGTGATGCGCCCCTCGGCGTCCGCCGTCCAGATGATGGTGGGAGCGGCGTCGGCCATGGCGCGGAAGAGGCCCTCCCGCTCGCGCGCCGCGCGCTCCGATTCGGCGCGGGCGCGCGCGGCGTCCACCTGGGCGGCGATGCGCGCCAGGAGGACCCGGGCGCTGAACGGCTTGACCAGGTAGTCGTCGGCGCCCGCCTCCAGGGCCTCCGCGCGCGCCTCCTCGCCCGCGCGCGCGGAGAGCAGCACCACGGGCAGCGCGCGCGTGCGCTCGTCCTCCCGCAGCGCGCGCAGGAGCCCGAACCCGTCCAGGCCCGGCATCATCACGTCCGCCAGCACCAGCGCGGGCGGCTCCTGCCGCGCCGCCTCCAGGGCGGCGCGGCCGTCGGGGAAGGCGGCCACCTCGTAGCGGTCGGCGAGCAGCCGCCGGACGTAGGCGCGCATGTCCGCGTTGTCGTCGGCCCAGATCACGCGCGGGCGCACGAACTCCCCCGCCTCGGCGGCGTCGCGCGCGGATGCCGCCGCATCCGGCAGCCAGCCCAGCGCCTCGTCCACGTAGAGGTCCGCTCCGGCCGGGCCCGGAGGACGCGGCGGCCCGCCCCCCGCCACGCGCTCGGCGGGCAGGTGCGCGTGGCCGGCCCGGATGGCGACGCGGAACGACGTGCCGCGCCCCTCCTCGCTCTCCACCTCCACCTCGCCCCCGTGGAGGCGCACCAGCTCCTGCACGAGGGCCAGCCCGATGCCCGCGCCCTCGTGCGAGCGGGACTTCGCGGTCTTGACGCGGTGGAAGCGCTCGAAGACGTGAGGCAGCTCCTGCGGAGGTATGCCCACGCCGGTGTCGGACACGTGGAGGACGGCGCCCTCGCCGTCGCCGCGCAGGGACACGCGGATGCCGCCCGCGAAGGTGTGCTTGAAGGCGTTGGAGAGGAGGTTGAGCACGACCTTCTCCCACATGTCGCGGTCCACGTGGAAGGGCGCGGGCAGCGGCGGGCAGTCCACCTCGAAAGCCAGCCCCGCCTTCTCCACCGCGGAGCGGAACACGCTGGCCAGCTCGGCGGTGTAGGCGGCCAGGTCGGTGGGCTCGTAGCGGGCCTCCAGGCGTCCGGCCTCGATGCGCGAGAAGTCGAGCAGGGTGTTGACGAGCCGGAGCAGGCGACGCGCGTTCCGGTGCACGGCCTCCAGGCGCTCGCGGCCCTCCGCCGCCAGCGGCCCCGCCCGCTCCGCCAGTTCCTCCTCGAGGGGCGCGAGGATCAGCGTCAGCGGCGTCCGGAACTCGTGGCTGACGTTGGAGAAGAAGGCGGTCTTGGCGCGGTCGATCTCCGCCAGGCGCTCGGCGCGCAGGCGCTGCTCCTCGTAGGCCAGGGCGTTGCGGATGGCGGTGACCACCTGCGCGGCCGCCAGCTCGAAGAAGGACCGGTAGCCTTCGTCCAGGGCGCGGTGGGGGCTGCAGCCGGCCACGAGGACGCCGAAGGCGCGCGGCTGGTCGGGCGCGGCGATGGGCAGGGCGATGGCGCACTCGGGCGCTTCCTGCCAGCTCCCGGTGGGCAGGGTCGCGAACCGCTCGCGCAGGCCGCCGACGACCTCCGGCGCTCCCCCCCCCAGGACGCGTCCCAGCGGCCACGCGCCGTCGCCCGCGGGAGCGCGCAGGTCGATGACGGGGGGGTTGGCGGGTCCGGAGAGCTCGCCGAAGCCGCACGAGGCGGCGAGGCGCGCGCTGCCCCCGTCCGCGTCGACCAGGTAGAAGAGGGCGAAGGGAACGTCGGCCGCGTTCTCGTCGAAGGTGGCCGCGGCCGTCCGGCAGGCCTGCTCGGCGCAGTCGGCCTTCGCGGCGCGGGCGGCCAGGTCGCGGAGGGTCCTCAGCTGGCGCTGCCCGAAGACCTGCTCGGTGGTCTCGGCGACGGTGGCCAGCACCCCGCCCACGCCGGTGGGGAGGACGCTCTCGTCGGGCACCGGGCTGTAGGCGACCTTGAAGTGCGTCTCCTCCAGGAAGCCCTTGCGGTTGATGAGCAGGGCGAGGTCGTCGCTCCACGTCGCGGACTGGCCGGAGAACGGGGCCTCCACCATGGGACCGATGACGTGCCAGATCTCGGCCCAGCACTCGCGGGCGGGCTGTCCCATGGCCCCCGGGTGCTTCGCCCCCGGGATGGGATGGTAGGCGTCGTTGTAGAACTGGACGAAGCTCGGTCCCCACCAGAGGAGCATCGGGAACCGGCTGCGCAGGAGGAGCCCGACGGTGGTGCGCAGCGCGGACGGCCAGGCGGACATCGGCCCCAGCGGCGTGCGCGACCAGTCGATGGAGCGGATGAGCTCGGCCATCTCGCCGCCGCCGGCGAGCCAGTCGTGGACGGAAGCGGTTGAGCTCACGGATGCGCTGCGGAAAACCTAGCACGCGCGGCGCCGCGGGGGCGGGCCCGGCGCAAAAACCGCGTGCGCGCCCGGCGGGCGGAAGCCGTGTGGTACGGTGGAGACAACCGCTGGCGGCGAGGGTCCCATGGGTTCCTGGTGGATGACGGTCGGAAAGCTCGATCACGAGGTGGAGGCGCTCACCCTCCAGCTCCAGCCGCTCGTCTCGCACCCCCGCCTGGGCCGGTGCACGACCGTGCTGTGGGCGGGCGCCGCCCTCGTCCACGCCCGCGTGGCCGTGCGCCGCGCCGCGGGGGGAGCGGCCTGGGGGTGGGGGGAGACCGACGAGCGCCTTCTCGCCGCCGCCGCCTCCTCCGTGGCGCACGCCGCCACGTCCCTGGGCGAGGCCCTCGGCCTCGCGCGGCCGCCGCGCCCCACGCCCCGCGCGACCTCCCGCTCCGCCTGAAGGGGAGGGTCGCGCCCCAGGGCGCGCCGCCACGCCGATGGTCGACGTCATCCGACAGCGCTGGGAGCACCTGCTCTTCCTGCACTGGACGGCCGACGCGGAGGAGATCCGGCGCCTCCTCCCGCCGGGGCTGGAGGTGGACACGTTCCACGGCCGCGCGTATGCCGCGGTCGTGCCCTTCGACGTGCCGGAGAACCGGCTGGCCTTCCTGCCCCCCGTCCCGTTCACGGGCGCGTACCACGAGGTCAACGCGCGCACCTACGTACGCGGGCCGGACGGGACCCCCGGCGTGTGGTTCCTGAGCCTGGACGCGTCCTCCGCCCTCGTCGCCCAGGCCGCCCGCGCGGCCTTCCACCTTCCCTACCACCACGCCGCCATGCGGTTCGCGGTGGCGGAGGAGGAGGCGCCCCCGCCTCCGCGCCGCTGGATCACCTTCGAGTCCCGCCGCCGCCCCGGCGATCCTCCCGAGTGCGCGGTGCGCTACAGCCCCGGCGGCGTCCCGCGACCCGCCGCGGCGGGCACGCTGGAGCACTTCCTGGTCGAGCGCTACGTGCTCTTCGCCTGGACGGGAGAGCGCCTCCTCTCCGGCCGCGTCCGCCATCGCCCGTACGAGATCCAGGGCGCGCGCGTCGAGGGCCTGCAGGAGCGCCTGATCCGCGGCGCCGGCCTCACCCCCCGCGGGGGCGAGCCGCTGGTCCACTACGCGGCGGGGGTCACCGTGGACATCGCCTGGCCACGCGCGGCCGGCGCGGCGGCGGCTCCGGCCCCCGGGGCGTAGCTCCCCGGACGGCGCCTCCCGCCTTGACGACCTGCGGCTTCCCTCAGGCCCCGGGGGCGACGTTCTCGGCGGGGACGGGGCTCTCCCCGACGGGGCCCGCGGGCAGCGGCAGCCTCACGGTGAAGGCCGCGCCGCGGTCCTGCCCCGGGCTGGCCACGGACACGGTGCCGCCGTGCAGCTCCACGAGGTGGCGCACGATGGCGAGGCCGAGGCCGAGGCCGCCGTGCCGGCGGGTGGTGGAGGCGTCGGCCTGGCGGAACCGGTCGAAGACGTGGGGCAGGAACTCCGGGGTGATGCCCTTTCCGTCGTCGCGGACCTCGATCTCCGCCTCTCCTTCCCTCTCCCGGACCGACACCCACAGGTTGCCGCCCTGGGGCGTGAACTTCACCGCGTTCGACAGCAGGTTCCACACCACCTGGCGCAGGCGGTCGGGATCGCCGGCCAGGCCGCGCACGCGGTCGAAGCTCGCGTGCACGGTGATGCCCTTGGCCTCCGCGGAATGGCGCACGGAGTCCAGGGCGCCCTCCGCCAGGGCGGCGAGGTCGGTGGGCTGCACGCGCAGGGTCAGCTTGCCCGCCACGATGCGGCTCACGTCCAGGATGTCCTCCACCAGCTGCGCCTGGGCCAGCGCGTTGCGGTCGATGGTGTCCACGGCCTTGGCGGCGGTGGCCTCGTCGAGCTCGCCCGACTGCAGGAGCTTGGTCCAGCCCACGATGGCGTTGAGCGGCGTGCGCAGCTCGTGCGAGAGCGTGGCCAGGAACTCGTCCTTCAGCCGGTTCGCTTCCTGGGCCTCGCGCAGGAGGCGCGCGTTGTCCGCGAAGAGGGCGGCGCGGTCGGCCAGGCTGCGCACGAGGTCGAGGTCGTCGGCGCCGAGGGGCCTCCCCATGGTGCCCAGGAACAGGTCGCCCAGGCGGCGCCGGCGGGCCTGCAGCGGGGCGCGCACGCCGGACGAGTAGCCCACCTCCGCCAGGAGGGCCCGGCAGTCGCCGGAGGTGAAGGGAGGGAACTCCTGCGGGGCGTAGTGGACGAGGGGGCGCGCCGCGCGCTCCCCGGCGGCGCCTTCCGCGCACCACCGGGCCATGCGGGTGAGCGCCTCCTCGCGCGCGGGGTCCACGTGCGCGCAGGCCAGGACCTCGCTTCCCCCGCCGTCCCCGTCGAGGAGCACGATGCACCAGTCCCCCACCTCGGGCACCGCGATGTGGGCGAGGGCGGAGAGGGCGGCGCGGTCGTCGAGGGCCTCGGCCAGCCGCGCGGCCGCCTCGGCCAGGAAGGCGGAGCGGCGGCGGGCGGACTCCGCCTCCGCGCGCCCCGCCTGCTCGCGGATGAGCTGGGCCCGCTCCTCCTCCGCCGCCTTGCGCTCGGTGATGTCCTGGGCCGTGCCCAGCAGCCGCAGGGGGCGGTCGTCGGGGGCCGTCTCCACGGTGCCGAATGCGCCCAGCGCGCGCACCTCGCCCGAGGGCCGCACCAGGCGGTGCTCGAAGGCGAAGGGCTGGCCGTCGCGCAGCGCGCGCTCGACGTGCTCCGCCACGCGGGCGCGGTCGTCGGGGTGGATGCGGGCCAGGAACGCCGCATAGCTGGGCCGGACGGCCGTGGGCTCGAGCCCGTAGAGGCGGAACATCTCGTCCGACCACGTGACCTCGTCGCGGCCGACGTCCCAGGCCCAGCTCCCCACGTGGGCCAGCCGCTCCGCGTCCGCGAGCAGGGCCTGGCTCTGCGCCAGCTCGGTGGTCCGCTCCGCCACCCGCTGCTCGAGGGTCTCGCGCGCCTCCACCAGCTCGCGGTCGCGCCGGTCCACGCGCTCCAGCATCTCGTTGAACGTCCCGACGAGCTGCCCCACCTCGTCGCGCCCCCCGCCGGGCACGCGCACGGAGTAGTCCTCGCTCAGGGAGATGGTGCGGGCGGCGTCGGCCAGGCGCTGCAGGGGGCCCGTGATGGCGCGCTGCAGGCGGGTGGAGAGGGCGAGGGCGAGGCCGAACGACCCCACCGCCACCAGGAAGGCCACCAGCACGGTCAGCTGCTGCCGGCGCCAGAGCTTGCTCAGCCGCGCGCGCACGTAGACGGTGCCCACCTGGGTTCCCTCCACCGTCACCGGGTAGAAGACCTCCAGCTCGTCGGCCTCGAAGGAGTGGCCCGCGGGCTGCGCCTGGCCGGGGACGCCCACGCTGCCCCCGTGGCGCGACCACACCGCGAAGGGGCGTCCGCCCGCGTCGTACACCGCCGCCGCCACCACGTCCGGCTCGATCTCGAGGGCGGCCAGGCCGCGCAGGGCCCAGGCCTCGTCGCCGAAGAGCAGGGCGGAGGCGGTGTTGGTGGCCACGAGGTGCGCGTCCACCGTGATCTCGCGGAGGATGCCGCGGCGGAAGGTGCGCAGCTCGATCATGATGAAGGCGCTCACGGCGGCCGCGATGGCGACCAGGCTGGTGAGCATGGCCACGCGGGTCAGCTTCTGCCGGATCGTGAGGTCGCCGAATGCTTTCATGCGGACCCCTCGCCGGCCCCGGAGGGGCGGCGGAGCGTCGGACAATTCGCTCTTCAGATGGTAGGCCGTGTGGGGATCGAACCCACGACACCCTGCTTAAAAGGCAGGCGCTCTGCCACTGAGCTAACGGCCTGCGGGCGATTCTAGCACCCTGTTTCAGGTGTCCCTGGCGGCACGCGAGCCTCCATTCGAGGCCACACCGGGTCACGAGCGCCGTCCCCCGACGGCCGGCCTCCAGCCCCTCGCGAGACTCCTCCCCCGGCGGTCGACGACTTCGTCCTGCTCTTCGTCGGCCGCAGTCCTTCGGTCCGGGTCCGCGAGTCGTTCCGCATGGGGATGCGGAGCCGTCCGTCAGAACCGGTAGGACAGCTCCGTCTGGAAGTAGTCGTCCCGACGGAGCTCGGCCAGCGGATCGTCGGCCCGCCTGGCGCGGAAGGCACGCGCTTCGACGCCGAGCCTCCAGTGGCCGCCGATGCGGCGCGAGGCCTCGAGGCTCCAGGCGCTGGCCCGGCTCCCGGGATCGACGATCACGCCGGCCAGCAGCTCGGTGCCATGCGCGTCGTTGGCGGCCACCCGCACTCCCGCGAAGACGTCGTCCTGCCACGGCGTGGTCGCAAGGCGCCCGCGGTCGTCGTAGAGGTACTCGGCGATCAGGCCCAGGTCGAAGCCCAGACCGAAGGCGTTGGCCAGCGCGTATTCGAAGCCGGCGGTGGCGGCAACGTGGGGCGTGCCCTGCCCCGTGCGGCGGATCGCCTCGAGCTTCCACAGCCAGCGCCCCGCCGTCCACTGCGCATCCAGTCCCGCCTGGTGGATGAGGTCGTAGTACGGCACGAGACGGCCCCCGTCGCCGCTCGGCGCCCACGAGAGGCGCGGCTCCCGGCTGGTGCCGTGGAAGTGGGAAAGGCCGAGATCCAACGCGCCGAACGTCTTCGACCATCGGACGGCGGCGCTGGGACGCCAGCGGCCGCCTTCGAACACCGAGGCGCGGTCGTCGACGAGCGGGCCGGGCCGCAGCCGGCCCTGGGCGCCCGGGAAGGTGCGCGCGCGCGCCAGGGGCAGCACGAAGAGGTCGAGCGTGCCCCAGCGGCGCGTCAGCGTCAGGTGTGCCATCGGCTGGCCGAGCTTGTCCTCGCCGTCAGGGTTCTCGACGAGGTCCGTCTGGTTGACGATGTCGACAAGGTGCTGGGACTCCGTGACTCCCCAGAA
>DATBIO010000069.1:0-1794 GCA_036556965.1 Vicinamibacteria bacterium
TCGCCCGTGGCGTCGGTGGCGGCGCTGCGCGTGAGGCCGGTGTCGAGGTGACGGACGGTGACCACGGCCCCGGGGAGCGCGCCGCCCGAGGCATCGCGCACCTGGCCGACGAGGGTCCCCGTGGTCTGGGCCTGGGCGGCGGCCCCCGCCAGGGCGGCGATCAGCACGAGCGCGGCTCTCTTCATGGGGCGGACGGACCTCCGATACAGGGTACGGAATTGGATCGGCCGCTCCCTGTCATTTGTCGCAGTCGCTGCCGCCGTGGCCAACGTTACCGTCCCCTCCGCTCGTTTGGGAGCGCAGCCGCGCTATCCTCGGGTTTCGAGCCCGGAGGAGTCATGAACCACGTCCGGAACGCCGCCGTCTTCGCCCTCTTCGTCTCTGCGGCCCATGCCGCCGACTGGCCGCAGTGGCGCGGCCCCGAGCTGCGGGGCACCAGCCCGGAGAAGGGCCTGCCCGTGCGCTGGTCGGCCCGGGAGAACGTGGCCTTCCGCCTCGCCCTGCCCGGGCACAGCGCGGCGACGCCGATCGTGCTGGGCGACCGCGTCTTCGTGACCGTGCCCGAGGGCGACACGGTCTCCCTGTGGGCGGTGGACCGGCGCACGGGGACGGTGGCCTGGAAGCGGCCGGTGGGTCCCGCGGCGGGCGAGGCGCACCGCAAGCACAACATGTCCTCGCCCTCGCCCGTGGGCGACGGCACAAGGGTGGTGGCCATGACCGGCACCGGCGTGCTGAAGGCGTTCGACCTGGCGGGCAAGGAGCTGTGGGCGCGCGACGTGCAAAAGGAGTTCGGGGACTTCGGCCTGATGTGGGGCTACGCCAGCTCGCCCCTGCTCTACGAGGGCGTGCTGTACGTGCCCGTGCTGCACGGCATGAAGACGGACGCCGCCTCGTACCTCCTGGGCCTGGACGCGGCCACGGGCAAGACGCGCTTCCGCGTGGAGCGCCCCACGGATGCCCGCGCGGAGTCGCCCGACTCGTACATCACGCCCGTGGTGGCGCGGAAGGGGGGCGCCGCGGAGATCGTGGTCACGGGGGGCGACGCGGTGACCGGCCACGACCCGCGCACGGGGCAGGAGCTGTGGCGCGCCTGGGGCCTGAACCCGGGCAAGGAGGGCAACTACCGCATCGTGGCCTCGCCCCTGGCCATCGGCGACCTGGTGGTGGCCCCCACGCGCATCCGGCCCATGCTGGCCGTGCGCGCGTTCGGACGCGGCGACGTCTCGCGCAGCGCGCTGCTCTGGTCGTTCGACCAGGGTCCGGACGTGCCCACCCCCGCCACGGACGGGACGCTGCTCTACGTGGTGACGGACAAGGGGCTGCTCTTCTGCCTGGACGTGGCCACGGGCAAGGTCCACTACGGCCCCGAGCGGCTGCGCGTGGGCACCTACAGCGCCTCGCCCCTGCTGGCCGACGGCCGGCTCTACGCCACCAGCGAGGAGGGCGTGACCAGCGTGGTCAAGGCGGGCACCGCCTTCTCGCTCCTGGGCGAGAACGTGCTCGACGACTACACGCTGGCCTCGCCCGTGGCCGCGGGGGGCCAGATCTTCCTGCGCACCAAGACCGCGCTGTTCGCCCTGGGCACGGCGCGCTAGGCGCGCGCCCGCTCCGCGCTAGTCGAACTCGCGGCGCGGCGCCGGCTGGTCGTCTCCCACCCGCCCGGCGCTGATCTCCGCGCGGAAGTAGTTCTCCCCGCGCACCGCGGCGCCGCCCAGGCGGCGCAGCATGGTGAGCTGGCCGACGTGCGTGAGCGCGTCCGCGATGGGCCCCTGGAAGAGCCGCGTCCACGGGCAG
>DATBIO010000070.1:0-6239 GCA_036556965.1 Vicinamibacteria bacterium
GGAACGCGGACGGAAGTGGATTTCGTCACGCCTCGGATCGTCGACTTGTCCGAGAACTCGAGGCGATCGATCACGAAGGTGCTGCCCAGGATGGAAAACCGGTCGGGGAAGCAGGACGGACGGGCGCGGACCTGCGCGAGGAGGATCTGCCTCAGCTTCTCGGCGGCGAGTTGAAGTTCGAGGATCATGGCCCCGGCCTTGAGTCAGGCGTGGCGACCCTGGTGGGATTCGAACCCACGATCTCGACCTTGAAAGGGTCGCGTGCTGGGCCTCTGCACCACAGGGTCCGGGCGGGCCTCATGGTAGCACCGGCGCCCGGGTCCCGAACGGCGGGGTCGAAGGCTACGGCGGCGGGGCCGGCCTCGCTTCCAGGCCCTGCGGCCGCGCGGCCGCGGCGGCGGGCACGCGGCGCCCGCAGCGCCCTTCCGCGCGCCGGACCGCGCACGGGGGACAGACGACGCCGCCCGGCGTCGCGGTCCGGCAGTCCACGCACACCCGGCGATCGACGAGATGCCGGTAGCGCTCGCGCTGCGCGGAGGCCTCGCAGTCGCGGCACCAGGACTTGCGCCCCGTGGGGCCGTGGCGACGCGCGCCGAAGGCCTCGAGGCCCTTGACCGTGCCGCAGCGCGGACAGCGCTTCATGGCTCGCCCCGCGCCTCAGGCGGCGCGGTCCAGCTTCCTCTCGCCACGGACGGGGAAGGGCTCGACGTTACGCCGCGCCGGCGGATAGGCCGCGTCGATCCAGGAAACGAGCCGCAGCACGGCCAGTCCGGCGCCGAGAAGGATGATGGCGGCGACGACTTCGATCGTGGTCACCCGTGTCTACCTCCACGTGCGAGGCTAAGCGGGGGGACCGCCGGGCGAGGTCCGTTCTCTTCGCTCTCCCTTCGCTTTTCAGGCGGCCACGGCCGAGGGCGGGTCGGCGGCGGCCTTCTGGTGGATGAGCAGGGCCACTATCTCCCCGCAGTACAACACGATAGAGACGGAGATCTCGAGCCAGAGGGCGAGCACGATGATGCCCTCCAGCGTCCCGTAGATGCCGGCGTAGCGGGCCACGTTCCTAATGTAGTAGTGGAACGCGCCCTGGGCCGTTTCCCACAGGAGGGTGGCCAGCAGCGCCCCGAGGGCGGCGTTGCGGCTGCTCGTCACCCGCCGCGGGACGAAGCGGTAGACGACGAAGAAGAAGGAGAACGTCACGATCACGGGCACCGTGCGCGAGGCCAGGAAGCCCAGCTGGTGCAGCTCGCCCGAGTGGCGGAAGCGCAGGAGCAGGCCCTCGGAGGTGGCGGCCAGCATGGTGAAGGCCATGGTCAGGAGGAGGGCCACGCCCGCCACCAGCACCATGGAGAGGGCCACCAGGTTGTGCTTGGCGAAGCTGCGGCCGGGCACGCCGAACACCAGCTCCAGGGCCGAGAAGAGCGACGCGAAGATGCGGCGCGCGGTCCAGGCCAGGAGGATGAGCCCCGGCCAGCGGAAGCGGTCGGCCTGCTCGACGAAGGAGCGCAGCGTCTCCATGGAGCCGCGGTCGAGGTGCAGCACGACGCCGCGCACCAGGAGCAGGCTGCCCTCGAAGGCGGCGTCGAAGGAGCCCAGCACCCTGACCCCGAGCGAGACCAGGAAGATCAGCAGCGGCACCAGGGAGAGCAGCGTGTAGTAGGCCACCGCGGCCGCGCGGTCGGGGCCGTGGTGGTCGTGGAAGCGCATGAAAGCGCGCCAGGCCGTCCGCCCGGTCGTTCGCAGGGCCCGGAACATTACGTTCGGGACGAGGGGGGCCGCAGCGGCCGCATCTCGACGCGGCTCAGGTGGGCCTCGTCGCGCGTGCGGAGGAGGTCGAGCACGGCGCCCGCGACGTCCTCCGCGGTGAGCTTCCACGAGCCATGGCCGGCGCCCGAGCGGAAGGCGGCGCCGAAGGCGGTGTCCACCGAGCCGGGGGCGATGGTGGTGACCTTCACCCCCGCCTGCCGCACCTCGAGCATGAGGCAGACGGAGAAGTGGTCGAGGGCGGCCTTGCTCGCGCAGTAGGCGGCCATGCCCGCGATCGCGTTCTGTCCCGCCAGCGACGAGATCATGAAGACGTGGCCGCCGCGCCGCGTGAGGTGGGGGAGGGCGGCGCGCGTCACGCGGAAGACGCCGGTGAGGTTGAGGGCCATGACGGCCTCCCACTCCTCGTCGCTGGTCTCCGCCACGGGATGGGCGGCGCCCACGCCGGCGTTGTTGACGAGGACCTGCAGGCCGCCGTGGGCCTCCACCGCCGCCGCCACCGCCCGGTCGCAGCCCGCGCGCGTGCGGAGGTCCGCTTCCACCGCCGCCACCGCGCCCCCCGCCGCGCGCGCCTCGTCCACCAGGGCCCGAAGCTCGCCGCCCGAGCGGGCCACGGCGGTGACGCGCGCCCCGGAGCCGGCCAGGGCCAGGGCGACCGCGCGTCCGATGCCGCGGCTGGCGCCCGTGACGAGCGCGGACGCGCCCTCGAGGACCATCGCCCGCAGTATAACCGGGGGGACGGCGGCCTTCCGGCGCTATGATCGGCTTTGGCCCCGTCGCAGAGGGAACGAGACCACTTGGAGTACAAGGACTACTATTCGATCCTCGGCGTTCCCCGCACCGCCGACGACAAGCAGATCAAGGCCGCCTACCGGAAGCTCGCGCGGAAGCACCACCCCGACGTCAACAAGGGCGACAAGGACGCGGAGGCCAAGTTCAAGGAGGTCGGCGAGGCCTACACCGTCCTCTCCGACCCCGAGAAGCGGCGGCGCTACGACGCCATCGGCCCCGACTGGGCCTCCGCCTTCGGCGGGCGGCGGCGCGGGGGAGCGGCGGGCGTGCCCGGCGGCGGCCGCGTGCGCGTGGACTTCGGGTCCGACGCGGGCGGCTTCTCCGACTTCTTCCGCACCATCTTCGGCGGGGGGTTCGGCGAGGCGGGGGCGGAGACCTTCGAGGGCGCGGACCTCCGCGACCTCTTCGGCGGGCGCGCAGGCGCGCAGGTGCCCGCGCGCGGCCAGGACGCCGAGGTCGAGGCGGAGGTGAGCCTCGAGGAGGTGCTGCGCGGGGCTCGGCGCACGGTGCGGCTGGACGGCCGCAGCATCGAGGTCACCGTCCCCCCCGGCGTCCGCCACGACCAGCGCGTCCGGCTGGCGGGGGCGGCGGGAGGACCGGAGGGCGCCGCACCGGGCCACCTGTACCTGCTGGTCAAGGTGCGGCCCCACCCGACCTTCGAGCGCGAAGGCGACGACCTGCGGGTGCGGGTGACCGTGCCCCTGACCACCGCCGTGCTGGGGGGCGAGGCGCACGTGCCGACCCTGGAAGGCGGGGTGGCCACGCTGAAGGTGCCTCCGGGCTCGCAGCCGGGCCGGGTCATGCGCCTCAAGGGCCTCGGCCTCCCGCGCCTGGGGGCGAAGGACGAGAGAGGCGGTCTGCTCGCCGTGATCGGGGTGGACCTGCCCGGCGCGCTCGGCGAGCGCGAGCGGGCGCTCTTCGAGGAGCTCCGGAAGCTGGGACACTGATGCCCGCGCGCCGCGCCCCGCGCTCCGCCCTCGACGCCTGGCTGGAGATACCGTCGCGGCTGGAGGCGGCGGCGGCCGGACGGTCCGCGCGCGCGCTGGACCGCCGCGGCGGGGAGCACGGCTGGTCGCCGCGGGAGACGATCCACCACCTGGTGGAGGCGAACCTGGTGGCGGCGGGCATGATCATCGCGGCCATGGGGAAGAGCGGGTCCACCTTCGACTGGACCTGGCTCAACCCCGACCGCGCCTGGATGCGCCGCCTCGGCTACGACCGAGCGCCGGTGGCCCCCGCCATCGCCGCCCTGCGCGCGGTGGGCCGGCACCTGGGCGGCCTCGTGCGCGCCGCCCGCGGCGCGCGCTCCCGCACCGTCGTGCTCTTCGACACTCCCGGGGGCCGGCGCTACCGGAGGACGGTGGAGGCCATCCTCCGGGAAGAGGCCGGGCACGCCGCCGAGCACCTGGCGGCCCTGCGCGAGGCGACGCGCGCGCCCCGGACCGCCGGGGGGCGGAAGCCCACGGGCTGAAGCCCGCAAGGAGGGACATCCCGTGCGCATGCTCGCCCTCTCGTTGCTCCTGGCCACGAGCCCCGGCGCGGAGGCGCCCCCTCCGCTGCCCTCGGTCGCGCTCCCGCCCGCGCTGGACCGCGTCCTGCGCGACTACGAGCGCGCCTGGCAGGCCAGGGACACCGCCTCCCTGGCCGCGCTCTTCGCGGACGACGGGTTCGTGCTGCAGAACGGCCGTCCGCCCGTGCGCGGGAAGGGCGCCATCCGCGCGGCCTACCAGGGATCGGGCGGCGTACTCGCCCTTCGCGCGCTGGCCTACGCCATCGAGGGAAGGGTGGGCTACGTCATCGGGGCCTACGCCACGGCGGCGGGAGGGCCGGACGTCGGGAAGTTCGTGCTCGCCCTGAAGCAGGGCGCGGACGGCCGCTGGCTCATCGCCGCCGACATGGACAACGGCAACCAGCGGCCGCCCCCGCCGGCCCCGCCCTCTCCGCCCGTGCCTCCCTCGCCGCCGAGCCGCTAGCCGAGCCGGACGGCCAGCATGGAGACGGACCCGCCGTCCACGCCTTCCACGGGGAAGGTCGCGGCCTCGCCCTCGCCGGCGCCGAGGACGTAGAGCAGGGGCAGGTAGTGCTCGGGCGTGGGCGCGGCGAGGACGGCGTCCGCGCCGAGCGTCTCGTAGGCCACCAGGGGCTGGTGGTCGCCGCGGGAGATCAGCTCCCGGGCGCGCTCCTCGAAGCGCACGGCCCAGTCGAACGGCTCCACCGCGCGCTCGCCCCAGGCGTAGGCGTGCAGGTTGTGCACGAGGTTGCCGGTGCCGAGGATCAGAACGCCCTCGTCGCGCAGGCGGCGGAGCCGGCGGCCGAGGTTGTAGTGGAAGGACGCCGGCTGGGTCTCGTCGAGGCTGAGCTGGACCACGGGGACGTCGGCCTGCGGGTAGAGGTGGCGGAGCACCGACCACGTCCCGTGGTCGAGTCCCCAGGAGCCGTCGAGGCCCACCGGCACGGGCGCCAGCGCGTCGCGCACCCTCCGCGCCAGCGCCGGCGCGCCGGGCGCCGGGTACTGGAACTCGAACAGGGCACGCGGGAAACCCCCGAAGTCGTGGATGGTGCGCGGGCGCTCCATGGCCGTGACCAGGGTCGAGGGCAGGAACCAGTGCGCGGAGACCGCGAGGACGGCCTTGGGCCGGATGGCGGCGCCCAGGCGCGTCCAGGCGCGCGTATACGCGTTGTCGGCCAGGGCGTTCATGGGATTGCCGTGGCCGAGGAACAGGGCGGGCATCCGTGTGTCGGCGGTCACGTCCACCATTTCACCACGAGCGTACCGCTCCGTTGACCAGTCATCGGGTGGCCGCTACACTGCGGGGTCGCTTTCCGGGGAGGGAGAGAGGAATGAAGAGGATCGGGGGGGCGCTGGCCTTGACGGCCGCCGTCCTCATGACCGCCGGCTCCACGTGGGCGCAGGGGTCCAAGAGGGCCACCATCGCGGTGATGGACTTCGATTACGGGACGGTGACCTATCACTGGTGGGGCGACTACGACATCGGCAAGGGGATGGCCGACCAGGTCGTGGACGCCCTGGTGGAGGACGGCAGCTTCCGGGTGATCGAGCGCAAGAAGCTCGACACCGTGCTCGCGGAGCAGGACTTCGCGCAGAGCGACCGGGCCGACCCCAGCGCCGCGAAGTTGTCCAAGGTGGGCAAGGTCCTGGGAGTGAAGTACATCATCGCGGGCTCCATCACGAAGTTCGGGGGCGAGGAGAAGAACTACGGCGGGGCCGCGGGCGGCCTCACGGGCAAGATCGGCATCGGCGGCCTCGGGGTGAAGAAGGCCAAGACCGAGGTCGGGCTGACCGCGCGCATCATCGACACCACCACGGGGGAGATCCTGGTCTCGGCCAAGGGCCTCGGCGTCTCGAAGAAGGGCGGGGGCCTCAGCGTGGGCGGCCTGGCCGGCGGGAAGGTCGGCGCCTTCAGCATGGGCTCCAGCGACTACAAGACGAGCGCCATCGGCGAGGCGCAGGAGCTGGCCACGGTGGACCTGGTCACCAAGCTCGTGGCCAAGAAGGACCGCCTCGAGTAGCTTTTCCGCTCCGGACGCACTAAAAAGGGCCGCCGCTCGCCGGCGGCCCTTTTTTCATTGGCGTCCTCGCTTCGCGCCCGGCTTCGACCATGACCACGCCCATCTTCACCCTGGCCAACCAGCTCACCCTGCTGCGGATGGGGCTGTCTCCCGCG
>DATBIO010000071.1:0-8097 GCA_036556965.1 Vicinamibacteria bacterium
GTCACGCCGTCGATGGCGCGGCCCTGCACCACCGCGCCCAGCACGTCGTTGTTGCCCGTCCACAGGGTGATGAGCGAGGGCCGCACCGCCACCGCCTGCGCCACCTGCGTGCCCAGGCCGCGCAGGATGACGTCGTGCAGCCCGCCGCTGGTGCGCGTGAGGGCGTCCCCGGCGGTGGAGCCGGGCACGGCCAGGTTGTTGTAGGGGCGCGGCAGGGCGAGGTTGCGCGGCACCCCGGTGGTGGAGGCCTTGGGCGCGATGAGGGGAGAGGGGATGAGCCGGACCAGGGTCAGCTCCGTGGGCAGGCCGGGCTCGGTGATGAGCGGCTGCTGGAAGTCGGAGGCCTGGCCCTGGCGGGCCAGGAGGGCGGGGACGGAGTTGACCTGGTGCGTCTCCACCAGGGCCCCCGAGACGAAGCCCGCGGCCAGGCTGTCGCCCACGGACACGTAGCTGGAGAAGCTGACGGACGGGGCCTGGGCGCGCGCCCGGCCCAGGGCGAGGGCCATCGAGGCGGCGGCCACGGCGGTGCAGAGGACGAGACGGCGGTTCATGTGCATCCCCCCTAGAACACGTACCCGACGGAGAGCCCGAAGGTGATGGCGCCGTTGTTGTAGGTCCCGTTGTAGTTGTCGCGGTTCGCGCCCTCGGTGGAGCGGTCCGGCGAGAGCACCAGCCAGCTCGCCGCGTCCACCTTCCAGTGCCCGGACACGTAGGAGCCGCCCAGCGCGATGCCGTGGCGGTCGGCGTCGGGCAGGAGCGGGGAGACGGAGGCCGAGGGAGCCGGGCTCTCGTCGAAGAAGTAGCCGCCGCGCAGCGCCCACGTGCCGAACGACTTCTCGATGCCGATGCGGTACTGCATGCTGTCGTCGTACTCCTCCTCGATGACCTCGTCGAGCTCGTCGTCCTCGAAGTCGAGCACCACGCGCTCGAAGCTGCTCCAGCCGTACCAGTTCACGTCCGCCTCCACCGTCCAGTCGCCGCGCGCCCAGGCCACCCCCACCGAGCCCTGGGCCGGGAAGTCGATGCCCGTGGTCACGGGCAGCGCCCCCTGGGGCAGGGCCACGGCCAGGCGCTGGTCGAGCTGGGAGTTGCCGGTGGGCAGCTGGGTGAAGGTCGCGTCCCCCTCGTAGTCGATGTCCACCCCGTGCCGGTACGACGCCCCCACGGAGATCGACTCCGAGGGCTTGGCCAGCAGGCCGAGGTTGAAGCCGATGCCGGTGGCGGTGTCGCTCTCCAGGACGACCTGCGCGGCGTCCACCACCTGTCCCAGCGCGAACGGGTTGAAGACGGGCACCCGCCTCTCCAGCGTCACGGAGGAGAGGCGGATGTCCACCCCGCCGCCGACGGCCAGCCGGTCCGCCAGCTTGAAGGCAACCGTCGGGTTGATGGAGAAGCCGGTCAGCTCGGCCACCTGCGAGATGAAGCGCCCGCTGAAGTCGTCGGGGCGCGCCCAGGCCGACTTGAGGCCGAAAGGCACGTTGACGCCGATGCCGAAGGCGGCGCGGTCGCCCACGCTCTGGCTGTAGTACACCGCGGGCGGGATGGCGATGCCGGCGTCGCCGTCCTCCGTGACCCCCACCCCGGGAAACGGGTCGTCGCCCGCGAACTCGACCGAGGGGGCGACGACGGTGCCGCCGAGATAGATCTGCTTGCCCTTGAGGAAGGCGAGGCCGGCGGCGTTGTGGAAGATGGCCGAGGGATCGGCGGCCTGGGCCGTGTAGGCCCCGGCGAAGCCCATGCCGCGCGCCCCGTGCTCGAAGAGGGCGAAGCCCGCGGCGCGGGCGGTGGTCGGGCTCAGGCACAGGACGATGAAGGCGCCGGTCAAGGCGCGGCGGACCGTATGGGTGGGCATGAGTGCTCGTTCCTCCTGCGTCGGTCGTCTCGGGACGTCCCCTGTTGGCGGGATCCCAGCCTGGGGACGCACCACTAGCGGTGGGACCGCCGCATGCTACGACCCCACCGTATGGGTGTCAACGTTTTTCGCGCACGCTACAGTGAGAACGGATAGGCCTCCTGGTCGATCGCCGCCTGGGCCACCTGGCGGCGCAGGGCGACCGTGTTGAGGAGCTCGCGGCGCGTGAACCGCTTGAGGCCCGCCAGCGCGGTGCGCAGGGTGTCGCCCTCCTCCACGGCGGCGAGCAGGCGCCGCGCGGAGACCTCGATGCGGTCCAGGGCGTCCTGGGCGAAGCACCGCACGGCCGCCGCCGGCAGGTCCACCGCGGACTCGCCGCGCGCCGCCGCCGCCTTGCGCACGCGCAGGAGCGCGCTCTCCAGGGCGTAGACCTCCATGGCCACGTCGGCGAAGTGGCCGAGGACCTCCTGCTCCTCCGTGAGCTCCTGGCCGAACTTCTGCGTGGCCAGGCCCAGGCACATGAGCGCGGTCTTCTTGGCGCCGGCCAGCATCCGTGTCTCGGCGGCCAGGAAGCCGTCCTCCTCGTCGCCGAAGGAGGGCCCCGCCATGACCTCCTCCATGAGGGCCATGGCCTTCTGGAAGACGGGCAGCTCGCCCTTCATGGCGCGCCGGATGAGGCGGCCGGGGACCAGCAGCCGGTTGATCTCGTTGGTGCCCTCGAAGATCCGGTTCACGCGGGCGTCCCGCCAGTAGCGCTCGGCGGGGTAGTCCTCGACGTAGCCGGCGCCGCCGAAGATCTGCACGGACTCGTCCACCACGTAGTCCAGCATCTCCGAGGACCACACCTTCACCATCGAGCACTCGACGTCGTACTCCTCGATGCGGCGCAGGGCTTCCGCGGCGTCGTTCAGGCCCACGCCGGCGAGGTTGCGGTCGATGAGCCCGGCGGTGCGGTAGACCATGGCCTCGGAGACGAAGGCCAGGATGGCCATCTCGCCGATCTTGTGGCGCACGAGCCCGAAGTCGGTGATGGGGTGCGCGAAGGCGGTGCGGCCCTTGCCGTACTTCACCGTGCTGGAGATGGCGAGCTTGGCCCCCCCGGTCACGCCCGCCCCCAGCTTGAAACGCCCGACGTTGAGGATGTTGAAGGCGATCTTGTGGCCCTTGCCGATCTCCCCGAGCAGGTTCTCCTTCGGGATGACGGCGTCCTGCAGGATGAGGGGCCGCGTGGAGCTGCCCTTGATGCCCGTCTTCTTCTCCTCGGCGCCGAGGGAGACGCCGGGCAGGCCCTTGTCGATGATGAAGGCGGTGAAGTGCTCGCCGTCCACCTTGGCGAAGGTGATGTAGACGTCGGCGAACCCGGCGTTGGTGAGCCACATCTTCTCGCCGTTGAGGATCCAGCTCCTGCCGTCCGGGGAAAGCACGGCGCGGGCCTTGGCGTTCATGGCGTCGCTGGCCGAGCTGGACTCCGAGAGCGAGTAGGAGCTGATCCACTCCCCGGAGGCGAACTTGGGCAGGTACTTGCGCTTCTGCTCCTCGGTGCCGAAGTAGACGACGGGCAGGGTGCCGATCCCGGTGTGGCCCATGAAGGAGACGGCGAAGGAGCCGTCGTGCGCGGACTTCTCCGAGACCAGGCAGCCGCACACCTTGTCCAGGCCCAGCCCGCCGTACTCCTCGGGGATCTCGACGCCCAGCAGGCCCAGCTCGCCCGCCTTCTGCAGGAGCTCGCGGGTGGTCTCGTACTTGAGGGCGAGGATCTCGGGCAGGCGCGGGACCATCTCCTTCTCCATGAACTCGTCCGCGGTCTTGCCGATCATGCGCTGCTCTTCCGTGAAGTCCTCGGGGGTGAAGACCTCCCCGGGAGCCCGGTCCTCGATGAGGAAACTGCCGCCCCGCGCCGCCAGCACGGGGGTCTGGACGTCCGTAGCCATGACAGCTCTCCTTATGAAAGAAGTTCGATGACGCCGGCGGCGCCCATGCCGCCGCCCACGCACATGGTCACGATGCCGTAGCGTCCGTTGCGGCGCTTCAGCTCGGCGAGGATCTGCGCGGTGAGCTTCGCTCCCGTGCAGCCCAGCGGGTGCCCGAGGGCCACCGCGCCGCCGTTGACGTTGACCTTGGCGGGATCGAGGGAGGCCGCCTCGATGACGGCCAGGGCCTGGCAGGCGAAGGCCTCGTTCAGCTCCACGAGGTCCACCTCGGCCAGCTTCAAGCCCGCCAGGGCCAGCGCGCGGGGGATGGCCTCCACGGGACCGATGCCCATGATCTCGGGGGGCACGCCGGCCACCGCGAAGCTGACCAGCCGGCCCAGGGGAGCCACCCCCAGCTCGGCGGCGTAGGCCTTGTCCATGACCACGGCGGCCGCCGCCCCGTCCGAGGTCTGCGAGGAGTTGCCCGCGGTCACGATGCCCTTGGCGGCGAAGGCCGGCCGCAGCTTGGCCAGCGCCTCCAGGCTGGTGTCGGCGCGCGGGCCCTCGTCGGTGTCGAAGGTGAGCACCTGCGGCCCGCCGCCGTTCTCGGGCGGCACGCTGACGGCGAGGGGCACGATCGCGCCCGCGAAGCGCCCCTCCGCGATGGCGGCCAGGGCCTTCTGGTGCGAGGCCAGGGAGAAGGCGTCGGCCTTCTCGCGCGTGATGCCGTACTTCTGCGCCACCAGCTCCGCCGTCATCCCCATGCCGAGGTAGCTGTCCGGGTACCGCTCGAGCAGGTCGGGGTTGGGCGCGATCTTGTGGCCGCCCATGGGGATGAGGCTCATGGACTCGGTGCCGCCCGCCACCGCCACGCGTGCCCGCCCGCTCTGCACCGCGTCGCAGGCCAGGGCGATGGCCTGCAGGCCGGAGGAGCAGAAGCGGTTGATGGTCATGGCGGAGGCGGTGTGGGGGATGCCGGCCAGCAGGGAGGCGATGCGCGCCACGTTCATCCCCTGCTCCGCCTCCGGCATCGCGCAGCCCAGGATGACGTCGTCCACCGCCTCCGGCTTCACCGCGGGCACCCGCGCCAGCGCCCCCTTGATGACGGCGGCGGCCATGTCGTCCGGCCGCGTCCCCCGCAGCGCGCCGCGGGGCGCCTTCCCCACCGCCGTCCGTACGCTGGAAACGATCACCGCTTCAGGCATGGTCCTGCTCCCCCGGAGAGAAGGGCGAAGTCCGCGCCCGGCGCCCGTGCCCGCCCCGGCCCACTGCTAGTTCCGTAGCGGCTTGCCTTCCTTCAGCATGTGCTGGATCCGCTCCTGCGTCTTCTTCGTGCCGAGCAGGGACAAAAAGGCCTCGCGCTCGAGGTCCAGGAAGTCCTGCTCGCTGGCCACGCCCGGAGCCCCGTCGCCGCCGCAGAGGATGTGGGCCAGCTTCCCCGCGATGAGCGCGTCGTGATCGCTGATCTGGCCGCCGCGCCGCGCGTTGTGCACGCCCGCCTTGAAGGCGGCCTGCGCGGACCGTCCCAGGCGCGGGATGTCGGTGCGGGGGCGGCCCGGCCGGTGCCCCGCGCGGGCCAGGCCGAGGGCGACCTGCTTGGCGTCGCCCACCAGCCGGTCCGGGTTGGCGGAGATGGAGTCGGCGGCGGTCAGGAACATCCGCCGCGCCTCCGCCCCCGAGGTGGAGACCCTGGCGAAGGCCATGGTCTCGAAGGCGCGGCGCAGGAAGGGGAACGGATCGGCCCCCTCCACGCCCGCCACGCGGTCGAGCGCGCGCAGGGCCAGCTCCTTGGTCCCTCCGCCTCCCGGGATGAGGCCGACCCCCGCCTCCACCAGCCCCATGTACGTCTCCGCCGAGAGGCGCACGCGCGCCGCGTGCAGGGAGATCTCGGTCCCCCCGCCCAGGGTGAGGCCGAAGGGCGCCGCCACCACCGGCACCTCCGCGTACTTCAGGGCCATGTTGGACTGCTGGAACCGGCGCACCATGAGGTCGAGCTCGTCCCACTCGCCCTCCTGCACGCCCAGCAGCACCAGCATCAGGTTGGCCCCCGCGCTGAAGTGCTCGCCCTGGTTGCCGATGACGAGGGCGTCGAAGTGCGCGGGCGCCTCCTTGGCCGCCTGCGCCATCATGCCGATGGCGTCGGCGCCCAGCGCGTTCATCTTGGAGTGGAACTCCACCAGGGCTACGCCGTCGCCCAGGTCCACCAGGCTGGCCCCGGCGTTCTTCTTGCGCAGCCCGCCCCGCTCCTTCACCGCGCGCAGGTCGATGACTCCCGGGCGGTCGGGCACGGGGGTCACCCCCGCGGGGCCGAAGGCCGTCTCCCCCCCGCCCTCCGCCTCGTAGAAGCGCTTGCGGCCCGAGGCCAGGAGGCGCTCCACGAGCACGGGCACGGCACGTCCCTCGCCCCGCGCCCGCTCCGCCACCGCCGCCACCCCCAGGGCGTCGAGGACGCGGAAGGGGCCCCGCTCCCAGCCGTAGCCCCACTCCATGGCGCGGTCCACGGAAGCGACGTCATCGCTGATCTCCGGCACGCAGGCGGCGGCGTAGAGGCAAGTGGACGAGAGCACGCGCCAGAGGAAGCGCGCCGCCGTGTCCGTGCCCGCCACGAGCTGCTGCAGGCGCGCGCCGGGGTCGGCGATCCCCGCCGCCTGCTCCACGGCGGGGAACTTCGCCTTGCGCCGCTCGCGGTACTCCAGGGTCTTCCAGTCCAGGGCGCGGATCTCGCTGCCGTCCTTGCGGTAGAAGCCGCCCTGTGTCTTCTCGCCCAGCAGGCCCTTCTCCACCATGCGCGCGATGAAGGAGGGGAGGCGGAACACCTCCCGCTCGGGGTCGTGGGCCACCGCCTCGTAGAGGTGGGAGGCCACCTTGTGCACCACGTCCACCCCCGCGATGTCCGCGGTGCGGAAGGTCGCGCTGCGCGGCCGGCCGATGGCGGGACCGGTGAGGGCGTCCACCTCCTCCAGGGTGAGGTCGAGGTCCACCATGGCCTGGAGGGTCACCGCCATGGCGTACATGCCCACCCGGTTGCCGATGAAGTTCGGCGTGTCCTTGCAGCGCACCACTCCCTTGCCCAGCACCTGGTCGCAGAAGGCTTCCATGCCCTCGAGCACCGCACCCTCCGTCTCCGGGCCGGGGATGGTCTCCAGGAGCTTCAGGTAGCGCGGGGGATTGAAGAAGTGCGTGCCCAGGAAGCGGCGGCGGAACTCCACGGGCAGGTGGGAGGACATGGCGGCGATGCCGAGGCCGGAGGTGTTGGTGGTGACCACCGCCGTCTTGCCGACGGCGGTGGCCACGCGCGCGAAGAGCTGGCGCTTGATCTCGAGGTCCTCCACCACCGCCTCGAAGACCCAGTCCGCGCTCTTGAGCGCGCCCCAGTCGTCCTCGAAGTTGCCGGGCCGGATGGCGGCGGCGTGCTCGGGGAGGTGGAGCGGGCTCGGCTTGGCCCGGGCCAGCGCGGCCAGCGCCCGGCGGGCGAGCGCGCTGCGGTCGGGGCCGTCCTGGGCCACGTCCAGGAGCACGACCTCGAGTCCCTGGCCGGCGAGATGGCCGGCCACCTGGGCGCCCATGGTGCCGGCGCCCAGTACGACGGCCTTCTTGATGGGCAGCTTCATCGTGCGAGGGGAGGGAGGCCGGTCAGGCGGCGGCCCCCTCGTAGAGCCGGTCGATGACGTCCTTGTACTTCTGCTCCACCACGCGGCGCTTCACCTTCAGGGTGGGGGTCAGCTCCCCGGACTCCTGCGTGAACTCGGTGGTGAGCAGGGCCACCTTCTTGATCTTCTCGAACTGGGCCATGTGCGCGGTGAGCTCCTTCACCGTCTGGTCGTAGAGCTCCTGCACCTCGGTCCGCGCCACCAGCTCCGCCCGCCCGCCCGCGGACAGCCCGCGCTCGCGCGCCCACCGCTCCAGGTTCTCGAAGTTGGGCACCACCAGGGCGGAAGGGAAGTGGCGGTTGTTCCCGATCATGACGATCTCCCCGATCAGGGGGTGGGTCTTGAGCAGGTTCTCGATGGGCTGCGGCGCGATGTTCTTGCCCCCCGAGGTCACGATGAGGTCCTTCTTGCGGTCGGTGATGGTGAGGAAGCCCTCGCCGTCCACCACCCCGATGTCGCCGGTGTGGAACCAGCCCTCGGGGTCGATGGCCTCCCGCGTGGCCTCCGGCTTCTTGAAGTAGCCCTGCATGACGTGCGGGCCCCGCGTGAGGATCTCGCCGTCGGAAGCGATCTTCACCTCCACCCCCGGGATGACCTTGCCCACCGTGCCCGGCCGCAGGTCCTCCATGCGGTTGACGGTGATGACGGGCGAGGTCTCGGTCAGCCCGTAGCCCTCCAGGATGGT
>DATBIO010000072.1:0-12028 GCA_036556965.1 Vicinamibacteria bacterium
CGCGGCACCTCGACGCCGAGCAGCGCGCTCACGCGCTGCGGCCGCAGCCGGAGCTTGCGGCCCGGCCGCTCGCCGGCCCGCCGCTCGACCATCCCGTGGTGGACGCGGCCGGCCCCGATCTTCACGGCCAGGTGAGCCAGGCGGTCGAGGCCCACCGGCCCCATCGCGATGTCGGCGCCCCGCTCGAAGCGGTGCGAGGCCTCGGTGTGCATGCCCAGGGCCTTGGCCGCGCGGCGGATGGCGAGGGGGTCCCACCACGCCGCCTCCAGCGCCACCACCCTCGTGTCGTCGGTGACCTCGCTCTGCGCGCCGCCCATGATGCCGGCCAGGGCCAGGGGCTCGCGGGGGCCCGCCACCACGCCCAGGCGCGGGCCCAGGGCCCGGTCCACGCCATCCAGCGTGCGCAGGGTCTCCCCCGCGCGCGCCCACCGCACCACGATGCGGTGGTCGGGGATGCGCGCCAGGTCGAAGGCGTGGGAGGGGTGGCCCATCTCCATCATCGCGTAGTTGCTCAGGTCCACCACGTTGTTGATGGGACGGACCCCCACCAGCTCCAGGCGGTCGCGCAGCCAGGCCGGGGAGGGTGCGATGCGCACGTCGAGCACGCGCGCGCAGAAGCGCGGGCAGAGGTCCGGCGCCTCGATCTCCACGGACAGCACCTGCGACGCGGGCGCCCCCGCCTCCGCGAGCGTGGTATCGGGCGGGCGCAGGGGCAGGCCGTAGAGGACGGAGACCTCGCGCGCCACGCCGCAGACGTTCATGGCGTCCACGCGGTTGGTGGTGATGTCGAGGTCGAGCACGGTCTCCGCCCCGTGCGTCTCGATCCCGTCCACGGCCAGGCCCACCATGGTCAGGTCGTCGGCCAGGCGGCGGGGCTCGACGGTCACCTCCACGAACTCCTTGAGCCACGACAGGGGGATCTTCATCGACCCCCCTACCCTATCCCTCCCCCACATCCGGGGGGAGGGAACGCGCTGGGGCCGGCACTGCACCGGAGGCCGCCCGTTGCCGTGGCACGCCGGGTCATCTGTAGAACTGCTCCAGGAAGCGCAGGTCGCCCCCGTAGAAGAGCCGGATGTCGTCCACGCCGTGGCGGATCATGGCCACGCGCTCGATGCCCAGCCCGAAGGCGAAGCCGCTCACCTCCTCCGGGTCGTAGACGGCCTTCCCCAGGCGCGCGTTCACGGCCTCGAAGACGGCGGGGTGCACCACGCCCGAGCCCATGATCTCGAGCCAGCCCGTGGTCTTGCAGACGCGGCACGGCGCCTCGCCCAGGCGGCCCGAGCCCCCGCACACCACGCAGCCGAGGTCCACCTCCACCGAGGGCTCGGTGTAGGGGAAGAAGGACGAGCGGAAGCGCACCGGGAACTGCGGGCCGAAGAGGGCGTGCAGGAAGGCCTCGATGGTCCCCTTGAGGTCGCCCAGGGTGATGCCGGGACCCACCACCAGGGCCTCCACCTGGTGGAACATCGGCGAGTGCGTGACGTCGTCGTCGCGCCGGTACACCTTGCCCGGGCAGATGATGCGCACCTCGGGCGGGTGCGGGTTCTCCAGCAGGTAGCGGATCTGTCCGGTGGAGGTGTGCGTGCGCAGGAGGAGGCCCCCCGCGCCCTCCAGGTAGAAGGTGTCCTGCATGTCGCGCGCGGGGTGGTCCGGCGGCATGTTCAGGGCCTCGAAGCAGTGGAAGTCGTCGTCCACCTCGGGGAAGGCGTCGTAGACCTCGTAGCCCATGGAGACGAAGACGTCCTCCAGGTCCTCGCGCACCACCGTCAGCGGGTGGCGGCGGCCGCGCGGGGGCACGCGCGGGGGCAGGGTGACGTCCACGCGCTCGCGCGCGAGCTGCTCCTCGCGCGCCTCCGCGTGCCGCGCCGCGAGGCCGGCGGCCAGGCGCGCCTCCAGCCCGTCCTTCAGCTCGTTGAGGAGCTGGCCCGCCTCCTTGCGCGCCTCCGGCGGCAGGCCGCCCAGCGACTTCATGAGCGCGGTGACGGCCCCCTGCTTGCGGCCGAGGAAGCGGTCCCGCGCGGCGGCCAGGGCGCCCTCGTCCCGCGCCGCGCGCAGCGCCGCCTCGAACTCCGCGCGCAGCGCGCGCACCTTCTCCCGGATTTCGCTCAGGGCGTCGGCCATGGTGGTCCCGGAGGGTGGGGAGCGCGCGGGGCGCGCTCCCCGCGACCGGCTATGCCGTCGCCGCCGCGGCCCTGGCCGACTGCACCAGCGACGCGAAGGCGGCCTGGTCGGTGGCCGCGATCTCCGCCAGCGACTTGCGGTCGAGGTCCACCCCCGCCCGCTTCAGGCCGGCGATGAACTGGCTGTACGACATCTCGTGCTCGCGCGCCGCGGCGTTGATGCGGATGATCCAGAGCCGGCGGAAATCGCGCTTCTTCCGCTTGCGGCCCACGTAGGCGAAGTTGCCCGCGCGGTCCACCGCCTCCTTGGCGGAGCGGTACAGCTTGCTCTTGGTGAGGAAGTAGCCCTTGGCCCGGCCAAGGATCTTCTTGCGCTTCTGGCGGCGCTTGTTGCCGCGCTTGACTCTCGGCATGTGAGGTTGCTCGGCGCGGCCCCATGGGCCGGCCCACTGCACTTGCAGGCGGCAGCGCTGCCCGGGGCCGACGACGCGGCCCCCGAAACGGCGGGCCTTGGCGGCCCGGCCGACCGGCCATTCTACGCCAGAAGCATCTTCCGGACGCTGGGGGTCTCGGGCTTGGACACCAGGGTCGACTTGCGCAGCCCGCGCTTCCGCCCCGCCGCCTTCTTGGTGAGGATGTGGCGCTTGAAGGCGTGCCCGCGCTTCACCTGGCCGGTGGCCGTGAGCTTGAACCGCTTGACCGCCGCCCGCTTCGACTTCAGCTTCAGCTTGGCTTTCGGCTTTCTCATTCTCTCCCTGCGCGCGTGAGGGTCACCCCCTCCGGCAGCTCCTTCTTGGACTTCTTCTTGCCCGCCTCGTCGCCCTTGCGCGTGGCCTTCTTGACGGCGGCGAGGTCCTTCCGGGGGGTCAGGATCTGGACCATGGTCATGCCCTCCTGGCGGGGCGAGGACTCGACGCTGGCCACCTCCTGCAGCTCGTCGGCCAGGCGGATCAGGATGCGGCGCCCGATCTCGCTGTGCACCATCTCGCGGCCGCGGAAGATCACGGTGGACTTCACCTTGTTGCCGTCGAGCAGGAAGCGCTCGGCGTTCCGCTTCTTGAACTGGAAGTCGTGCTCGTCGATCTTGACCCGGAACTTCACTTCCTTGACCTGGATGTGCTTCTGGTGCTTGCGGGCCTCGTTCTCCCGCTTGGCCTGCTGGTAGAAGAACTTGCCCGAGTTCATGATCCGGCACACCGGCGGGGTGGCGGTGGCCGCGATCTCCACGAGGTCGAGGCCCTTCTCCTCGGCGATCATCAGGGCCTGGCTGGGCGGCATGATCCCGAGCTGGGTGCCGTCCTCGTCGATGACCCGGACCTCCTTGGCGCGGATGCGGTCGTTGATGCGTACCGTCCTCTGGTCTATGTGACACCTCCTGGCGTCGTCGGCTGCTCGCCCTCGGAGACGGCGCGCTCGGCCGACAGGCGCGCGATCTTCTCGACCCATTCGTCGAGAGGGGTGCCCGAACCCAGGTCGCCCGCCTGCCGGTGCCGCACGGAGACGAGGTTCACGGCGGGGTCCGCCGCTTCGACCTTACCCACGATGAACATGTAGGGGACCTTCTGGAGCTGGGCCTCGCGGATCTTGTAGCCCATCTTCTCCGCGCGGTCGTCCACGCTCACGCGCAGCCGCCGCGCCCGCAGCTTCTCCGCCACCTTGCGCGCGTACTCGTGGTGGGCGTCGGCCACGGGGATCACCACCGCCTGCACGGGGGCCAGCCACACCGGGAAGGCGCCCGCGTAGTGCTCGATGAGCACGCCGAAGAAGCGCTCCAGGCTGCCCAGGAGGGCGCGGTGCACCATGACCGGCTGGTGGGCCTTGCCGTCCTCGCCGATGTACTCCAGCGCGAAGCGCTGCGGGTTGTGGAAGTCCACCTGGATGGTCGAGCACTGCCAGGCACGGTCGAGGGAGTCCTTGATCTTGATGTCGATCTTGGGTCCGTAGAACACGCCCTCGCCGGGGTCCACCTGGTAGGGCAGGCCCCGCTGCTCCAGGGCCGCGCGCAGGGCGGCGGTGGCCACCTCCCACTGCTCCTCGCTGCCGCTGGCCTTCTCGGGCCGGGTGGAGAGGTAGATGTCGTAGCGGTCGAAGCCGAAGGTGCGCAGGATCCCCGTCACGAAGTCCAGCACGCGCAGGATCTCGGCGTCGAGCTGGTCGGGGCGGCAGAAGACGTGGGCGTCGTCCTGGGTGAACCCGCGCACGCGCATGAGGCCGTGCAGCACCCCCGAGCGCTCGAAGCGGTAGACCGTCCCCAGCTCCGCGAAGCGGAAGGGCAGCTCGCGGTAGCTGCGGAGGTGCTGGCGGTAGATCGTGATGTGGAACGGGCAGTTCATGGGCTTGAGCTGGTACTCGACGCCCTCGATGTCGATGGGCGAGTACATGTTGGCCTTGTAGTACTCGGTGTGCCCGCTGGTGTGCCAGAGGTCGATCTTGGCGATGTGCGGCGAGTACACGAGGTCGTAGCCGCCCTCCAGGTGCGCGTCGCGCCAGTAGTCCTCGATCTGCTTGCGGATGAGCCCGCCCTTGGGGTGCCACAGGATGAGGCCGGCCCCCGTCTCGTCCGCCACCGAGAAGAGGTCCAGCTCGCGGCCCAGCCGCCGGTGGTCCCGGCGCCGCGCCTCCTCCAGCCGGCGCAGGTGCTCGTCCAGCTCCTCCCGCGTGAAGAAGGCGTAGCCGTAGACCCGCTGCATGGCGGGGTTGCCTTCCTTGCCCTTCCAGTAGGACTGCGAGGGGCTCTCCTTGAGCTTGAAGGCCTTGATGTGGCCGGTGGAGGGCAGGTGGGGGCCCAGGCAGAAGTCGATGAAGTCGCCCATGGCGTAGCACTGCACCTGGGGCCCCGACTTCTCCTCGATGAGCTGGCACTTGAGGTGCTGCCCCTTGCCCGCGAAGAGGGCCAGGGCCTCCGCCTTGGGGATGACCTTCCGCTCGATGGGCCGGTTCTGCCGGACGATGTGGGCCATCCGCTTCTCGATGGCCGCGATGTCCTCGGGGGTGAAGGGCCGCCCCACCAGGAAGTCGTAGAAGAACCCGTCCTCGGTGGGGGGGCCGATGCCGCACTGCGCCTCGGGGAACAGCTCCGTCACCGCCGCCGCCAGCAGGTGGGCGGAGCTGTGGCGGTAGATGTCGAGGGGGTCCGTGGTCGGCCTGGTCTCGCCCGAGGGCCCGGTCGTGTCCGGCAGGTCCACCGGCGGTACGGACGACATCTAGTAGAGGTTCATTCGGGCATTCACACGCGACGGCATGGTAGGCGCGGGTGGAATTGAACCACCGACCTCTTCCGTGTCAAGGAAGCGCTCTACCACTGAGCCACGCGCCTAGGCAGAAAGCAAACGGTAACAGACGGATACGAATGGTGTCAACGAACGGCGCCCGGACGAATCCGGGGACGCGGCCCCGCGCGTAGACCCGGCTGAAGCCGCACTCTCGACGGGCCCTCTCCGCCCGTCCACACGAGGAGGACTTGTTGTGAAGCTACGTCTGCACGGACTCCTGCTGGGGGCCGCCGCCTTCGCCGCACCGGGCGTCGTCCTCGCCGCGAATCACCGCGAGGCGCCCATCACCGCCCTCGACCACAAGGCGGACATCACCGACGTGTACGCCTTCGTCAGCTACGGCGCCGACCAGGCGCCGGGAGCCGCCCCGCGCAAGGTCACGCTCATCATGGGCGTGGACCCCCTGCTGGAGCCGGCCAACGGCCCCACCGTGTTCCCCTTCGACCCCGACATCCTCTACGAGCTCAAGGTGGACAACGACAACGACGCCCGGGCGGACGTGGTCTTCGAGTTCCGCTTCCAGACCGAGTACCAGCTCCCCGGCGTCTTCACCGCCCTGGCCGGGGTGGAGGGCGGCGCCTTCAACCCGCGCACGGGGGCCCTGGTCGTCCCGCCCCGCATCACCAGCTTCGACAACCCGGGCCTGAACCAGCGCCAGACCTACACCGTGACCATGGTGCGCAACGGGCGCCGCACGCGGCTGGGCAACGCCGACGGCTCGCCCTTCTTCGCCGTGCCCGACAACGCCGGCCCCCGCACCCTGGACTACGAGGCCCTGTTCGCGGCCGCCACCTACCGCCTGGCGGGCGGCATCTCCGTCTTCGCGGGCACCACGGACGACGCGTTCTGGATCGACCTCGGGGCCGCCTTCGACACCGTCAACTTCCGCATCCTGGGCAGCGGCGTTCCCGGCGTCCTCACCGCCGCCGAGGACGCCGCCGCGCAGAACTTCGCCAGCGACACCGTGTCCGGCTACGCCGTGAACACCATCGCCGTGGAGGTGCCCATCGAGCTCCTCACGCGCACGGGCCGGCGCGAGCCGGCCGCCTCCCCCGCCGCCACCATCGGCGTCTGGGCCACCACCTCGCGGCGGGCCCTGCTCCTGCGCCGCTCTCCCCTGCCCGCCCTGGACCTCGGCGACTGGCGCCAGGTGCAGCGCATGGGCAACCCGCTCATCAACGAGCTCATCGTGGGCATCGGCTCCAAGGACCGCTTCAGCATGGACCAGCCCGCCAACGACGGCCAGTTCGCGGGCTTCTTCCTCGACCCGCCCATCGTGGGCATCGTGGAGGCGCTCTACGGCGGCGCCCTCTCCGTGCCCGCGGCCCCGCGCAACGACCTGCTGCCGCTCGTGACCTACGCCGCGCCCATCGCGGCGCCGGGCACCCCCGCGGGCCCGGTGGCCGACCTCCTGCGCCTCAACACCGGCGTGCCCGCCACCCCGCCCGCCCAGGCCAGCCGCCTGGGCCTGCTCGGGGGCGACGCCGCCGGCTTCCCCAACGGCCGCCGCGTGTTCGACGACGTCACCGACATCACGCTGCGCGTGGGGGTGGGCGGCGTGCTGGCCGCCCCGTTCCCCGGCTTCAACCCCGACGTCAACGGGCGGCTGGGCGACGGCGTCAACGTCAACGACACGGCCTACCGCACGGCGTTCCCCTACGTGGGCTCCGGGCCGGACGGCCGCAACCGCCGGCACCTCGATCCCGGCGAGCCTGGGGGTGGCCCCGTCAACTAGCGACGAACACCCCATGGGCCGCCCGGTTGGGCCACCGGGCGGCCCGGTCCTCTCCGCCGGCCCACGGAGGACCGCCATGCTCGCCCTTGCCCTGCTCCTCGCCGCCGCCGCCGCCGTGCCCACTCCCGCCGAGCTGCGCATCGCGCAGGCGCGGGTGGCCGTCGCGCGCACACCCGAACAGCCACGTCCGCACGTAGAGCTGGCGATGGCCTTCGCACGACGCGCCCGCGAGACCGCCGACCCCGACCAGTACCGCCGGGCGGAAGAGGCGCTGGCCACCGCCCTGCGCCTGGCCCCGGGAGACTTCGCGGCCCGGCGCACGCGCGCGTGGGTGCTCCTCGGCCGCCACGAGTTCGCCCGCGCCCTGGAGGAGGCCCGCGCCCTGAACAGGGAGGTGCCGGACGACCTCCTCACCTACGGCCTGCTGGCCGACGCCCACGCCGAGCTGGGCCAGTACGCGGAGGCGGAGAAGGCGGTGCAGTGGATGCTCAACCTGCGGCCCGGCAACGTCCCCGCCCTCACGCGCGGCGCCTACCTGCGCGAGCTGTTCGGGGACGTGGAGGGGGCCCTGGACTTCATGGCCCAGGCCTTCGACCGCGCGCCCCTGGAGGAGACCGAGGACCGCGCCTGGATCCTCACCCAGATCGCCCATCTCCACCTGGCCGTGGGGCGCCTGGAGACCGCGGACGCGCTGCTGGCGCGCGCCCTGGAGCTGTTCCCGCGCTACCACTACGCGCTCGCCCAGCAGGCCCGCGTGCGCTCCGCCCAGGGGAGGCACGCGGAGGCGGCGGCGCTCCTGCGCGCCCGCTACGAGGCGGCGCCGCACCCCGAGAACCTCTACGAGCTGGGGGAAGCGCTGGCCCGGGCCGGGCGCGCGGCGGAGGCGGAAGCCGCCTTCGACGGCTTCGAGCGCGCCGCCCGCGCGGAGAGCGACGGCTGGGACAACGCCAACCGCGAGCTCGTCGCCTATTACGTGGACCGCGCCCGCCGCCCGGAGGAGGCCCTGCGCCTGGGCCGCGCGGAGCGGGCGCGCCGCTCCGACGTCTTCACGCGCGAGGCCCTGGCCCGCGCGCTCTTCGCCAGCGGCCTCGTGTCCGACGCCCGCGCCGAGATCGAGGCCGCGCTGTCCGTCGGCATCCGCGACGCGTGCATGCTCTACCGCGCCGGCGTCATGGCCGCGGCCGCGGGCGACGCCGCGGCGGCGGCCCGCCACTTCCAGGCGTCCCTGGAGGCCAACCCGCGCTCCGAGGTCGCGGCGGAGGCGCGGCGCGCCCTCCAGCCCGAGAGCTAGAGAATCTTCTTGCCGAGCAGGGAGGCGAGCAGCTCGACGCCGAGGCGCGCGGTGCCGTTGCGGTTGTCGAGGATGGGGTTCACCTCGACGAACTCGGCGGAGACGACCTTGCCCGTGTCGGCCAGCATCTCCATGGCCAGGTGGGCCTCGCGGTAGTTCATCCCCCCCGGGGACGGCGTGCCCACCCCGGGGGCGTAGTCGGGGTCCACGCCGTCGATGTCGAAGCTCACGTGCACGCCGGCCGTCCCGTTGGTGGCCCGCTTGATCGACTCCTCCATCACCGCGCGCATGCCACGCTCGTCGATGTCGCGCATGGTGAAGGCGCCGATCCCCGACTCGCGCAGGTTGCCGCGCTCCGGGGGGTCCACGTCGCGCAGGCCCACCACCGAGGCGCGGGAGGCGTCCACCATGGGCCGCTCGCCCGCCAGGTCCACCAGGCTGGCCTCGCCCAGGCCCAGGGCCACGGCCAGGGGCATCCCGTGGATGTTGCCGCTGGGCGAGGTCTCCGGCGTGTTCATGTCGCCGTGGGCGTCGAACCAGATGAGGCCGACGCGCGCGCCGCGCCGGCGGTGGTGGCGGCTCACCCCCGCGATGGTGCCCATGGCGATGGAGTGGTCTCCCCCCAGGACCACCGGCATGTCGCCGCGCTCGAGCACGCCGCCCACGGTGTCCCGCAGCGACTCGCAGGTGGCGCGGATCTCGGCCAGGAACTTCAGGCGCGGGTCGCCCGGGTCGCGCGTCTCCCGGATGGACACGGCCACGTCGCCCTCGTCGCGCACCTCGTAGCCGAGGTCGCGCACGCGCTGGTGGATGTCGGCCAGGCGGAAGGCGGAGGGCCCCATGTCCACCCCGCGCCGCCCGGCGCCGAGGTCCAGGGGCACGCCGATGAGGCTGATGGTCTTCATGCGTGGAACCGGGGCACGCTAGCACGCGCCTCGCGCGAGGGTCAACGATCCGCCGGCGGCCGCGCCCACGGCGGGGACGTCGCGTTGCGCTGCGCGCACGGCCTGCCGATAATCGCAGCCGGAGGTCGCATGGGAACGCCGCCCCGCGGGCGCGCCGGTGCCGTCGCCGCACCCCCCGAGTCGCCCGACCTCCTGCCCATCCTGGTCCGGCACAAGGTGCTGAACGCGGAGCAGGCGGAGCGCGTGCGCCGCATGGCCAAGGTCAACACCCTCCCCATCGAGCAGGCGGTGATCCAGCTCGGCCTGGCCAACGAGGTGCAGGTGGCGCAGGCCCTGGCCGGCGAGGCCGGCCTCCCCTACGTGAAGATCAACCCCCTCGACCTCGACCTCGACGTGGTGACCAAGGGCCTCTCCGGCCCCTTCGCGCGCAAGAACGGCCTGGTGGCCATCTCCAAGACCGCCGACACCATCACGGTGGCCGTGCACGACCCCTTCGCCCCCTTCCCCGAGGAGGACATCAAGCGCGTCACCGGCCTGGGCGTGCAGCGCGTGGTGGCCACGCGCAGCGACGTGGAGACGGTGAACCGCGGCTTCTACGACCTGAAGACCTCGCTGCAGACGGCGGAGAAGCAGCTCACCAGCAGCCGCATCATGGCCGTGGACCTGGGCAACCAGGAGTTCCTCTCCGGGGAGGCCAAGGAGCTGGACCCCGCCGCCGCCCCCGTGGTCAAGGCCCTGGACCACATCCTGGGCTACGCCTTCGAGCAGCGGGCCAGCGACATCCACTTCGAGCCCAAGCGCGAGCTGACCCTGGTGCGGCTGCGCATCGACGGCATCCTGCACGACGTCCACCTGATCCCCAAGATCGTCTACCAGGCCGTGCTCAGCCGCATCAAGCTGCTCTCCGGGGCCAACCTCGCGGAGAAGCGGCGCCCCCAGGACGGCCGCATCAAGCGCGAGCACGGCAAGCGCGAGGTGGAGCTGCGCGTCAGCACCATGCCCACCGCCTTCGGGGAGAAGGCCGTGCTGCGCATCTTCGATCCCGACATCCTTCTCAAGGGGCTCGACCAGCTCGGCCTGAGCACGCGCGACCTGCCGAAGTTCTACGAGTTCATCGCGCGTCCCACCGGCATCATCCTCGTCACCGGGCCCACGGGCAGCGGCAAGACCACCACCCTCTACTCGGTGCTCAAGTACCTCTCCAAGCCCGACGTCAACATCGTCACCATCGAGGACCCCATCGAGATGGTCTTCGAGGACTTCAACCAGGTGGCGGTCCGTCCCCAGATCGACCTCACCTTCGCCTCCGCCCTGCGCACGGTCCTGCGGCAGGACCCCGACATCGTGATGGTGGGCGAGATCCGGGACACGGAGACGGCGGAGCATGCGGTGCAGGCCGCCCTCACCGGGCACCTCGTGCTCTCCACCCTGCACACCAACGACGCCCCGTCCTCCGTCACCCGCCTCCTCGACCTGGGCATCCCCCACTTCCTCATCACCTCCACCCTCATCGGCATCCTCGCCCAGCGCCTGGTGCGCGAGAACTGCACGCACTGCATCGAGGAGTACGCGCCCACCGCGGAGGAGGCGGCCCTGCTGCGCATGTCCCCCGAGAAGCTCGCCCCCTACCGCTTCAAGCGGGGCCGCGGCTGCCTGCACTGCCGCGAGACCGGGTACAGCGGGCGCATCGGCATCTTCGAGGTCCTGCCCGTCAGCTCGCGCATCCGCGCCCTCATCACGGCCCAGGCCGGCTCCCCCGACATCTTCAAGGCGGCGCGGGAGGAGGGGATGCGCACGCTGCGCGAGTCCGCCCTCGAGAAGGTGTTCCGCGGGGTGACCACCACCACCGAGATGGCGCGCGTCACCGGGCGATGAGCGCCACCCCCGATGCCCGCCCCGTGCCCGGCGAGGCCCTGGAGGGCCGCGCCGTGCTCGTCACCGGCAGCGGGCGCGGGCTGGGGGCGGCGGTGGCGCGGGCGGCCGGGCTGCGCAGCGCCAAGGTGATGGTCAACTGCCGCCAGGACGGCAAGGCGGCGCAGGCGGTGGCGGACGAGGTGCGGCGCTCCGGGGGCGAGGCCCTGGCCTGCCGCGCCGACGTCACCGACTACGTCCAGGCGCAGGAGCTGGTGGAGCGCACCATCGCCGCCTTCGGCCGCCTCGACGTGCTCGTGAACACCGTCGGCGTCTTCGCCTGGAAGCCGGTGGCCGACGTGGAGCCGGGGGAATGGCGGGCCATGATGGCCTCCAACCTCGACGCCGTGTACCACATGTGCCGGCTGGCCCTGCCCGCCATGCGGCAGCGCCACTGGGGCCGCATCATCAACATCGGCGCGGTGGGGGCGGAGCGCACGCTGGCCCCGCCCACCATGGCCGGCTACTCCGCGGCCAAGGCGGCGGTGGTGGCCTTCTCCAAGGCGCTCGCCCTCGAGGAGGCCCGCTGCGGCATCACCGTGAACGTGGTGTGCCCGGGCGTGCTCGGCGACGGGGCGACGGGCCACGACCTGGGCGGCGTGCGCGTGCCCGTCGGGCGCGCGGGCTCGGTGGACGACGTCGTGCGCTCCATCCTCTTCTTCTGCTCCCCGGCGGCGGACTTCCTCACCGGCCAGGTGCTCGCGGTGGCGGGGGGCTGGCGGCTCTAGTACCCCCGCGAACGGAGGCCAGTCCGGCGGGAGCGCGCCTGCGGGCGCCCTCCGACCTGTTCA
>DATBIO010000073.1:0-9230 GCA_036556965.1 Vicinamibacteria bacterium
TCTGCCTCTCCTTGAGCATCGCGTTCAGGACGTCGTAACGCTTACGATCCAGGTTCTGCGCCATTTGGCTTTCTCCCCTCTCGGCTCGACACCGCGTAGGCCGCGCACCCCCTGAAGCAACCGGCGTGCCTGGCGCTTCAGACCGTCAAGTCATTCAGCCGATTGGGGCAGGCCGTCCGCACGGGTCCACCTTTCCGTCTGGGCGTGTACTTTTTTCCGCACTCCCGCACAGCACACGCCGCGTGGTACGACGGTTGCAGGTTCCCGCCAGCGCTCCAGAAGTCGGGGCCCTGTCCAAGGAGTCGGTCATGCTCTCCTGGTTCCGCTGTCTCTTGCGCCGCCGCCACAACCCGGTTCGACACCCCCTCGGCGGATTCCGTTGCGCGGACTGCGGCGAGGCCGGTGCCGACCTCGAGCAGATGGGATTCGACGGCGGCTACGTCCGCCCCATGCGCCGCGTGTTCTCGCGTGAGCGGAGCGAGTTCACGCGCACCATGAGCTGGGATCCCAGCCCGCGCGGCTGGTAGCGCCCGCGGCTACTTGAAGAAGCGGTAGAGGCGCAGGCCCGCGCGCACGAGGCGCGCGGCGGCGAAGACGCTGGCCACGCGGGTGGCGGAGGGTACCAGCGCGTCGTGAACGGCCGCCTGCGCCCGCTCCACGCGGGCCACCGCGTCCTCCAGCTGGGCACTGAGGCGCTCCCCCTCCCGCGCGAGCACCGACGAGGACGCGGCCAGGTGCTGCGAGGCGCGGTTCAACTCCTCGAGCGTGGGCCTGGCCCCGGCCACGAGGCGCTCGCCGAGGTCCGTCACGCGGTGGGCGGTCTTGACCACCTCGCGGCCGAGGCCGACGAGGCAGAGTCCCTGCACGAGGGCCAGAAGGGCGATGATGCCGAGCAGGACGAGAGAGCCGGTGTCGAGGGCCATGGTCGGCCCATCATAAGCCCTGTCGATATTGCTGACTCCGGGTCCCCAGCGTCTCCGTCATACCTGACATGATCTGACGGTCGGGGGACCATCTACCGGCGTCGCAGGCCCCGAGCCGCCGGGGCTCTCACCAGACAACTGTATAACGAACAACTATATCGAACGAGCGCATCTGGGCCGACACGTTGACACAATCTAGCCACCATCCCTAGAATCGGACCCGGCAGGTACGACTTGGAATCCAGTGAGGCGGTCGGCCAGCGCATCGCCAAGGCACGCGAGTTCCTCGGCCTGACGCAGGCGGTGGTGGCCGACAAGCTGGGCCTCGCCCGTACCACGCAGGTGGCGATCGAACAGGGCCGGCGCCCCGTGTCCGTGACCGAGCTCTACAGGTACGCCGAGGTCCTGAGCCGCCCCCTCGACTACTTCCTCGGCCTGGGCGTGTGGGGAAAGGCCGACTTCCGCCCGCACTTCCGCCTCATGGCGGAGAGGATCGACGGCGCGGTCTCCGGCCCCCCCCGTCGCCCCGGCCGTCCCAAGGGGCCCGCGGAGCCGTCCGCCGAGAAGCTCCTGCTGATGAACTTCGAGACCCTGTGCCGCAACTACCTGGAGCTCGAGGAGGTGAACGGCCTGCCGCGGGTGGCCATGCCGGAGCTGCCCGTGCCGCGGCTGTTCTCGGTGCCGGAGGCGGAGCAGCTCGCCGCCACCGTGCGCGCGCACCTCGACCTCGGCCTGGAGGGCCCCATCCGCGACCTGCGCGTGCGCCTGGAGGAGAGCTTCGCCCTCCGCGTGTACGTGCTCGCCCAGCGGGGCCGCCTGGGCGCGGCCGCGTTCCACCACCCCGCCATCAGCGGATCGGTGATGATCACGGAGCGGGGCGTGCCGCGCATGCGCTTCACGCTGGCGCGGGCCCTGGGCCACCTGCTCGCCGCGCGCGACGAGTCGATGGTGGACCTGCCGGAGACGCGGCGGCGCTCGCAGGTCGAGCTGTTCGCGCACGCCTTCGCCGCCGCCCTCCTCATGCCCGCGCGCGGCCTGCGCGAGCGCTTCGGGGCCGTGCACAGCGAGGCGGGCGAGGTGAGCGAGGTGGCCATCCTGTTCCTGGCGCGGACCTTCGGGGTCACCCTCAAGGCGCTTCGCCTCCGCCTGGAGGGGCTGAAGCTGGCCTCGCCGGCCACCCTGCGGCGCATCGACGAGGCGGTGCGCCAGGCCACCGAGGCCTCGCCCAAAGGCGCCCTGGCCGCCCAGCAGGAGCTGCCCGACCAGGCGCACTGGGAGCTGCTGCCCGAACGGTACGTCTTCCTGGCCATGCGCGCGTACCGCAAGGAGCTGATCAGCAAGGCCCGGCTCGCGGAGTGCCTGTGCAGCACCGAGGCGGACGTTGCCTTGCGCCTGCTGCGCTACGTGGCCAGCGTCACCGACTTCCCGGACGGCGACGAGGCGCGCGGAGTCTAGGCCGCCTGCGGGCGGGCGCCCGCCCGCCGTGGCCCGCGCCCCTGATCTTCTCGTATGATCCACGGCGCTCCCGGCGCCGTCGGCGGTCGCCGCGCCGCGGGGGAGCGCGGAGAGACACCCATGGACCCCGAGCGCGACCCCGGCACCGAGGACCCGGAGCTGGACCCAGACCCCGCCGAGCTTCCCCAGCCGTCCGCGCCCCCGCTGACCCTCAAGCCGGTGCCCGCTCCGCGCCGCGGCTTCGCACGCTGGCTCCTGGCCGGCCTCACCACCAGCCCCGAGGGCCACGAGCTGCCCGCCCATCACCACACGTACCCGTGGTGGAAGGTGATGTGCCTGACGGGCGTGGACTACTTCTCGACCCTGGGCTATCAGCCCGGCATCGCCTTCCTCGCCGCGGGCGCCCTCTCCCCCATCGCCACCATGATCCTGGTCGCGGTCACGCTATTCGTGGCCCTGCCCGTCTACCGCCAGGTGGCGGCCCACAGCCCGCACGGCCAGGGCAGCATCGCCATGCTCGAGGAGCTGCTGCCGCGCTGGCGGGGCAAGGTCTTCGTGCTCATCCTGCTCGGCTTCGCCCTGACCGACTTCATCATCACCATCACCCTCTCCGCCGCCGACGCCACCGCGCACATCGTAGAGAACCCGCTGGTGCCGCACGCCCTCCACCGTCCGGTGCTCATCACCATCCTGCTGGTGGCCGTCCTCGGCGTCGTGTTCCTGAGGGGCTTCCACGAGGCCATCGGGCTGGCGGTGTCCATCGTGGCCGTGTACCTCACCCTCAACGCCGTCGTCCTCGCCGTCTCCTTCTGGCACCTCTCGCAGGAGCCGTGGCAGCTCACCGCCTGGCGCGACAAGCTCTTCACGCTGCACGCGTCGCCCCTGGGCATGGCGGCGGCCGCCGTGCTCCTCTTCCCGAAGCTGGCCCTCGGGCTCAGCGGGTTCGAGACGGGCGTGGCGGTGATGCCGCTGGTCGCGGGCAAGCCCGACGACAAGCCGGCCCTGCCCGCCGGCCGCATCCGCGCCGCGCAGCGCCTGCTCCTGACCGCCGCCGCGATCATGAGCGTCTTCCTGGTCTCGAGCAGCGTGGTGACCACCCTGCTCATCCCGGCGGAGGCCTTCCAGGACGGCGGCGAGGCCAACGGCCGCGCCCTGGCCTACCTCGCCCACCACTACCTGGGCCACGTCTTCGGCACCATCTACGACGTCACCACAATCGTGATCCTGTGGTTCGCGGGGGCCTCGGCCATGGCCGGCCTGCTCAACCTGGTGCCGCGCTACCTGCCCCCCTACGGCATGGCCCCGGAGTGGGCGCGGGCCAGCCGGCCGCTGGTGATGGTCTTCACCGTGCTGGGCTTCGTGGTGACCATCATCTTCCAGGCCGACGTGGACGCCCAGGGCGGCGCGTACGCGACGGGCGTCCTGTTCCTCATGACCTCGGCCTCCGTCGCGGTGACCCTCGCCTTCAAGGGACGGCCCCAGTACTGGCTCTACGGCCTGATGACGCTGATCTTCGGCTACACCCTCACCCTCAACATCCTGGAGCGGCCCGAGGGCATCAAGATCGCCTCCTTCTTCATCCTGGCCATCATCGGCAGCTCGCTCTTCTCGCGCGCCATCCGCTCCACGGAGCTCCGCGTCACCTCCGTGCAGTTCTCCGCGGCCGCGCAGCAGGTGGTGGACCGGCTGGCCCCGGAGGCGGTGCGCATCATCGCCCACCGCCCCGACAAGCGGACGACGCAGGAGTACGACAAGAAGGAGCAGCAGGCCCGCGACGACCACAGCCTGGACAACGGCGAGCCCCTCGTCTTCCTCGAGGTCAGCCAGGGCGACGCCTCCGACTTCCGCGAGAGCCTCTACGTGCGCGCCGCGCAGGTGGGCCGCCACCACATCCTGCGCTGCACCAGCCCCGCCATCCCCAACGCCATCGCCGCCCTGCTCCTTCACCTGCGCGACAGCACGGGCCAGCTCCCCCACGCCTATTTCGGGTGGACGGAGGGGAACCCCATCACCTACGTGCTGAAGTACCTGTTCCTGGGAGAGGGGGACACCGCGCCCGTGACGCGCGAGGTGCTGCGCAAGGCCATCCGCAACCCGTTGGAGCGCCCCCGCATCCACGTGGGCTAGGCCGCACGGCGGCGTGCCGGCCAAGGTGTCTTACAATCCCCGCGCCTTGCCCTCGCGCCGCGCCGGATCCGGCCAGCCAGATCCTCCACCTCCCCGACGCGCGCGGGTGAAGCGGTTCCGCATGCGCAGCCGGCGGGCCGAGGTGGCCCCGGCCGTGGAGCGCGTGCTCCGCCTGGCCTCCGCCGCGGGGCTGAGCCAGGAGCAGCAGGACAACCTGGCGGTGGCCCTGGCCGAGGCGCTGAGCAACGCCGCCGTGCACGGGAACCGCCTGCGGGACGAGGTCCTGGTGGCGGTGTCCATACGCGTGGACGGCCGGACGGTGGAGATCGAGGTGGCCGACGAGGGCGACGGCTTCGACGCCACGCGCGTGTCCGACCCCACGGAGCCGGAGCGGCTGCTGACCCCGGGCGGACGCGGGGTGTTCCTCATGCGCCGCCTGGTGGACGAGGTCCACTACAACGAGCGCGGCAACGTGGTGCGCCTGGTCGTCCGCGGCTCCGGCTAGGCCAGGCCGTCTCCCCTACTGGCGGCAGGCCGCCCCGCGGCAGCCCGCGAGCGCGGCCACGCGGGCGGACAGGCGCTGCAGGGTGGCGGCGTCCGCCGCCAGGTGCTGGCTCTCCATCTGGTAGGGGTCGTTGCGCAGGTCGTAGAGCTCGATCTCGCGCGTGGCCGGGTACTCCACGTAGACGGTGGTGCGCGTCCGCACCCCGAACCAGTCGGGCAGCCCGGAATCGGAGTCGGTCCAGTGCTCGATGAGGAGGTCCTCGCGCCATCCGGCGGGGGTGGCCCCGCCCAGCAGCGGCACCAGCGACCGCCCGTCCACCGTGTCGGGCACGCGTCCCCGCCCCAGCTCCACGAAGGTCGGCGCGAGGTCGATGTTGGCCACCAGCGCGTCGTGGCGGCGGTTCTGCGGCACGTCGGGCCCGCGCACGATGAGGGGGACGCGGATGGACTCCTCGTAGGGGGCGTCCTTGCCGTGGGGGAAGCGGTGCTGGCCCAGGAGGAAGCCGTTGTCGGAGGTGAAGAACACGTAGGTGTTGTCCAGCTCGCCCAGGGCGCCCAGCTCGCGCATCAGGCGGTCGATCATCTCGTCCACGGCCAGGAGGGTGCCCAGCCGGTCTCGGTAGAGGCGGTCGGTGCGCTCGACCTCGCGGTCGCCGAGGATCGGCTGGCCGGAGTACCACCGCGGCTTGTCGCGCAGGTCCTCCTCGTTGAAGGAGGGAACGCGGGGGGCCACCAGGCTCCCGAAGGAGCCCTGGTGGCGGGGGGCCACCTCCGCGGGGCGATGGGGCGCGTTGGGCGAGATGTGCACGAAGAACGGCTGCGCGTCGCGGGCCTCCGCCTTGCGCAGGAACTCCACCGCCTTGTCGGAGATGACGTCGGTGATGTAGTCGGAGGGCGCGCCCGCGAAACCGCTCACGGTGCCGTTCTCGTTCAGCGAGTAGTAGTAGTAGGCGTCGGAGCCGCGGTCGGAGAACATCGCGTACCAGTCGTCCCAGCCCGCCGGCACGTACGTGGGCTCGGCCCCCTCGGGGTACCGGTTCACGTACTTGCCCACCAGCGCCGTGCGGTAGCCCGCCTCGCGCAGCCAGGTGGCCACCGTGGAGGACTCCTTGCCCGTCGCCATCCACTTCTGGAAGCCGCCCTCCGGCGGGAGGTTGTTCTCGATGCCGTGGTTGTGCCCGTACTGGCCGCTCAGCAGGGTGGCGCGCGAGGGGCCGCACAGCGGGGTGGTCGTGAAGCTCTCGGTGAAGGTCATGCCCTGGTCCTGGAGGTGGGCGCGCAGGTGGGGCATGTGCAAGGTGGCGGCGGCGTCGAGGTCGTCGGCCAGGATGAGCACGATGTTGGGGAGGGGCCGCGGCGAGGCGGTGGGGCTGGGACGGGGCAGGTCGGGTGCGGTCGGCGCGGCCGCCCCGCCTCCGCAGCCCACGCCCACGGCCAGCCCGAGGCCGGCCAGGGCGCGCCTCACGGCTGGCCCCCGCTGCGGAAGATGACGGAGGCGAAGACGCGCTCGTCGCGCACGCGGGTGGAGTCGCCCTGGGGGTCCCCGTAGTCCCCCTTCTCGTACACGTAGGCCACGTCGAAGAGGAGGGGTCCCACGATCACGCCCGTGCCGGCGGTGAAGCCGTAGAAGACGGGCGCCTCGCGGCGGACGTCGTCCTCCCCCGGCCGGAAGTGCTGGCGGTCCGTGAAGGCGCCCACGCGCACGGGGAGGAGGAGGCCCCCGGTGCGGAACACGTACTCGGCCCCGCCCCGGAACTGCACGGTGTCCGCCTGCTCGCCCTGCAGCGAGGGATACGGGAGCACGGGGTAGGTGTCCCCCGACTCCGGCGGGCGGGGGGGCGGTCCTTCGGGGGGCGAGGGAGCGAGGGTGAAGAAGTTCAGGATGCGGCCCTCCGACCAGTTGGTGCGCGTGTAGTCCGCGGACAGGGTGAGCGTGCTGCGCGGCCGCCAGGAGACGCCCAAACCCAGGGCCCCCGGCATCTCCACCACCACCGCGTCGCTGCGCCAGCTGTTCAGGCTGACGATGTCCGTGCTCTCGTCGTCCCCGGTGCTGAAGCGGTCCACGCGGTAGCGCTGCATGGCCACGCTCGCGTCGAAGGGCGTCTTGAGCACGGCGCCGATGTTGAGGCTCTCCGTGGGGCTCACGATCACGCCCAGGTTGACGTTCCAGCCCGAGATGCCGAAGTCCAGGGTCTGCTCGCCACGTCGCTCCACGAAGCGCACCAGGCGCTGGGCGTGCCCGTCCACCCAGCGGTTCAGCGACGCGCCCAGGCGCACGCCGCGGCCGAGGTGGACCCCCGCCCCCAGGGAGACGGCGTCGAACCCCCCGCTGGAGTCGATCTCGATGCGGATGTCGCGCGCCCGCGCGCGCTCGATGGTGCGGTCCTGGGTGAACGACAGCAGCCGCTGGAAGCTGACCTGCACGGAGCCCGTGAGCCCGCCGAGCTCGAAGGGCAGGGCCACCGCCGCGAAGTCGGGCCACTGGCCGCGGGCCAGGTCGGTCTCGCGCACGCGCAGGGTGGCCCCCGCCACCTCCACGTTGCGGTCCTCCACCGAGTCGTCGCTGCTCCAGACGCCCACCAGCGACACTTCCGGCCGGCGGAGGTAGCTGAGCCCCGCGGGGTTCCAGGAGATGGCGGTGCCGTCGTCGGCGCGGGCCAGGAAGGCCCCGCCCATGCCCCAGGCGCGCGCGCCCGACCCCTGGATCAGGTTCGAGGGGCCGAAGCCGCTCTCGTCCTGGAAGAGCCGGTCGTTCGTCTGGGCCAGGCCCGTTCCCGGCCAGGACGCGCCCAGCAGGAGGAGCCACAGCGGCCGCAAGTTCATGAAAAGGTCGCGCGAATGGGCCGCTCCCGCGCGGTTTATACCACAGCGGCCCCGGGACCCACCGCTACCGCGAGCTCGGCTGGGGCGGCCTTCGCCACTCGTCGATCAGGTTGGCCACCAGCGCCGTCCAGCCCGTCTGGTGGGAGGCGCCCAGGCCCTCGCCCGTCTCCGCGTTGAAGTACTCGTGGAAGAGCAGGCAGTCGCGCCAGTGCGGGTCCTCCTGGAACTTCCGCGCCCGGCCGAAGACGGCCCGCCGGCCCCCGGCGTCCCGCGTGAAGAGCCCGATGAGGCGGTTGGCCATGTCCTCGGCCACGTCCCACAGCGGGCGCTCGGGCCCGCCCGCGCCCTGCGCGGGCACGCGCAGGGTGGGCCCGTAGGCGGCGCCCAGCTTGCGCAGCGACTCGATCATGAGGAAGGAGGTGGGGAACCACACCGGACCCCGCCAGTTGGAGTTGCCGCCCTTGAGCTTCTCGTCCGCCTCCGCCGGCTCGTAGCGGACCTCGCGGCCCTCCCACTGGAAGGGCTCCTCCGCGTGGCGGCGCGAGAGGCTGCGCAGGCCGAACGGGGAGAGGAACTCCTCGGGGTCGAGCACGCGCCGGAGCAGGGCCTTCATCTGCTCCTCGTCCACGATGGCGCAGACGTGCACGCGCTGGTCCTCGCGGTTCACGGGGTGGCAGACGCCCTGCACCACGTGCGCCTTGTTGCGCAGGAACCAGTGGAAGGCGGAGTGGAACTCCTTGAAGGGCGTGATCCACCGCTCCTCCAGGCGCTCCACGGCGTAGAGGGGGATGAGCCCGACCATGGAGCGCAGCCGGAGCTTGGCGAAGCTGCCGTCGGGGCGGCGCAGGACGTCGTAGAAGAAGCCGTCCTGCTCGTCCCACAGCTGGTAGGCGCGTCCGCCCATCTTCTTCATGGCCGCCGCCACGTAGATGTAGTGCTGGAAGAACTTGGTGGCCAGGCCCTCGTAGGCGTGGTTCTGGCGGGCCAGCTCCAGGGCGATGCGCATCAGGTTGAGGCAGAACATCCCCATCCAGCCCGTGGCGTCGGACTGCTCGAGGGTCACCCCCGCAGGCAGGCGCTCGCTGCGGTCGAAGACCGCGATGTTGTCCAGGCCGAGGAAGCCGCCTTCGAAGACGTTGTTCCCCTCGCTGTCCACCTTGTTCACCCACCAGGCGAAGTTCATGAGCAGCTTGTGGAAGCACTTCTCCAGGAACACGCGGTCCGCCCGGCCCGCGCGCACGCGGTCCATGTTGTAGACGCGCCAGACCGCCCAGGCGTGCACGGGCGGGTTGAGATCGGAGAACTCCCACTCGTAGGCGGGGATCTGGCCGGAGGGGTGCTGGAACTGCTCGAAGAGCAGGTGGCGGAGCTGGTCCTTCGCGAACTCGGGGTCGACGA
>DATBIO010000074.1:0-13049 GCA_036556965.1 Vicinamibacteria bacterium
CCGGTGCCCCTCGGGCTGACGCGGGCCATGGAGCGCCTGGGCGGCGACCGCTTCGTGCGGCTCCCCTTCTCGCGGGGCGAGGCAGAGGCCATCGCCCGGCTGGTGCCGCCCTCCGCCCTCCTCAAGGCCGTCGACTTCGCGGCCAACCGGGCGCTGGTGGCGGAGGGCGCGCTGTCCGACCGCCGCGTGGTGCACTTCGCAACCCACGGCCTGCTCGACAGCGAGCACCCCGACCTCTCCGGCCTCGTGCTCTCGCTGGTCGACGACCGGGGCCGGCCGCGCGACGGGTTCCTGCGCATGCAGGAGGTCTACAACCTGCGGCTTCCCGCGGAGCTCGTGGTCCTCAGCGCCTGCCAGACCGCCCTGGGCCGCGAGATCCGGGGCGAGGGCCTGGTCGGCCTCACGCGCGGCTTCATCTACGCGGGGGCGCGCCGCGTGGTGGCGAGCCTCTGGCAGGTGGACGACGAGTCCACGGCCGCGCTGATGAAGCGGTTCTACCGCGCGATGCTCAAGGACGGGCGGCGCCCCGCGGACGCCCTGCGCGTGGCGCAGCTCGAGATGTCGCAGACGCGGCGGTGGTCGGCGCCCTTCTACTGGGCCGGCTTCGTGCTGCAAGGGGAGTGGCGCTGAGCGTGGCCGCGCACCCAGTGGCCCTCGCCCACGCGGGCACGGATTTCGGATCGTCGTAGCGACACGTTTCGGCCCCCGCCCGCACATCACTCCAAAGCGAGACCAGTGAGGGCCGGGTCCGCGGCGCGCGGAGCCGGCTCCGCGGAGCGATTCGCAGTCCCCCTTCCCGCCCGCGGTCCGCCTTCGGAGGCGAGATGAGCGTGCTCAAGGTGTCGATCGCGCCGGCTCCCGGCGTGCAGGTCGCGAGCAACCCCGGCGGATTCCTGGTGGAGGCGGCGTACACGCGGACCGTCGCGGGCTCCCAGGGTGGGACGCCCACCACCACTGCCGCCGCCGAAACGGTGCGCGCGGCGCTCGATATCAGCCTGCGCGCCGTCCTGGACCTCGCGGACGTGGCGCCCGCCTCCGCGGTCGAGCTGCGCTTCCTCGCCCCCAGCGGCGCCGTCCGCTTCACGCGCAGCCTGTCCACCAGCGACGGCGCCGCCCTGGACGTCGCGCTGAGCGCGGAGGAGGTGGGCCTCGTCCTGACCGGCATCCCGCAGCCGGCACCGCCGGCGCCCACCATCGACCGCCGCGCCCTCTTCGTGCCCGTGGGCGAAGCGCGCGTGCCGTTCCCCGCGTGCAGGCTGCAGGTAGCTCCCATCGCCCTGGACGGCGGAGCGTGGGCGACGTTCGGCCTGGACCAGCTCTTCCATGTCGACGCGCCGCGGACGACCGCCGTCGAATGGACGGTCGCCCTTCCCTTGGCCCTGCAGGGTCTCCCCTGGACGCCAGTGCGGCTGGCGGTGGACGGCCGCTTCACGTTTGCGGTGGAGGCGGGCGCGGGTCAGGCGTGGATGTGGTGGCTGACGGGACCGCGCTCGGCCCTCGGGGTGGTGCTCGACGACCTGTCGTCGGCGCGTCCCGCATTGATGGCGGTGGCGCTTCCGCCCTTCGCGGGGGGCGCGGTGGAGGAGGTCCCACCGGGCGTTCCCAAGGACGTCACGGAAGGAGAGGTGGTCGGCAATCCCCAGATCTACACCGAGGACCCCGGGGAGTTCTGCAAGCCCTTCAAGAACCCGGAGCGGGTGCTAGGGGAGCGGAGCTTCTCCGTGATCCTCCGTGCGGAGCAGCCCGTGATCAGCGCGCAGGCCACGGTGGTGGCGGACCCCCTGCCCGTCCTGACCTTCGACCGCGTGCCCAGCGGTACGCCCACCATCTTCTCCACCAGCGCGACGGGGCTGTCCGGCCTCGCGGGAGCGGCAGTGACGGCGGCGCCCGCCGCGGCCAGCGTGCTGTCGCGGGCGACCCTCGTGCGCCACACGCTGCCCGGGGCCTACCTCGACATGCTCAACCGCCATCCTCGCGGCCGCACCGCCATGGACGCCGCGCACCCCGTGCAGTGGGAGGGAGACTCGAGCCGCTACCAGGCCACCACGGTGGCCCGCGGCCACATCCTGGAGCTGCGTATGCGCTGGCGCTCCAACGGCTACTCGCTGGGCACGGTGGCCAAGACCCTGACCCTGGCCCCGCGCCAGACCAAGCGCATCCAGAAGATCGAATGGGAGCGGCGGGAGACGGCGCGCCGCACGGAGGTCACCCAGCTCACCGACCGCGTCGCCGACAGCCTCACCCAGGAGCGCGACTACCAGGACTCCGTGCAGGCGAACCTCTCCGAGTGGGCCCGCGGCTCCTCCAGCTCCTCCACCGTCGCGGGGGCGGGCGGCTTCGGCTTCGCCACCGGCGGCTTCGTCATCGGCGGGGGCGGCGGCGGCTCCAAGGCCAAGAGCGAGTCCTCCTCCGAGGGCGGACGCCAGACCACGGCCTCCGAGGAGCAGCGCCTGCGCGACGCCGTCCGGCGCTACGGCGACGCCCTGCGCCGCCTGGAGAGCACCGTCGTCACCGAGGTGACGCAGGAGGAGACCGTCACCGGGACCACGGAGGTCGTGCGCAACGTCAACTACGGCCACGCCCTCACCGTCATCTACTACCAGATCCTCCGCCATCTCAAGGTGGAGACGGGGGTGGGCGGCGTGCGCGAGTGCCTCTTCGTCCCCTTCGCCATCACCCCTTTCACCCTGGCCCGCGCGTACCGGTGGCGGGAGCTCATCCAGCGCGGGCTGCGCGACAACCGCTACGCCGACGCCATCAAGTACCTCAAGGACGTCCTTCACGACTTCGCCGGATCGGACGTCCCTCCCCGACGCCGCTCCGAGCAGGACGTTCGCTTCGTCAACGGCTCTCTCTTCATCCGTCTCGCCGTGGAACGGCCCAAGGACAAGGACGACGGCTCCTACGATGCGGCGGCCTGGGCGTCGGTCCATCCCTTCCTCGGCCGGCCCTCCCTCGCCGTGTTCACCCGCTTGAAGGCGCTGGCCGAGGCCCAGCGCGAGGCCGTCTTCCAGAAGGAGGAGGCCCCCGCCATCGCCACACGGTGGGTGGACACGCTCGAGCTCAAGGCGAGCGGCGTCCCCCTGCAAGCGGACTTCACGCTGGCGTCCAACTATCGCTTCAACGGTGACGTCCGCGTGGACTTCACGGTGGCCGCTCCCCCGGGGCTCACCCGTGAGGTCCTCGCCAAGCTCCAGGTCAAGGCCACCAGCGACCTTCCTCCGGGATCCGTGGCCAACGTGCACCGCATCACCTATACCTACCAGACCGACTTCTTCGAGCGCGCCGTCAACGCCGCCCAGGGCCAGAAGGACCTCATCCAACCCGAGACGGGAGCCGTCGACAGTGCCGCCGCCGAGTTCTTCTCTGCCCCCGACTCCTGGGAGCGCCAGGACGTACGAGCGGAGATGACGAACGCCGTCTACAACCTCATCGAGCACCTCAACGACCACGTCGAGCACTACCACAAGGTCATCTGGTGGAACCTCGACCGCGACCGCATCTTCATGCTCGTCGACGGCTTCTTCGCCCCCGGCACCGATGGCCTCTCCGTGGCCTCCGTGGTGGAGAGGGACCCGATAGCCATCATCGGCAACTCCCTCGTCTTCCGCGTGGCCTCCGGGTCCTTCCTCGGCATCGGCGACATCGACACCCCCCAGAAGCTGTTCAACTACTACGCCGACACCCAGTCCCCCAGCGCGCCCCTGCTCCTGAGCCTCCCCACCGACGGCCTCTACGCGCAGACCGTCATGGACGAGTGCTCCGCCCTCGAGGAGCACTTCGGGAATACCGACTGGGTCCTGAACGACCCCGACCCCGAGCTCGGCACCATCGCGCCCGAGCTCCTCGTCACGCGGCGCGCGGAGCCCGCGGGCACGCAGCCCACGACCCTTCCTGGCACCATCATCAACCTCCAGAACGCGCCCGGCATGCCCGCGCCCCAGGGCCTGGCCGGCGTGCTCGGCGCCGTGACCAATCCGAACGCCTTCCGCGACATGGCCGGGCTGGCGGGCACGCAGCAGAATGCGGCCGCTGGCTTCCAGGCCGCCGCCACCCTCGCCTCCACCTTCGGGCAGCAGGCCGCCGCCCTCAAGCTCGCGGAGAGCGCGGACAAGGCCCAGGCCACGCAGACCGCGGACAAGCAGCTCGCGACCGTCCAGAAGGCGAAGGACAAGAACCTCATCCCCTCCGAGGAGGCGCAGAAGCAGGCGGTCAAGATCCTCGACCAGCTCCACTCCCCGAAGATGACCACCAAGCCGCACAAGGACCAAACCCTCGGCGAGGCCGTGCGCGCGGCCATGGGCCTGCCCGGCAGCAGCATCGAAGCCACCGATGCCGAGGGCTCCCTGAAGGTCCAGCTCGCCAGCAACACGACGGGCGGCGCGGGCGGCACCACGCCCGATGTCGTCGGCCCCTTCCCGGAACTCCAGTTCGCCTTCTCCCGGGACACCTCGGTGGGTTCGTTGAACAGCGCGATGGCGGCCATCGCCGCCGACCCCCAATTCAAGGACATGTGCGCGGCGGTGGTGGACCTCACCGACAACCCGAACGACCCACCGTACGCGGGCTTCAACGACGAGGAGATCCTGTATGTCGGGAGCCTCGCCAAGATCTACCCCCTGTACGTCGCCTTCGAGCTCCGCGACCGCGTGCGCATCCAGGCCAAGAGGGAGATCGATGCGGGCACCGTCTCCCCCGCGCGGGCCGGCTGGGAGAAGACCGTCATCCGCCGGCTGGAGAAGGAATGGCAAGCCTCGCTCGACAAGCTGTTGCCACCCCTGCCATCGACACATGTGGGCAAGCTGCCAACGTTCCCCCAGCTGGCCGAGATCTTCACGTTCTCCAGCACGGGGCAGGTCGACTTCAAAGCCAGGAGCCCCGTTGTCACCATCGCCGAAATCGACGAGGTCAAGAGGGACATGGCGAAGCTGAGGGCCAGGAATTTCCAGTATCTTGACTGCTTGAAGTCGGCGATGCGCTGGTCCAACAACGAGGCGGCGGGCCGAATCATCTTTCCGCTGAGCTATCCCTACCTCAACGGCGTGCTGGGCGCTGCCGGCTTCTTCCACAGCAGCGTGCTGGGGACGACCGGCTTGTGGATGACCGGTGACTACAGGAACAACGATTGGCCGGGCGGCGCCCGGCTGCTCAGCCCGCGGTGGGCCGCGGCGCAGGCCGGGCCCACCCGCCCCGGGGGCAAGAGCGACTTCGTGGGCAGCGCGCGCGCCGTGGCCCACCTGCTGACCAAGCTCGCGAAGGACGGGCTCGTCTCACCACTGACCGATCCCGGGGTGAACCAGGAGATGCGCGACCTGATGACCGGCGCCCGCAGTCTGGGCGGCCTGGGCAGCCGCGTGGAAGACTCGCTCATCGACGCGGGCCGGCAGCCGGACCTCGTCCTCCACAAGGGCGGCGGGGGCGACGACGGCCGCACGCACGACTGCGCCATAGTCAAGCGGACACTTCCATCGGGCAAGCAGATTCACTACGTGGTGGTCGGCCTCGGAGGCGCCCCCACACCCGGCGGAGAGGCGCGCCTGCTCGACATGTTCGTCGAGCTCGACAAGGCGATCGAGGCCCTGCACCCGTGAGCCGTCACGAACCGCCCCGGTCGCGGTAGAGCCGCTTGAGCGAGCGCTGCGTGGCCTTGGCGCGCGCCTTGCGCGCGCCGGCCAGCCTCTTGTCCTGCCGCGCGTCCAGCTCCTCCTGCTCACGGCGCAGCTTGTGGAAGCTGGCCAGCCGATCGGCGGGAACGGCCGCGGCTACCGCGCACCCCGGCTCGCCCTGGTGCGCGCAGTCCGCGTAGCGGCATTCAGCGGCCAGGGCGGCGACGTCGTCGAAGGCCAGCTCAAGGCCCTCGCCGTCCGTCCAGAGCTGCAGCTCGCGGAGTCCAGGGGTGTCGATCAGGCAGCCGCCTTCCGGAAGGACGAACAGCTCCCGGTGCGACGTCGTGTGCCGGCCGCGGCTGTCGTCCGCGCGCACCTCATTCGTGGCCATGCGCTCGGCGCCGAGGAGCCGGTTCACAAGGGTGGACTTGCCCACCCCCGAGGAGCCCACCAGCGCCACGGTCCGCCCGCGGGCCAGGTAGGGCCGCAGCGCCTCCACGCCCGAGCCCTCGCGCGCGCTGAGAAGGTGGACGTCCACGCCCGGCGAACGCGCGGCGACCTCGGCCGCACGCTCCCCCGCCTCCGCGCAGACGTCCGCCTTGTTGAGGATCGCCACGGGCACCGCCCCGCTCTCCCAGGCCTGGGCCAGCGCGCGCTCCATCCGGCGCGGGTTGTAGTCGCCGTCCAGGCCCATGACCAGGAACAGCGTGTCGATGTTGGCGGCCAGCATCTGCTCGACCGCGCGCGGCCCCGCCGCGCGTCGCGTGAGCACGCTCCGCCGGGGCAGGATCGCGTGCAGGGTGGCGCGGTCGCCCTCACGGAGCGACACCGCGGTCCAATCGCCGGTGGCCACGGGCTCCTCCCGCAGGCGGCCCGCCGGCTCACCCAGGCGGTCGCCGTCGGCCAGCAGCAGGCGGTGCACGCCGCGCCCGCTGACGGTGACCCGCGCGGGCACGAGGCCCGCCGCGGCGTGGACGTCAAAGGCGGTCTCCCAGCGGGAGTCCCAGCCGAGATCTTCGAGAGACAAAGGCATCATCGCTTCTCCGCAGGAAAGGGACAGGGGCCAGGCGACGCGCACCCCCACGCGGGGCGGCGCCGCTTCAGGCGGCGGGAGCGATGACGGCGGCGGCGGAAGAGCTCAGAAGTCCTCGGCCACGGATCCTAGCACGCTCCCAGGGTGTCCGGTTGCGGGATGGCGGCGTCCGCGGCCGCACACCAGAGGGGGGGAGAGCACACCGCTAAGCGACTGACGGACAAGCGCCGCCGGCATGGCGCATCCTTTGCTCGTCCTTCCGGCCATGCTCCAGGACCTCCGCGACGCGTTCCGCGCCCTGCGGCGGCGCCCCGCCTTCGCCCTGATCGCCATCGCCACCCTCGGGCTCGGCATCGGGGCCACCACCTCGGTGTTCAGCGTGGCCCAGGGTGCGCTCCTGCGGCCGCTGCCCCTGCGCGCGCCCGAGCGCCTGGTGCTGGTCTGGGAGACGCACCGCGACCGGAAGCAGGCGCGCAACGTGGTCAACCCCGCGAACTACCTCGCCTGGCGCGAGCGCAGCCGGAGCTTCGAGGCGCTGGCGGCCTTCACGCCGTTCGTGGCCAACGTCACCGGGCTGGGAGACCCCGTGCGGTTGGACGTCGGTTACGTGACGCCCAGCTTCTTCGACACCCTGGGCGTCGCGCCCGCCAGCGGCCGCGCCCTCCAGGAGGCGGACGCGCAAGAGGGCGCCGCCGGCGCCGTGGTCCTCGGCCACGCCCTGTGGCAACGGTACTTCGGCGGCGATCCCGGCGTGCTCGGCCGCGTGCTCACCGTGAACGGACGGCCGACCACCATCGTGGGCGTGATGCGGCCGGACTTCCGCGTGCCCCCGCGGGCCGAGGCCTGGCTGCCCTACCGTCCCGACCCCGCGGCGCGGGGACGGTTCCTGGCCGTGGCTGCCCGCCTCCGCGACGGGGTGACCCTCGCCGAGGCGCGCGCGGAGATGGACACCATCGCCGCCGGCCTCGCGGCCGAGGTGCCGGAGCGGGACGCGGGCTGGGGCGTGGACGTGAAGCCCCTGCACGCCGACCTCGTGCGCGACGTGAAGCCCGCGGTGCTGGTGCTGGGCGGGGCCGTGCTCCTCGTCCTGCTCATCGCGTGCGGGAACGTGGCCAACCTGCTGCTGGCGTCGGCGCTCGCGCGCGAGCGCGAGATGGCCATCCGCCAGTCGCTGGGGGCCAGCCGCCTCCGACTCTTCCGCCAGGTGGCGGCGGAGAGCCTGCTCCTCGGGCTGGCGGGCGCCGCCACCGGCGTCCTGGTCTCCACCTGGATGACGAAGGCGCTCCTGACCGTGGTGCCTCCCGAGCTCCTGGCCCTGTTCCCCATCGGCCTGGACGGCCGCGTGCTCGCCTTCGCGGCGGGCATGGGCGTGATCAGCGCGCTCGTCTTCGGCCCCGTGGCCGCCCTCCACGCCGCGCGGCCGGCGCCCGTGGCCTCGCTGCGCGAGGGCTCGCGCGGGTCGGGCTGGCGCCCGGAGCGGCGGCGGGTGAGCCGCCTCCTGGCGGGAGCCGAGGTCGCGCTCTCCGTGCTGCTGCTGGTCGGGGCCAGCCTCCTGCTGCGCAGCTTCGCGCGCCTCGCGGAGGTGGATCCCGGCTTCGCGGCGGCGGGCGTGCAGACCTTCGAGGTCAGCCTCCCGCGCGCCTCCTACCCCGAGGAGGCCCGGCGCGCGCGCTTCTTCCTGGAGGCGGAGGCGCGATTGGCGCGCGTGGCCGGGATCGAGGCGGTGGGCGCCATGAGCTGGCGCCCCTTGGGCCTGGGCTCCTCGACCAGCTTCACGCTGCCGGACCGCCCGGCCCCCGCGCAGGGCGCGGAGCCGGTGGCCGACGTGCGCATTGTGACCCCGGGCGCGCTCCCCGCGCTCGGCGTGCGCCTGCTGCGCGGCCGGGGCTTCACGACGGAGGACGACGCCACGCGGCCGACCGTGATCCTCGTGAACGAGGGCATGGCGCGCGCCTACTGGCCCGGGCAGGACGCGATCGGCAAGCGGGTTCACATGGAGTGGGGCAGCCCGCGCCAGGCGGAGGTGGTGGGCGTGGTCAGCGACGTCCACCTCGTCGCCCTGGAGACCGCGCCGCGCGCCACCCTCTACTGGGCGCAGGCGCAGCTGCCCAACGACTTCATGACCTTCCTGGCGCGGACGCGCCTGGAGCAGCCGGCGCTCCTGGCCGCCGCCCGCCGCGAGATCGCGGCCCTCGACCCCAGCCTGCCCCTGGCCCGGCCCGCGCGGCTGGAGGAGGTCGTGAGCGAGACGCTCGACCGGCGCCGCTTCCTCTCCCTGCTCGCGGCGTCGTTCGGCGTGGCCGCCGCCCTCCTCGCCGCCCTCGGCCTCTACGGCGTGCTCGCCTACTCCGTGCGCCAGCGCGTGCCGGAGATGGGCGTGCGCCTGGCCCTGGGCGCGCTGCCCACGCAGGTCATGCGCCTGGTCATGCGCGACGCCCTCCTCATCGTGGCCGGGGGGGCCCTGGCCGGCCTCGCCGCCGCGGCCTTCTCCGCGCGGCTGCTCGAGAGCCTGCTCTTCCAGCTCTCGTCGCGCGACCCGCTCGCCTTCGCGGGCGCAGCCGCGCTGGTGGTGGCGGTGGGCGCGCTGGCCGCGGCCCTGCCCGCGCGGCGCGCGAGCCGCGTGGACCCCGCGGTGGCCCTCCGCGCCGAATGAGGGCTGTCTAGCCGACCGAGCCTTCCAGGGAAACGCCCAGCAGCTTCTGCGCCTCCACCGCGAACTCCATGGGCAGCTCCTTGAAGACCTCCTTGCAGAAGCCGTTCACGATCATGCCCACGGCGTCCTCGGCGCTGAGACCGCGCTGCTGGAAGTAGAAGACCTGGTCCTCGCCGATCTTGGACGTGCTGGCCTCGTGCTCCAGCTGGGCGGTGGCGTTCTGCACGTCGATGTAGGGGAAGGTATGCGCCCCGCAGCGGTCGCCGAGGAGGAGCGAGTCGCACTGGCTGTAGTTGCGCGCGTTGTCGGCGGCCTTGCCGATCTTGACCAGCCCGCGGTAGGTGTTCTGTCCCTCCCCCGCGGAGATGCCCTTGGACACGATGGTGGAGCGCGTGTTCCGGCCCAGGTGGATCATCTTGGTGCCGGTGTCCGCCTGCTGCCGGTTGTTGGTGAGGGCCACGGAGTAGAACTCGCCCACGGAGTCGTCCCCCACCAGCACGCACCCGGGGTATTTCCAGGTGATGGCGGAGCCCGTCTCCACCTGCGTCCAGGAGATCTTGGAGGCCCGTCCCTGGCACTTGCCGCGCTTGGTGACGAAGTTGTAGATGCCGCCCCGGCCTTCCTTGTCGCCGGGATACCAGTTCTGGACCGTCGAGTACTTGATGGTCGCCTGGTCCAGGGCCACCAGCTCGACCACCGCCGCGTGGAGCTGGTTCTCGTCCCGCATGGGGGCGGTGCAGCCCTCCAGGTACGAGACGTAGGCGCCTTCCTCCGCGACGATGAGGGTGCGCTCGAACTGCCCGGTGTTGGCGGCGTTGATGCGGAAATAGGTGGAGAGCTCCATCGGGCAGCGGACGCCCTTGGGCACGTAGCAGAAGCTCCCGTCGGTGAAGACCGCGGAGTTGAGGGTGGCGAAGAAGTTGTCGGTGTAGGGCACGACCGTGCCCAGCCACTTCTTCACCAGCTCCGGGTGCGTCCGCACGGCCTCCGAGAACGAGCAGAAGATCACCCCGACCTGCTCGAGCTTCTCCTTGAAGGTGGTGGCCACGGACACGCTGTCGAAGACGGCGTCCACCGCCACCCCCGCCAGCTTCCCGCGCTCGCGCAGGGGGATGCCCAGCTTCTCGTAGGTCTCGAGGAGCTTGGGATCCACGTCCTCGAGGCTCCGGGGGGCGTCCTTCTTCCGCTTGGGCGCTGAGTAGTAGACGATGGCCTGGTAGTCGATGGGCGGGTAGTGGACGTTCTGCCAGGTCGGCTCCTTCATCGTGAGCCAGTGGCGATAGGCCTTGAGGCGCCATTCCAGGAGCCAGGACGGCTCCTCCTTCTTGGCCGAGATGAGGCGGATCACGTCCTCGCTCAGGCCGGGAGGGACGGACTCCGACTCGATATCGGTGACGAAGCCGGCCGTGTACTCGCGCTGGGCCAGCTCGGTGACGGAAGGGCTCTTCGACGCCATCCTCTCCATTCTGGGCAATCTGTACTAAATCGTCAAGTAAGGCGCGCGGGCGGGCCGGACCCGGGCCCCGTGTCACACTTCGCGGCCATGCCGGACCCCACGGCGCTGATCGCGGGACAGCTCCGCGAGCAGGCGGCGAGCTGCCGCGCCATGGGATCGCCGCTGTATGCCCACCTGCTGGAGAACAGCGCGCGGGACGCCGAAGCGGGAGGTCCGGTGCTCGCGCTCCTCGCGCCCCACGCCGCGCCCGGCCGCGGCGGCGCCCTGGCCCTGCGCTTCATGGCCGCCGTTCACCGCCAGGTGCTCCGCGGCCGGGCGCCGGCGCTGGCCGCGCACTATCCGAGCGCGGGCGGAACCGCCGGGCCCGCGGCCGCCTTCGCTCCATTCCGCGACGTGGTCGACGCGCAGCGTGAGGTCCTGGACGAGGCGGTCCGCCTTCCCTGCCAGACCAACGAGGTCGGACGCTGCGCGCCCCTCATGGTCGGGTTCCTGCGCGTGTCCGCCACCAGCGGGCTCCCCCTGCGCGCCCTCGAGGTCGGGGCGAGCGCGGGCCTGAGCCTGCGCTTCGACCGCTTCCACTACGCGGGCGGCGGCGCGGCCTGGGGCGATCCCCGGAGCCTCGTGGACCTCGCCGGGCTGTGGGCGGAGGCTCCGCCCCACGCCGGGGCGGACGTGCGGGTGGCGGAGCGGGCGGGGTGCGACCCCGCGCCGCTCGATCCCGCGCGCGAGCCGGACCGCCTCGCCCTCATGTCCTCGGTGTGGGCGGACCAGCGGCCGCGCTTCCAGCGCCTGGCGGGGGCGCTGGAGCTGGCGCGGCGCGACCCGGTTGCGGTCGAGAAGGCCTCGGCCGACGACTGGGTCGCGCGACGCCTGGCCACGCCGTCGCCCGGCCGCGCCACCGTGGTCTTCCATTCCGTGGTCGACGAGTACTTCGAAGAGGAGGTGCGCGGGCGCTTCCGCGCCTCCCTGGCCGAGGCGGGCGCGCGCGCCTCCCTTGGCGCCCCGCTCTACTGGCTGCGCCTGGAGCCGCGCACGTCGGTGCGTGAGCACGGCGTCACCCTGACCTCCTGGCCGGGGGCGGAGGAGCGGCTGCTGGCCACCAGCGGCGCGCACGGCACCGGCGTGCGGATGGCCTGACCAGGGCTCAGCGCGCCGCGTCGGACACCCGGGTGAAGGTCTGATCGCCGTAGGTGAAGGAGGACGGCGAGCGGCCGGGAGGACCTGCGGCGAAGTCCACGATCTCCTCGCCCCCGGTGAGCCGAACGGCCAGCCGCTCCGCGCCGGCCTCGTCGATCTCCACGGTGCTGCCGGCCACGCCCATGCGCACCTCGAGACCGCCTCCCACCACGCGCCACTCCATCCTTCCCAGCTGCGGGTTCTCGTAGACGCCGGCGTACCTGTCCAGCGGGCGCGGCAGCGCCCCCTGGCGTGAGCGGCGCTCTTCCCGCTTGCGCGCGGCGGCCGCCATCGCTTCCGCGCGCCGCGTGTCCAGGGCCTCGACGCGCGCGGCATGCCTCTCCCCCGGCCGCGGCCTGCCGAGCAGGCGGTCGTAGACGTAGGTGGCGAGGGCCTCGGCCGTGGACGCGGCCAGGCCGCCGCCGTTGGCCTGCACGGCGACGCCGAAGCCACTCTCCGGCATGAAGGACACGAACGAGCGCGCGCCGGCGAAGGCGCCGTTCCGGTGCAGCATGCGGTCTCCCTCGTACACGCTGATGTCCCAGCCGATCCCCCAGCCGACGCGCCGGAGCTGGCCCGTGGTGCGGTCCTGCGCCACCTGCTGACCCTGCGTCAGGAGCACGGCGGCGCGGGGCAGCACGCGACGCCCCTCGACCAGGCCCCCGCCCAGGTGCGCGGCCAGGTACCGGCCCAGGTCGCGCATGGTGGAGAAGTGTCCGCCGGCGGCGTGCATGTTCGCGTCCGACTTGCCCTGGCGGATGCGCGCGTAGCCGGCCGGGCCCAGCTCGTGGGGCATGGCCGTCTCGTCCGCGCGCAGCGAGGAGGCGTAGGCGGTGGTGCCGCTCATGCCGACGGGGTCGAGCACCTCGCGGCGCACGATCTCCTGCCACGGCCGGCCGTAACGCGCCTCCAGGACGAAGCCCGCGAGGTTGTAGCCGAGGTTGTTGTAGTCGAACACGCCGAGCCGTCCCGTGGGCGGGTGGTACCGCAGCAGCTCCAGGAGCTGCTCCTTGGAGAAGTCGCCCGTGTACGCGGTGCGGAAGACCACGGGGCCGTCGTCCAGCCCGTGCGTGAGCGTCACCAGCCGCCGCAGGGTCAGCGATGCCGGCGAAACGTCCGGGTGGA
>DATBIO010000075.1:0-27851 GCA_036556965.1 Vicinamibacteria bacterium
CCGAGACGGAAGCGCAGGCCGTCCTCGGCGGTGATCGAGGGCGGCGCGGGCCGGCGCACGGACGCGCTCAGGCCGAAAGGAACGGTGCCGGAGGATGCGCAGAGGGCGAGGGCGGTTCCCAGCCCCAGGAGCCGACGCACAGGCATTCCACCTCCTCGGACACCGGAGGGCGGCCGTCCGTTCCCGTTACGCCCGGCGGGCAGGCGCTATTCCGCCCCCGGCCCTCAGGCGACGGCCCGCGCGGGGACCAGCTCCCGCAACGCGGACAGGAAGGCCCGCGTCTCCTCGGGCGTGCCGATGGACACGCGCAGCCAGTGCGGCAGCGAAGGGAACTTGCGCCCGACCAGGATGCCGCGCGCGCGGAAGGCCTCGATGAGGGGCTGCACGTCGCCGCCCACCTCGATGAGCACGAAGTTGGCGTGGCTGGGCACGAAGGCGCGCCCGTCGCGGCGCAGGGCGGCGCACAGCTCGGCGCGCGTGGCGTTCAGGCTCCGGCGCTGCTGCTCCACGTGGGCGGTGTCGCCGATGCTGGCCAGGGCGGCGGCCAGCACCGAGGCGTTGGTGTTGTTCCAGAACAGGTGCTCGCGCAGGGCGCGCGCGATCTCCACGGAGCTGAGCGAGTAGCCCAGGCGCATGCCGGCCAGGCCGTGGATCTTGGAGAACGTGCGCGCGACCACGAGGTTCGGCGTCCGGGCCAGCCACTCCGTGGCGCTGCGGTAGCCCGTGTCCTCCACGAAGTGGTGGTAGGCCTCGTCCACCAGCACCACCGCGCTGCGCGGCACGCGGTCGAGGAAGGAGCGGAGCTCGGCCCCCGACACGATGGTGCCCGTGGGGTTGTTGGGGTTGCAGACGTAGACGAGGCCGGTGCGCGCGTCGCAGGCCGCGGCCATGGCCCCCAGGTCGTGCCGATGGTCGGCGGTCAGGGGGACTTTGACCCCCTCGGCCTTCGTCACCCGCGCGTAGAGGAGCACGGCTTCGAAGGTGGGCTCCGCCACCACCAGCGTGCGGCCGGGGCCCAGGAAGGCCATGTCCGCGATGCGCAGGATCTCGCCGGACCCGCAGCCCAGCACGACCTGCTCGGGCGACACCCCGTGATGGCGTGCGATCTCCTCCACCACCTCGCGCTCGTTGGCGTCGGGGTAGCGCGCGGCCTCGCGCTCGTGCGCGCGCGACATCGCGGCGCGGGCGGCGGGCGAGGGCCCGTACGGGTTCTCGTTCGAGTTGAGGAGGATGGCGTCGTCGGGCACGCCCGCCGGGCGCCGCGCGTGGGCGACGCGGGGGGGGACGAGGGCGGCCCCGAGGGACGCGCCGAGGAACGAGGCGAACCGACGGCGGGAGAGGGCGGGCAGGCTCATGGCGGCCTCCTTGGGACGCATGGCGCGAACCCTATCGCGAGAGGGCCAGCACGTCCACGATGGGGCTGTGCCCGAGGACCACGGCGCCGCGTGCGTCGAGGGCCTCGCGCAGGGCCGCGGAGGCCCGCGAGCCGTGGGGCAGGACGAACACGTCGGGCGGCGGGGCCTTTCCCACCACGGCCGCGGCCTGCGCGCGGAGCGCCGCGCGCGACGGCACGGCGTCGTCGTGCCAGCCGCGGTGGCGGATCATGTCCTCCGGAAAGAGGACCACGCGGCCGGGGAGGCCCGCGCGGCGGAAGCGGTAGTCCAGCTCCGGGCCGTAGATGCCGACCACGCACAGCACGCGTCCGGCGCGCGCGTGGGCGACCAGGCTCTCCGCCATGCGCTCCGTGGGCGAGGGCACGGACCAGTCGGGCAGGGAGACGGCGAGGAGGCCTGCCTGGAGGACGAGGACGAGCCAGCGGAGGGGCCACGCCGCCCCCGCCACGGCCAGGGCCACCAGCGGCAGGAAAACGGTCATGAGCCGCTGGGGCAGGGCCAGCCCGGGCCACACCAGGCACGCGGCCAGGGCGACGGCGGAAGCGAGGGCCAGGGGCAGGGCCGCCGCCGCGGGCGGCCGAGGCGGCACCACGAACACGAGGACGAGGAGGCCCACCGCGACGATGCCGAGGACGAGGGGCGGACCGGCCACGTCCCAGCCGAGGACGAGGTTCAACGCGGCGCGTACGAGGCGCTCCTGATTCGGGATGTAGTCGATCCAGGTGAGGGCGCCCGCCGGCTGGGCCAGGATCACGGACAGCCAGGGCATGCCGAGCGCGGCGCCGCCCAGCCCGGCGATGACGATCTGGCGCGAGGCGCGCGTGCCCGCGCCCGGCAGGAGCGCGACGAGGCCGACGAGCGGGAACACCGCCGCGTAGTGCGTGAGCACGGCCGCCGCCGCCGCCACCGCCAGCACCCCGGCGCGGCCCAGGCCCGGCGCGTCGCGCAGCGCGAACGCGCGCTCGTAGCAGAGCAGCACCAGCAGCATGCCCAGCGCGTACGGCCTCGCCTCCGCCGCGAAGAAGACGGCCAGGGGCGAGACGGCGAGGAGGGCGCACGCCCAGGGCGCGGAGACGGAGCAGCGGCGGGCCAGGCGGACGAGCAGCGGGAACTGGGCCAGCGAGGAGACCAGCGACGAGGCGCGCACCAGGGCGTCGGCGGGGCCGGGCTCCTTGCCGAAGGGGGCCACGAGCAGGTGCGCGAGCACGTAGTGCAGCGGAGCGTTGGTCTCCTGCCGCAAGGCGGCCAGGGCGAGGTGTCCGTCCAGGTGGGCCACGTAGAGGGTGAAGGCCTCGTCCAGGCCCAGCGGCTTGAGGACGGCCAGGACCAGGCGCGTGGCCACGCCGAGCACGATGACGGCGACGACGAACGGCCGCTCCAGGCGGGCGCGCATGCGCACGCCACCCTAGCACGGGGCGGCGGGTGGGCCCCGCCTCAGCGCTCGAACCAGTCGGCGCGGTTGCGGACGACCTCCCGCCGGAGCTCGTCGAGGAAGGCGAGGCACTCGCGCCGCGCGGCGGCGAGGGCGGGGTCGCCCACGGCCGCCACCGCCCGCCTCCGTGCCTCCACCTCGCGCAGCGCGGCCTGGTACTCGTCGCCCAGCGAGCTCTCCAGCGTGTTGAGCGAGCACACGTCGTCGGCGTCGAAGACGGCATTCAGGATGGGCAGCACGGTGCGCGGCGAGCGGGCCAGGGCGCGCGAGACGGCGACGGTCAGCTCCTCGGACACGCCTCCGTGCAGGCCCTTCAGCTGCTCGGCCACGGCCAGCCATTCGGGCACGCCCGCCTCCACCCCGCGCACCACCTCCGCCCATTGCCCCTCGTCGGCGTAGAGCTGGTCGCGCACGGCGTCGGGTCCCCGGCGCGCGATCTCCGCCATCACTTCCGAGGCGCCGGGAGCGGGGGCGGGAGCGGCCAGGGCCATTGCCAGCAGGGCCCACGTCATGTCTTCATTGTAGGGCGCCTCGATAGAATGGGGCGCGAGGTGAGCGCGATGCGCGTGCGTGTGGAGAAGGACACCTTCGGGCCCATCGAAGTCCCCGCGGACCGGCTCTGGGGCGCGCAGACACAGCGGTCCCTCACCCACTTCCGCATCTCCCGCGAGCGCATGCCTCCCGGTCTGGTGCTGGCCCTGGCCCTGGTCAAGAAGGCCTGCGCCCTCGTCAACATGGAGCTGGGGGTGCTGGAGGAGGCCAAGGGAAAGGCCATCGTGGCCGCCGCGGACGAGGTGCTGGCCGGCCGCCACGACGAGGAGTTCCCCCTCTCCGTGTGGCAGACGGGCAGCGGCACGCAGTCCAACATGAACATGAACGAGGTCCTGGCCAACCGCGCCAGCGAGATCCTGGGCGGCGAGCGCGGCGAGAAGCGGCTGGTCCACCCCAACGACGACGTGAACAAGGGCCAGTCGAGCAACGACGTCTTCCCCACCGCCATGAGCGTGGCCGCGGTGGTGGCGCTTCGCGACGCGGTGATCCCCGCGGTGCGCCGGCTGCGCGACGCGCTCCGGGCGAAGGCGGAGGCCTTCCGCGAGATCGTCAAGATCGGCCGCACGCACCTGCAGGACGCGACGCCCCTGACCCTGGGCCAGGAGTTCTCCGGCTACGTGTCCCAGCTCGACCACGGGCTGCGCCACCTGGAGGAGGCGCTCCCCCATCTCAGCGAGCTGGCCCTGGGGGGCACCGCCGTGGGCACCGGCCTCAACGCCCACCCCGAGCTGGCGGAGCGGGTGGCGCGCCTCCTCTCCGAGATGTCCGGACACGCCTTCGTCTCCGCGCCCAACAAGTTCGAGGCCCTGGCCGCGCACGACGCCCAGGTCTTCGCGCACGGCGCCCTCAAGACCGTGGCCGCTTCGCTGAGCAAGATCGCCAACGACGTGCGCTGGCTGGCCTCCGGCCCCCGCTGCGGGATCGGCGAGATCACGATCCCCGAGAACGAGCCCGGCAGCTCCATCATGCCGGGCAAGGTCAACCCCACCCAGGCGGAGGCCCTCACCATGGCCTGCGCGCAGGTGATGGGCAACGACGTGGCCGTGAACCTGGGCGGCATGAGCGGGCACTTCGAGCTGAACGTCTACAAACCCCTCATCGTGCACAACCTCCTGCAGAGCGCGCGCCTCGTCGCGGACGGCTGCGACAGCTTCCGCGAGCACTGCGTGGAGGGCATCGAGCCGAACCGGGAGCGCATCCAGCGCAACCTCCAGGACTCGCTGATGCTGGTGACGGCCCTGAACCCTCACATCGGCTACGACAATGCGGCCCGCATCGCCAAGACCGCACACAAGACGGGGAAGTCCCTGCGCGAGACCGCCATCGAGCTGGGGCTGGTCACCGGCGAGCAGTTCGACCGTTGGGTGAGGCCGGAGACCATGGTCGGCAGGCCCTAGCCGGGCCGCCCCTGGTCAGCCGGCGAGCGCGCGCAGGACGGCAGCGCCGTTGCGGACGAGCGCCGAGAAGTGGCCCGCGCCCGCGAGGTAGGTCGCGCGCACGCGCGGCAGCGCCGCCGCCGTCCAGCGCGCGAGGGTGACGGGCACGTTGCGGTCCTCCTCGCCGTGCCAGGTGAGCACCTCGTGCGCGATGGCGCCCAGGGCGAAGCCCCAGGGCTTCGCCAGCAGCGCGGCCTCGTGCACCGCCCCCTGCGGTCCGGGGCGGAGCGCCTCCTGGACGCTGGCCACCAGCGTCGGCACGCGCAGGGCGAGGACGAGCCGGTCGTCCTCGGGCAGCCGCTCGAACATCTTGGCCACCGTCGGCTTCGGCTCCTCGAGCCACTGGCGCGCCGCGCGCTTCCAGAGCCAGCGCGCGAGCCAGGGCGCGTAGCGCGCGAGGTTGAGCCCCACCCAGGCGGGGGGCTTGGCCTCGGGGTGCGCCTTGACCGCCTCCGGCGGGGCGACCGCGGAGACCACGCCCACGGAGGTGACGCGGTCGCCCAGCGCGGCGGCGGCGGCCAGGGCGTAGGGCGCGCCGCCCGAGAAGCCGAGCAGGGCGAAGCGGTCCAGGCCGCGCGCGTCCGCCCAGGCACCCAGGGCGGATGGCCAGTCCACGATGCGCCGGCCGGCCACGAACGGGGCCTCGCCGTAGCCGGGACGGTCGAAGGCGAGCAGGCGGACGCGCGCCTCCGCGGCCGCGCGCTCCAGGAAGCGCGCCTCCAGCCGCGACGAGGGCCAGCCGTGGCAGTACACCACGGCAGGCCCTGCCTCCTCCCCCAGCTCGAGCACCCCCGGCGTGCTCATTCCTCGATCACCGCGTCCACCTCGATCTCGACCAGCATGTCGGGATGGATGAGCCGGCGCACCTCCACCATGGTGGCGGCGGGACGGACGTCGCGGAAGCGCTCGCCGTGCGCGCGCCCCACCTCCTCCCAGCGCGAGATGTCGGTGACGAACATGCGCGTGCGCACCACGTGGCGCAGCTCGGCCCCCGCCCGCCGCAGGGCGGCCTCCACGTTGGCGAGGGCGCAGGCCGCCTGCGCATAGGCGTCGCCCCTGCCCACCAGCTCGCCGTCGGGGCCGGTGGCGGTGGTGCCGGCCACGTGCACGGTGTTTCCGACGCGCACCGCGCGCGAGTAGCCCACCACCGGCTCCCAGGGCGCCCCGCTCCCGATGTTCGTCCGCGCCATTCAGAACCCCCGCCGGCTGTCGAGCAGGATGGTCACCGGCCCCTCGTTCACCAGCTCCACGTCCATCATGGCGCGGAAGACCCCCTCCTCCACGTGCAACCCCGCGGCGCGAAGGCGCGCGCCCACCCGCCGGTACAGCGGCTCCGCCTCCTCGGGGGCGGCCGCCTCCAGGTAGGACGGGCGACGGCCCCGCCGCGCGTCGCCGTACAGCGTGAACTGGGAGACGAGGAGCACTGCCCCTCCCGCCTCCACCACGGAGCGGTTCATCTGGCCCGCCTCGTCGGGGAAGACGCGCAGGTGCGCCACCTTCTCCGCCATCATGTCGGCGTCGTCCTCCGCGTCGCCTCGCCCCACGCCCAGCAGCACGGCCAGCCCGGCCCCGATGCGGCCGCGGGGCGCTCCCTCCACGCGCACCTCCGCCCGCGCCACGCGCTGCACCACGGCCCGCACCGCCGGAGGCTACCTCGCCCTGTGCTTTTGCGCTAGGATTCCGGGCCGTCCCCGATCCGCCCGTCGGGACGGGCCTGAGGAGGAAGTGGCATGACTTACGTGATCGCGGAGCCGTGCATCAATACCAAGGACACGGCCTGCGTCGAGGTGTGCCCCGTCGATTGCATCCACCCCAAGAAGGACGAGCCGGACTTCGCCACCGAGAACAAGCTCTACATCGATCCCGAGACCTGCATCGACTGCGGCGCCTGCGTCCCCGTCTGTCCGGTCCAGGCCATCTTTCCCCAGGACGAGCTGCCCGAGAAGTGGGCGCACTTCACCAAGATCGACGCCGACTGGTACCTGAAGAAGAAGTAGCGGCGCCCCCGGCCCGCCGCCCTGGCGGGCCGCCCCTGGCCATCGCGCGCCGCTCCGCGCGCCGCCCCGTGGACCTCCGCTAGACGCGGAACACGTGCTGGACGGTCATGCGCACGGCCACCGGCACGCCCGCGCGCAGGGCGGGGGCGAACCGCCACCCCGCCACGGCCTCCAGCAGCGCGGTGTCGAGCAGGGAGCCGGCCGACTCCACGACGCTGAGGTCCAGCACGTCGCCCTCTTCCCCGACCCAGATCTCGAGCACCGGAGCGCCCTCGATCCCCCGCGCGCGGGCCGCCTCGGGGTAGACGGGCGCGCTCCCCGCCACCCGGCGGGGCGGCGTCACGTCGGGGCCGAAGTCCACGAAGCGCGCGGGGGCGGCGGCGGCGGGCAGGCTGACCGTGACCGCGCGCAGCGGCCGCTCCCGCGTGACTTCGGCCCAGAGCTCGACGGGAGCGTGGCCGTCGCCGTCGAGCCGGAGGCCGTGGCGTCCGAAGGCGACGGTCACGCTGGCCGGCGTCAACCCCATGGGGCGGCCGTCCACGCAGACGCGCGCGCCCGGCGGCTCGCTCTCCACGACGATCACGCCCGCTCCCGCGGCGGGCGCGGCGGCGGGCGCGGCGGCGGTGGTGGGGGCCGCGCCGTTCATCGTCCGCGCGGAGTGCATGGTGCCCGGCTGCTCATCGTCGGCGGCGCCTCCGTAGCGCACGGTGAGGTCGAAGGCCGGCCGCGCGGCCGCCTCGAGGTCGGCGGCAAAGTCCGCGGCCAGCGCGTGCCGGCCCTCGGGCCGGGCCGCGAAGGCGCGCACGAAGACCGCGTTCACGGCCTCCGGCAGCCGCGGGTCGCACTCCCGGGGAGGCACGTGGCGGCCCTGGACGACGCGCGACACCACCTCGGTGATGGTCCGGCCCGGGTAGGGTGCATGGGCGGTCAGCATCTCGTAGGCCATGGTGGCCAGGGAGAACAGGTCGGCCTTGCCGTCCACGCGGTGCCCCAGCATCTGCTCCGGGGCCATGTAGCGCACGGAGCCCACCACCGTGCCCACCAGGGTGAGGCTCGAGGTGCTCAGGCGCGCCACCCCGAAGTCGAGCACCTTCACGCCCCCGTCGGCCAGCACCATGATGTTGGCGGGCTTGACGTCCCGGTGGACCACGCCGTTGCGGTGGGCGAAGTCGAGGGCGTCGGCCACGTTCTTGACGATGGCGCAGGCCTCCCCCACGGTCATCAGGCAGTCGCGGCCGATGAGGGCGGACAGCGGGCGTCCTTCCAGGAACTCCATGACGATGTACGACGGCCCGATGTCGTATATCTGGACGATGGAGGGGTGGTTCAGGCGCCCCGCCGCCTCCGCCTCCTGGCGGAAGCGCGCGAGGTACTGCTCGTGCTCGGGCGGCGTGGCGTGGGCGTTCTCCCGCACCATCTTGACGGCCACCGGGCGGGCGAGCAGGGAGTCCACGCACAGGTACACGACGCCCATGGCGCCGGAACCCAGCTCTTCCACGACCTGGTACCGCCCGAAGTATTCAGGGTGGGCCGACTGGGTTTGCATGAAGCGTTTCGGGGGAGGTGACTCTAGTCTCAGGCGTGCGGCCCGTCAATCCGCAAAGTGGCGCGTGCTATGCTTTTCGTCCCGCAGGCAGGCTCCAGTGGTTCATCCGGGACCATATCGTGTCACGTAGAGAACGGCAGGATGCCCGCATCGACCTGACCCTGCCGGTCAAGGTCGTGGGCTACGACACACCGGGATCGGCCTGGGAGGAGATGAGCACGGTGGAGGACGTGTCGGCCCGTGGCGCCGGATTCTGCCTGCGGCGCGTCGTGCACACGGGCCAGATTCTGCACCTGACCCTTCCCCTGCCCAAGCGATTCCGGACGCACGACCTGAGCGAGCAGTCGTACCGGGTCTACGCGCTGGTGCGCACCGTGCAGGAGATACGGGACGGCCGGCGCGTGGGGGTGCTCTTCCTGGGACGACAGCCCCCGCGCAACTTCGACAAGGACCCGGCGGGGATCTACCTGCTCCCGGGCGATGCCGCGCCCGCCCCCACGGCGGGGCCGGCCGGGCCCCAGCGCCGCCACGAGCGCCGGACGGTGATGGTGACGCTCCGCCTCCGCCGCATGGTGGGGGGCGCCCCGGCCGAGGAGCTCACCTTCGCCGAGAACATCGGGCGGGGCGGCGTGCGCGTGCTCACCACGCTGCCCGTGGGCAAGGACGAGGTCCTCATGCTGGAGGAGTTCGAGGGGCCGTTCCGCACGCGCGCCGCGGTGCGGAACGTCTGGATCGGTCCCGACCAGGTGGCCCGTCTCAACCTCGAGTTCCTCGACGACCAGGCGCCCGACCGCCTCGTGGCCAGCGGCGCGTGACACGGCACCTTCCCCAGCCCGGGTGCCGCGAGCTGTCCTTCGTCCTGGGCCACGCGGTGGACGACGCGGGCGAAGTGGCGCTCGAGGACTACGCGCGGGTCGTCCTGCACGCGGAGGCGGCGGAGGCGGTTCGCGCGGGAGAGGCCCTCGTCGGGGTCCATGCCTGCGGGCTGGAAGCCGACCCCTCGCCGGCGGCGGCGCGGGACGTGGAGGACTTCGCGCGCGACCTGGCCGCGCGCGCGGGCGGCGGGGGCCTGGGTTGGGGCTGAGCTTCGCCCTGGCCGCCCTCCTGCTGGCGGCCACCCCGCCGCCGGAGACGGTGGCCCTCGACGGCTACGCCGAGTGGCGGCACGGCGAGGACCTCATCGTGGATGGGCAGCGCGTGCGCGCCGCCCCGGAGGCCACCATCACGGGCGCCGCCTCCGTGGCCGCCATTCCCCTGGGATACGAGGTGCGCGTCACGGGCACGCGCGCTCCCGACGGCTCCGTGCGCGCCGCCTCCGTGACCGCCGCCCCCAACCTGGAGACCGGCCTCGAGCGCCAGCTGCGGCGGGCCTTCGACCAGAAGGAGGCCCAGTTCCTGCGCGAGGGACGCGTGGCCATGAAGCGCGGGGAGACGGTCAAGGACTACGGCGCCCTCGTGCAGGCGGGGCCGCAGGTGGAGCGCGCGCGGGCGGTGGCCGCGAAGGTGGCCCCGCCCTACCTGGACCGGGCGCGCCTGCGCGTCTACGTGGTGGACAACCCGCACTGGAACGCGCTGTGCGCCCCCAACCAGGCCGTCTACGTCTTCCGCGGCCTGCTGGAGGACGCCGACGACGACGAGCTGGCCATCGCCCTGGGCCACGAGCTCGCCCACACCACGCACGAGCACGCGCGCCGCGCCTTCCCGCGCCGCCTGGCCGCCCAGCTGCTGGCGGCGGCGGGCACCCGGTCGGCCGCGGAGAAGGACGCGGACGTCCGCCGCCGGACCGGCGCGCTCCTGACGCTGCTCGCCGTGTCCGCCTGGAGCAGCGGCTTCAGCCGCGAGCAGGAGGACCAGGCGGACCGCGCCGGCCTGCGCTATGCGCACGAGGCCGGCTACGACGTCCGCAAGGGCCCGGGGCTGTGGCGGCGCCTCGCCGAGCGCTACCCGCCGCAGAGCCCGCTGGCGGAGTTCTTCTTCGCCCACCACAAGCCCGCCGCCGACCGCGCGCGGAGCCTCGAGGAGGAGCTCGCGCTCAACTACCGATGATGCTCGACGCCCTGCTGGCCGCGTCCCTGGCCGTCACCCACGTCACCCTCATCGACGGCACGGGAGGACCGGCGATTTCCGACGCCACCGTGGTCGTGGAGGAGGGCCGCATCCGCGCCGCGGGACGGTGGTCGGCCGTGCGCGTCCCGCCGGGGGCGGAGGTCGTGGACGGCCGCGGCAAGCACCTCGTTCCCGGCCTCTGGGACCTGCACGTCCACCTCTGGTACGACGAGCCGTTCTTCCCCCTCTACCTGGCGCACGGCGTGACCGGCGTCCGGGACATGGGCTCGGACCTCGGCCGCATCCAGCGCTGGCGCGCGGAGATGGCGGCGGGCACCAGCGTGGGCCCGCGCATCGTGGCCGCCGGCTACCCGCTGGCCGGGCCCGGCAACACCTGGCCGCGCAGCGCCCTGGTGGGCGTGGCCAGCGCCGAGGACGGCACGGCGCTCTTCCTGGCCAGCGACGGGCGCGGCGTCTCGCGCGTGGACCTGGCCGACGGGGCCGTGGCCGACGTCCTGACCGGCGGCGACGCCACCCTGGCCGGCATCGACGGCCTATCCGTGCACGAGGGTACGCTGGTGGGGGTGGTGAACGCGTTGGGCCGGGACCGCGTGGTGCGCTTCACGCTCGACGCGGCCCGGGAGCGGGTGGCGAAGGCGGAGGTGCTCGAAGCGGCCCACGCCGCCTTCGACGTTCCCACTACGGGAGCCGTGGCGGGCGAGCGCCTGCTGCTGGTCGCCAACCGCCAGCTGCGGCGGCTGAAGGAGGACGGCACCATCGACGACCCCGCCCGCCTGAAGGAGGTGGTGATCCTCAGCGTCCCCCTGACGGCGCGCTGACCAGCCGCTGGTGGCGGCGCAGCAGCTCCCGCACGCGCTCGTGCGGGAGGCCTTGCACGGTGTGGCCCTCGAACCCGGTCATGGTGCGGCCCGCCACCAGCGCGTTGACGATGGCCTCCTCGGTGGCGGCCACCGTGGCCTCGAAGAGGGGGCCCATGTCGTCGTTGGGCAGCATGCGCACGGTGGCCACCCGCGTGGGGTCGCCCGCCCCGGGGTTGGCCGTGGAGAAGGCGAGGAACAGGTCGCCCGAGCCGTTGCCGGCCACGCTGCCCGTGCGGGCCAGGCCGAGGGCGGCGCGCCGCGCCAGGCGCGTGAGCTGCTGCGGGAGCAGGGGCGCGTCCGTGGCCACCACGATGATGATCGACCCCTGGTCCTTCGAGTAGACGAGTCCCTCGCGCAGCTCGAGGCCCAGGGGGAGGCCGCCGATGCGGAGCTGGTGGCGCAAGCCGAAGTTGGCCTGCACGAGCACGCCGAGCACGTAGCCCTGGTCCTTCACCCGCAGCGTGCGGGAGGCGGTGCCGATCCCGCCCTTGAACTCGTAGCAGACCATGCCCGTGCCGCCCCCCACGCCGCCCTCGGCCACGGGCCCCGGACGCGCGGCCTCGATGGCCTGCACGGCGTGCTGGGGCTTCACGTGGCCGCCGTAGATGTCGTTGAGGTGGCCGTCCCACGTCTCCGCCACCACGGGCAGCGACCACACCGCCTCCGACCATCCCGCCTGCTGCCCCCACCGCCGCGCGGCGTAGGCGATGACCGCGTCCCGCACCACGCCCACGCTGTTGGTGTTGGTGATGAGCACGGGCCCCTCGAGGAACCCCGACTCCTCGAGCCAGGGCACGCCCGTCATCTCCCCGTTGCCGTTGAGGGAGTAGTAGCCGGCGAAGCAGGGCTTGAGCCCGTCGTCGCCCCGCCCCCGCGGCAGGACGGCGGTGACCCCGGTGCGCACCGACGCTCCCTCCACCAGGGTGACGTGGCCGACCTCGACCCCCGGCACGTCGGTGATGGCGTTGAGCGGGCCCGGAGTGCCCCAGTCGAAGGGGATGCCGAGGTCGCGCGCGCGCACGCGCGGCTCCGCGGCGTGGGCCCCCGAGGTCACGGCCAGGATCACGGCGAGAGGGGTGGCGCGGTGCATGGCGGGGAGCCTACCACCGGCCCGCCGCGCTCAGTCCGTGTGCTTGATGAGCAGCACCTCGTTTCCGAGCTCGCTGTAGATCATCTCGTCCACCACCTGGCGGGCCACCAGCAGCCCGAACCCGCCCGGGCGCAGGCCCAGCTCCGCGCGGCGCTCCAGGTGCGCGGTCGGGTCGTGGGGAGGGTTGGAGACGGCGGCGTGCTCGAGGCGGTCGCGCGCGAACCCCGGGCCGGGATCGCGGACGTAGAAGACCTGCGTGCGCGCCGTCCGCACCGCGGAGACCTCGACCACCTGGCCGGGGTCGAAGCGCCCGCCGTGCTCCATGGCGTTGAGCAGCACCTCGCGGAAGGCGACCAGCATGTCGTCCCGGTCCTCGTCCGCCAGGTCGGGACGCAGCTCGGACAGGAAGGTCACCAGCCGGTCCGCCGTCAACACGCGGCAGGACACGCGCACGGACACCCAGTCGGGCTGGGCGGAGACCACCTGGATGCCGTCCCGCCAGTCCTCCGCTTCCACCGCGCGGCGGATCATGTCCGCCAGCTCCCCCACCTCCAACGGCATGCCGAAACAGGCGAAGACGTGCGCGCGCAAGGCGGAGATCACCTCCTCCGGCGTGGGCTCCGGCGCGAGGAGGATCACCTTCACCCCCGGACGGATCCAGCGCATCTCCTCGGCCAGGGGCAGGTCGTGCTCCAAGGTGGTGCGCGGGCTGGTGACCACGGCGTCGTAGGCGGTGCGGCGCAGCCGTCCCAGGGCCTCGGCCTCCCCCGACGACCGGTCCAGGGTCACGCCCTCCAGCACGGCCGCCCGGTCGAGCGCGTCGGCCAGGGCGGAGTCGGGCTCGATCAACAGCACTCGCATCGGTTGCGCTCGCCCCCCGGGTGCGCGGGCGGCCAGAATACGCCTAGTGGGCTGGAAAGAGGGCGCGCGCCGGGACCCCGGGGGCTTCTACCGGGTCCCCGCCGGCGGGAGCGAGGTCCGCGCCTTCATGACCCCCGCCCTCTTCGCGGAGCTGGAGGAGGGGATCGGCGCGCAGATCACCAACGCCCGCCGCTTCCCGGGCGTCCTCGACGTCGTGCTCACTCCCGACGCCCACCACGGCTACGGCGTCCCCGTGGGCTGCGTGATGGCCACCAGCGGCACCCTGGCCATGGGGCCGGTGGGCTACGACATCGGGTGCGGCATGTGCGTGCTCCGCTCGGAGGTGCCCCGCGAGCGCGCCACCCCCGACGCGGTGCGCGCGTTCTCGCGCCGGGTCATGCAGCGCGTCGGCCTCGGCGCGGGCGCGCGGGGCCAGAGCGTCTCCCGCGGCCGCTTCGAGGAGCTGGTGCGGGGCGGCGCGCAGGCGCTGGGCGCGCGTCGTGACGCCGCCGAGCGGGACCGCATCCCCGTGGAGGAGGACTGGGAGATCCCGCGGGACTCGCGGGCCTGGCGCGGCATGGAGCAGCTCGGCTCGCTCGGGGGCGGCAACCACTTCATCGAGCTGCAGCACGACGGCTCCCGGCTCTGGGTCATGTTCCACACCGGCTCCCGCGGGTTCGGCCACGGGCTGGCCACCTGGTACTTCGAGCGGGCGCGGGAGGAGCTGGGGCTGGGCCGCGGGCAGATGGACCTCGGCTACTTCAGCCCGGAGTCGCGCCACTGGAGCTCCTACCGCAACGCGGTGGCGGCGGGCGGCAACTACGCCATCGTCAACCGCCTGATGGTCGGGGAGGCCGTGGGCGCCGCCTTCGCGGAGGCCTTCGGCGAGGAGGCCGCGCTCGTCTACGAGATCAGCCACAACCTCGTGCAGGAGGAGTGGCATCCCGACCTGTTCCCCCGGCCCGTCTGGGTGCACCGCAAGGGGGCGACGCGCGCGCTGCCCGCCGGCCACCCGCTCCTCGCGGGCACGCGCTGGCAGGACACGGGCCATCCCGTGCTGATCCCCGGCTCCATGGGCGACGCCTCCTACGTGCTGCGGCCGCTGCCGGGCGCGGCGCGGTCCCTCTACTCCGTGAACCACGGCGCCGGCCGGCGCAAGTCGCGCACGGCGGCCAGCGGGAGATCACGCAGGCCGCCGCCGACCGGAGGCTGCGCGACGTGGGCGTCATGGTCAACGCCGGCGGCCGCGTGCCCGTGGACGAGTCCCCCGACTGCTACAAGCCGGTGGCGGAGGTCATCCGCGCGGTCACGGACGCGGGCCTGGCCCGGGTCGAGGTGGAGCTGAGGCCGATCGCTTCCATCAAGGGAGACTGACGGCGGCTCCCTGGTCGAGGGGCAGCTCGTAGGCGGCGGCCTCGCGGTCGTTGCGCACCACGAGCAGGGCGCCGGCCAGGGCGGGCGGGTTCCACGTCTTGCCCTCGAGGGCGGCGAAGCGCGTGAGCTCCCGGTGCGCCTCGGGCGAGGGCTCCACCAGCACCACCTCGCCCTCCTCCGTCTGCACGAGGAGCAGGCCGCCGACGAGCAGCAGCTGTCCGTGCCCGTAGCGCCCGCCCTTCCAGCGGCGCTCGCCCGTGGCGGGATCGAGGCAGGTGAGGACGCCGTCGTCCAGCCCGTACACCGAGCCCTCGTGGGCGATGAGGTTGCCGAACTTGGACTTGAGGCGCGGGCTCTCCCACACCACCTCCGCCCGCCAGGCGCCGCCGCCGTCCTGCACGCGGTAGAGCTTGCTGCCGATCCCGTAGCCCACGGAGACGAGCAGCCGGTCGTCGGGCAGGAGGAGGGGCACGGCCACGTTGGGCTGGCTGCCCGGGAAGGGGTGCTCCCACAGGAGCGCCCCCGTGGCGGGATCGTGGCCGGCCACGCTGCCACGGTTGAGGATCACCACCTGCGGGCGACCGCCCAGCGTGCGCAGCGCGGGCGTGCTGTAGCTCGAGCCGTCGTGCCCGCCGGACCACACGGGGGCCCCCGAGCCCGTCTCGTAGGCCACCAGCGAGCGGCCGTCGGCGCCTCCCGCGCTGACGATGACGCGCTCCGCGACCACCAGCGGCGAGCCGGCCTTTCCCCATTCCGGCAGCGCGGCCCCGTTCTCCGCGACCACGTCGCGCCGCCAGACCAGCCGCCCGGTGGCGAGGTCGAGCGCGGTCAGCACGCCCGTGGCGCCCATGGCATACACGCGGCCGCGGTGCAGCGTGGGGGTGGCCCGCGGGCCCACGCCCGCGATGACCGTGTCGAACCGCGCCCGCTCGGCGTGGCTCCACAGGGGACGGCCGCTGCGCGCGTCGTAGGCGGCCACCCGCTCCTCGCCGCCGTGCTGCTCCTGCGTGACGGCGACCCCGCCCAGGAGGGCGAAGCCCGACCACGCCTCGCCCACCGGCCGCCGCCACAGCCGCTGCGGGGGCCGACGCGACCAGTCGCGGGAGAGGCGCGGGCCGGGCAGGGTGGCGTCGCCGTTCGGACCCTGGAACCGCGCGTAGGCCGCCTCCGGCGCGGCGGGGACCGCGGGCTCCGCCGCGGCGACGGGGCCCGGCGCGGCGGGCGCGGGCGCGGGCGCGGCGGGAAGCGCGGAGACGACGGCCACGGGCGCGGCGGGCGACACCTCGGCCTGGCCGCGCCCCCAGCGCGGCTCCACCACGGGCACGAAGTCGCCGGTGACCCCGCGCACGCGGAAGAGGCCGGCGGCCAGGCCGGCGGCGAGGACGACGAGGCCGCCGCCCGTCCAGCGCACGCGCGCGGGCAGCCTCGACAGGAGGACCAGCCACAGCACCAGCCCGATCAGCGTCAGGCCCACCGTCACGATGGTGGCGATGGTCCGCTCCTGGCCGCTCGCCTCGCCCAGAAGCCAGATGCGGCCCGTCCACAACAGGCCGGCGGCGAGGACGACGGCGGCAGGCCAGAGTCGGATGGTCACGGGCGCGGACTCTACCAGACGAGCGCGCGGTCCAGTGCTAGCCTTGGACCGCCGTCGGGGGCACGGAGGTTTCGGGCATGCGACCCTGGCCACGCCGCCGGTTCCTGGGGACCGCGCTGGGGGTGGGCGCCACCTCCCTGGCCGGGGCCGCCGCGCCGGCGCGCCGGGAAGACAGCCTCGACGACGCGCTCGAGCGCCTGGCCGGCACCGGGCCGGAGTACGCCGGGGGCCTCGCCAACCACGGACCCATGGCCGCGGAGGCGCTGGTGGCGCTGGGCCGCGCCGACGCCGTGGCGAGCTGGGTGGACCGCTACCGGCGGCAGCTGCGCCCGCCCGGGGAAGCGACGGGCGCCCTTCGCCCCGAGGAGTGGGCGGAGAGCCTGGGCCGCATCGACCGCATGGGCGACTGGACGGCGCTCTTCGAGCGCGCGCTCCGGGAGGAGCCGTGGGCCGCCGTGCTCGGCACCTGGGTGCCGCGCCTCGCCCCCGGCCTGGTGGCCGCGGCCACGCACGGCCTCATCCGGACCGGGCACGCCGCGCGCGCGCTGGGACAGCGGGACACGCCGCGGCGCCGGCAGGAGCTGGCGCAGGGTCTCGCCTACTGGGCGGCGCGCTACCAGCGCCTGCCGGAGCGGCCCGGGGCGCCGGCGCGGGGGCGGCTGCCCTCGTCCGCGGTGGGCAGCCTCCCGCTGCTGCCGTCCGCCGCGCGCCCGCGCCGTGGCCTCATCAGCGACTCGCTGGCGGCGCTGGAGGGCCATCCCTCCTTCGCCGCGGCCATCGACGCGGTGGACGTGTCCGGCGACGCCGGGCGCTTCCTCTCCGACCTCACGGCGACGTTCGCGCGCGTCTACCTGGCGCAGGTCCCCGGGTCCGGGCGCCTCATCACGTTCGTCCACGCGGTGACGGGACCCAGCGCGGTGCGCCTCCTCCTCCCCCACCTGGGCGCGGACGCGCAGCGCGCCCTGCTGCGCTACGCCTGGCAGGCCGCCGCGGGGATGTACGTGGCCATGGGCCAGCCCGGCCTGCCGGTGGCCGCGGATGGCGCCGTGTCCTCGGAAGGGCTGGTGGAGGGGGCGGTGGCCACGGGCGACGAGCACGCCTTCAAGTTCACCGAGGCGTGCCTGCGCGAGCACGCCCTCGACCCGCGCCCGGAGTACCTGGCCGCGGCGCGCGATGCGGTGGCGCGCCTCGCCTGAACTACCATGCGCGGTCTGGGGGTGACCATGCGCCGCTGCTTCGCTGCCCTGCTGGCCGCCGCCGTCGTCTTCGGGGCCCATCGCGCCGCCGCGCAGGAGCGCGACTGGAGCAAGGTGGAGGTGACCGCCACCCCGCTCGCGGGCGGCGTCCACATGCTCACGGGGGCGGGGGGCAACATCGGCGTCTCCACGGGAGAGGACGGCGTCTTCCTGGTGGACGACCAGTACGCGCCCCTGACGGCCAAGGTCAAGGCGGCGGTGGCCGGCCTCAGCCCTAGGCCCATCCGCTTCGTCCTCAACACGCACTGGCACGGCGACCACTCGGGCGGCAACGAGAACCTGGGCGGCGAAGGGGTGCTCATCGTGGCCCACGACAACGTGCGGCGGCGCATGAGCACCGAGCAGTTCATCGAGCTGTTCGACAGGAAGACGCCCCCTTCGCCGGCCAAGGCGCTGCCCGTGGTCACCTTCTCCGACACGGCCACCTTCCACCTGAACGGCGAGGAGATCCACGCCTTCCACGTGGCGCCCGCCCACACCGACGGGGACACCATCATCCACTTCCGCCGGGCGAACGTGATCCACATGGGGGACATCTTCTTCAACGGGACGTTCCCCTTCGTGGACGTGTGGAGCGGGGGCTCGCTCCCGGGGATGATCGCGGCCGTGGACCGCGTGCTGGGCATGGCCAACGCCTCCACCGTCCTCATCCCGGGCCACGGCAAGCCCGCCACCCGGGCCGACCTCGAGGGCTATCGCGGGATGCTGGCGGCGGTGCGCGACGCGGTGGCGCCCCTGGTGGAAGCCGGCCGTACGCTGGAGGAGGCGAAGGCGGCCAAGCCCCTCGCCGCCCTGGACGCGCGCTGGGGCGGAGGCTTCATCAAGGCGGACATCATGGTGGAGCTGGCCTACCGCAGCCTCAAGCGCTGACGGGCGGCGCGCCGCGGCGCCGGCGCCCCATGTAGACTCCCCCGCTCATGGCGCCCGATCTCACCGTGGTGCTGCCGGCCCTCCACGAGGGGCCGAACCTCCAGCTCCTCCTGCCCCGCCTGCGCGCGGTGCTCGACCCCACCGGCGCCCGTTACGAGATCCTCGTCATCAGCCCCTCTCCCGACGCGGTGACGCGCGAAGCGGCGGCCGCCAACGCGTGCCGGCTGCTCGAGCAGCGGGCGCGCGGCTACGGGGGGGCGCTGCGCGAGGCCCTGGCGGAGGCGCGCGGCGAGTACGTGCTCACCATGGACGCCGACCTCTCGCACCCGCCCGACTTCGCCGCCGAGCTCTGGCGCGCGCGCGCCGACGCGGACATCCTCATCGCCTCGCGCTGGGTGAAGGGGGGCACCGCCACCATGCCCCTCTCCCGGAAGCTGCTCAGCCGCATCCTGAACCGCTTCTTCGCCCGCGGCCTGGGGCTGCCCGTGCGCGACCTCTCCAGCGGCTTCCGCCTCTACCGGCGCCGCCTGCTTCGCCCGGCGGAGCTGACCAGCACCAACTTCGACGTGCTGCAGGAGATCCTGGTCCGCCTCTACGCGGAGGGCTGGAGCGTGCGCGAGGTGCCCCTGCGCTACGAGGCGAGGGCGGCCGGCTCCTCCAACGCCCGCGTGATCCCCTTCGGCCTGGCCTACCTGCGCACGTTCGCGCGGCTGTGGTCGCTGCGCAACTCCATCGCCTCCGCCGACTACGACGACCGCGCCCACGACAGCATCGTTCCCCTCCAGCGGTACTGGCAGCGCACGCGGTTCCGCCACGTGGTGACGCACCTGGAGCCGGGAGCGCGCGTGCTGGACGTGGGCTGCGGGTCGAGCCGCATCATCTCCGCCCTCCCCGCGGGCAGCGTGGCCCTCGACGTGCTGCCCAACAAGCTGCGCTACGCGCGGCGCTTCGGCCGCCACCTGGTGCTGGCCTCCGGCGGCCGCCTTCCCTTCCCGGACGCCTCCTTCCCCTGCGTGGTGTGCTCCCAGGTGGTCGAGCACGTCCCGCGCGACGTGCCCATCCTCGAGGAGCTCGACCGCGTGCTGGCCCCCGGCGGGCGGCTGATCCTGGGGACGCCCGACTACGGGAGCTGGCAGTGGCCGCTGATCGAGGCCGTCTACTCGCGCGTGGCGCCCGGGGCCTACGCCCACGAGCACATCACCCACTACACGCGCCGCGGCCTGGTAGAGCGCTTCGAGGCGCTCGGCTACCGGGTGGAGGCCTCCCCCACCATCCTGCGCGCCGAGCTCATCCTGGTGCTGCGCAAGGCCGCCTCGCCGACGGCGGGCCCCGTAACCTCTTGACACCATTCGATTCAATGCGCTATGGTGCTTGCCGCACTAGTTGCCGTCGAACTGGCGTAGCGAAAGGGCGTTTGGATCACGGTGATCCCATCCCCTTGACGTGGGCGCGCAGGTGACGTGGCGCTAGGCAAGGCTAAGGAGGCCTGCACGTTCATGATCGAAGGTACGGTGAAGTGGTTCAACGAGGCGAAGGGCTTCGGGTTCCTGTCTCGCGAGGGCGGCCCGGACGTCTTCGTTCATCACAGCGAGATCCGCGCGGAGGGTTTCCGCACCCTGAACGAGGGTGATCGGGTCCGGTTCGAGGTGGTCGACAGCCCCAAGGGGCCCCGCGCGGCCAACGTCGTCAAGGTCCAGTAACCTCGAAGACACTTCCCAAGATCCAACGCCCGGGACATGATGTCCCGGGCGTTTTCTTGTTTATGGCGTCCTCGCTCCGCGCCTCGACTTCGACACAGCGCGTCGCCGGGAATGGATCCCGCCGCCGCGCGCAGGGGAAACGCTCCGCTGCGGAAAACGCACCGGGGGCGTCCTCGCCTCGGGCGTCATGAAGGACGGCCTCCCCGACGACGTGCTGCGCGCCCTGCGCCAGGCCGGGCGCCTGGCCGCCGCCGCGCGCGAGATCGGCCGGCGCGCCATCCGGCCCGGCGCGCGCATGCGCGACGTGTGCGAGGAGGTCGAGGACGCCATCCTCCGCGGCGGCGGCGGGCTCGCCTTCCCCGTGCAGAGCTCGCGCAACCACGTGGCCGCGCACTACTGTCCCTCGCCGGAGAGCGAGGAGACGTACGCGGAGGGCGACGTGGCCAAGATCGACGTGGGAGCGCACGTGGACGGCTGGGTGGTGGACACCGCCGCCACCGTCAACGTGGGCGAGGTGCCCGCCAACCAGCCCATCATCGACGCCGCGCGCGCCGCCCTGGAGGCGGCCATCGAGGCCGCGCGCCCGGGGGTGGAGATCCGCGAGCTCTCGGCGCGCATCGAGCAGGCGGTGCGGGCGCGCGGCTTCCAGCCGGTGCGCAACCTCTGCGGCCACGGCGTGGGCCGCTGGACGGTCCACCAGCCGCCGCCCGTGCCCAATGTGCCGGACGACCGCCGCGACCGCCTCGGCCTGGGCACGGTGGTGGCCGTCGAGCCCTTCGCCACCAACGGCCGGGGATGGGTACGGGAAGAGGGCACGGCCGAGGTCTTCCGCCTCGACGGCGCGGCGGGCGGCACGGAGGGCGTGGACGCCGAGGTGCTGGCCGCCATCCGCGGGTTCCGCGGCCTGCCCTTCGCGCGGCGCCAGCTGGCCGCCTTCGCGCGCGCGCGGGTGGAGGAGAGCCTGGCCGCGCTGGCGCGCGGCCACGGCCTGACCGCCTACGCGCCGCTGGTGGAGCGCGCGGGCCACGCCGTGGCGCAGGCCGAACACACGCTGTACCTCGGCCCCGGCGGGGTGGAGGTACTCACGCAGTAGGCTCCGGGGACGGAGGCCGTCCGAGCGGCGGCCTACTTCTGCTCTTCGTCGAGCAGGTCGTAGGGAAGGGGCTGGGGACCGGGCGTGATGCCGGCTATGTCCGGATCCTCGTCCGCCGAGCGATCCGCCTTGACCTTGCCTTCCTTCCGGGCCACCCGCTTGGCTGCCTTGTCGCGCGCGCGCTCCTGACGGGCGATCTCCTTCTGCCTCTTGGCGAAGGTCGCTCTTCCTTTACTGGCCATCCACGCGCTCCTTGGAGCTGATCCTATCACGTATGCTTATGGGCTTCGCCTGACACGGAGGAGGCATGGACCCATTCCGACCGGACCTGCTCGCGGGAAAGACCACCGTCGTCACGGGCGGCGGCACCGGGCTCGGGCGCTCCATGGCCGTGCGCCTGGCCGGGCTGGGCGCGAAGGTGGGCCTGCTCGGCCGGCGCCCCGAGCCCCTCCAGGAGACGGCGGCCGCCATCGCCGCCGCGGGCGGCGCGGCGGCGCCGGTGCCGTGCGACGTGCGCGACCACGAGGCGGTGGCGCGCGCGGTGGACGCGGTGGAGGAGGCGCTGGGCCCCGTCAATCAGCTCATCAACAACGCCGCCGGCAACTTCCTGTGTCCGTCCGAGGAGCTGACCCCCGGCGGCTTCGACTCGGTGGTGAAGATCGTGCTCTACGGCACCTTCAACTGCACGCGCGAGGTCGGCCGTCGCCTGATCCAGCGCCAGCAGAAGGGCGAGATCCTGTCCATCGTCACCACCTACGCGGAGAGCGGCTCCGCCTTCGTGCTCCCCTCCGCCGCCGCCAAGGCGGGCGTGCTGTCCATGATGCGGTCGCTGGCCGTGGAGTGGGCGGCCTACGGCATCCGCGTCAACGCGGTGGCCCCCGGTCCCTTCCCCACCGAGGGTGCGTTCAGCCGCCTGATGCCCGGATCGGAGATGGAGCGCCAGGCCCTCCGGCGCGTCCCCTCCCGCCGCTTCGGCGAGCACCACGAGCTGGCGAACCTGGTGGCCTACCTCATGAGCGACGCCTCCCCCTACCAGACGGGCGACATGGTCACCATCGACGGGGCGGAGGCTCTCTTCTCCGGCCAGGAGTTCGCGGGCTTCGCGCACCTCGACCGCGCGACGGCCAAGGAGCTGATGGCGAGCCTCAAGCCCAAGCGGTGACGGTCGGCCCCGCCACCTCCGACCCCGAGCCCGAGACCGCGGTCCTGGACGGGCGCCCCCTCAGCTTCGTGGTCGAGGGACCGCGCGACGCGCCGGCCCTGGTCCTGGTGCCGGGGATTCCGGGCACCGTGCGCGACTTCCGCTACCTGGCCCCGCTCCTCACGGACGCGGTGCGCGTGGTGCGCGTGGACCTCCCGGGCTTCGGGGGCAGCGCGCCGTCGCGGGACGCGGTGGCCACCATGCGGGGGCGGGCGCGCGCCGTCCTCCGCCTGGCCGACCACCTGGGCCTGCGCCGCTTCGGCGTGCTCGGCCACTCCATGGGCGGCGGCACCGCGGTCGCCCTCGCATCACGGCATCGCGAGCGCGTGGACCTGCTCGCCCTCGTCTGCAGCGTGGCCCTGCGGCGGCACCGCGGACTCGGCATGCCGGCCTCCGCCTTCCGCCGGGGGGCCCTCGGCCTGCGCGTGCCCCTGGTGCGGCGCTGGCTGCTGCCGCGCGTGCGCGAGGCGTATCGCCGGCGCGGCTTCCCCGGCGCGGAGACGCTCACCGCGCCCGAGCTGGCCGTCCAGCTCCGCGCCATCGGCGCCGTGGACTTCCGCGAGATGCGGGCCTGGCTGGCGGGCCCGCTGCCCCCGACCCTGGTCGCCTACTCCCGCGACGACCACATGGTGGAGACGGACATCTCCGAGGAGCTGGCGCGGGCCCTGCCCCGCGCGCGCGTGCTGGCCTTCGCCGAGGGGGGCCACAACCTGCAGAAGACGCGCGCGGCGGAGCTGGCGGCGGCGCTCAAGGACTGCCTCCGGGCGGGGACGGCGGCGGCGGAGGAGGGAAGGGCCCGCCCCTAGTTGCCCTGGGAGAGCAGGGCGAAGCCGATCTCCTTGTAGAGCACGCGGGCGCCCACGTTTCCGTCCCACTCCGAGCCCCCGGGGTCGGGCGCGACCTCGTTGAGGTCGAAGCCGACGATGCGGCGCCCGCTCTCCGCCACCGTGCGCAGCACCGCGCAGGCCTCGGCGAAGGACAGTCCGCCCAGGACGGGCGTCCCCGTGTGCGGGCAGAGCGCCGGGTCCAGCCCGTCGATGTCGAAGGAGACGAAGACGTCGTGGGGCAGCTCGGCCACCATGCGCGCGGCCAGGGCATTCCAGCTCTCGCCGTCGAAGAGGCGGCGGCGCAGGTCGGGGTCGAAGAACGTGCGTACCCGCTCGGGCTCCGCGCGGATCAGGGCGTCCTCGTCGAGGCCGAAGTCGCGCACTCCCACCTGCACCAGCCGTCCCACGCCGCCGAGCTGCAGGACGTTGTACATGATCGAGGCGTGCGAGTAGCGGAAGCCCTCGTAGGCCTCGCGCAGGTCGGCGTGCGCGTCGAAGTGCAGGACGCCGAGCCCGGGATGTCTCTCCGCCGCCGCGCGGATGGCGCCCAGGGGCACGGAGTGGTCGCCCCCCACCACTCCCACCAGCTTCCCCTGGCCCAGCCAGTGGCGCGCCTGGTCGTGGACCCAGGAGTTCATCCGCTCGCCCAGCGCGTCCACCGCGCGCGCGGCCTCGCGCAGGGCGGGATCGTCCCCCGGGCCCCCGCTCGCGATGACGGGGGCGGCCAGGGCGCGCGCCTCGTCGCTCCACGCGCGCACGTCGGCGGGGATGGGGAGCATGGCGATCCCGGCCTCGTAGGGTCGGCCGGTCTCGCGGTCCAGGAGGTCCACCTGGCGGCTCGCGCGCAGGATGGCGGCGGGTCCGTCCGCGGTGCCCGCCCCGTAGGAGACGGTGGCCTCCCAGGGCACGGGGACGAGGACCACGCGCGCGTCCTCCGGACGGAAGGGCAGGCCGTAGATCCCGCCGCCCACGGCGGCGGAGCTGGGGTCGAACCCGGCCAGGGGATCGCGCTCGGTCATCCCGGCAGTATACGGGCGCGCCCGCGGGCGCCCGCCGCGGGGCCCGGAGCCTAGACCCTGGGCAGCATCAGATGGAAGGCGCTGCCCCGGCCCGAGCCCGCGGACTCCGCCCACACGCGGCCGCCGTGCGCCTCCACGTAGCCCTTGACGATAGCCAGGCCCAGGCCGGCGCCGCGGGCCTGGAACTTGAATCGCCCGGAGCTGTGGTGGGCGGGATCGCCCCCCGTGAAGAAGGCCTCCCACACGCGCGCGATCTCTGCGGGGGCGATGCCGACGCCGCTGTCCTCCACCACCACGTGGTGTCCCTCCGCGCCGTCCTCGAGCCGCACGCGGATCTCCCCCCCGTCCGGCGTGAACTTGATGGCGTTGGTGAGCAGGTCGAGCAGGACCTGGCGCAGCTTGTCGGGGTCGGCGTTGACGGGGTCCATCCCCGGCGCCGCCTCGCAGCGCAGGCGCTGGCTCCGCGCCTCCAGGAACGGGTCCACCGCGTCGCTGGCCTCGTCGTAGAGGGCCCGCAGGTCGCAGGCCCGGCGGCGGAGCTCCACCCGTCCGCCCTCGATCTCCAGCATGGCCGCGATGTCGTTGAAGCTCCCCACCAGGCGGTCCGTGGTCCGCAGGCAGATGGACACGAACTCCTCGGGCTCGGGTCCCAGGGGGGCGCCCTTGAGCAGCTCGAGGTACCCGCGCAGGACGGTGAGGGGCGTGCGCATCTCGTGGGAGGTGACCATCATGAAGTCGCGCTTCATGGCGGCCAGCCGGCGCGTCTCCTCCTCCGCCCGCTTGCGGGAGGTGATGTCCAGGGCGGTCCCCTCGATCACCGGCGGGTCCCCGGTCCCGTCCACCAGGTGCCAGCTCTCGAGGACCCAGACGGGCTGGCCGTCCTTGCGGCGCATGCGCGACTCCGCTTCCTTCGGCAGCCGCCGCTCGCGCATCCCGGCCAGGGCGTCCTCGCGGTCCGCGCGCGTGAAGTACAGGTCCCAGGCCGTGCGCTGGAGCAGCTCGCCGCGCGAGTCGTAGCCCAGGATGCGGGCCATGGACTCGTTGCACTCCAGGATGCGGCCGTCCAGGGTCGTGCGGTAGAAGCCGGCCAGGTTGCCCTGGTACAGCTCGCGGTAGCGCCGCTCGGAGGCCTTGAGGTCCTCGTGCACGCCCGCGTTGTGGATGGCCATGGCGGCCAGGCCCGCGAAGGCCACCAGCATCTCCGCGTCCTCGGCGTCGAAGGCGCGGGACCGGTCGGAGTCCACGCTCAGCGCGCCGAGGAGCCGGTCCTGGAAGAGGAGGGGCGCCACCACCGCGCTCTGCAGCGCGCGCACCTCCTCGATGGTCCCCTCGTACCGGATCTCCGCGTCGGCGCGCGCGTCCTCGACCACCAGGGGCGTGCGCAGGCGCGCGGCACGGGCGGCGTATCCCTCGCGGATGGCGAACTCGACGTCCTGCACGCGTGGATCGCGGTATCCGATGGTCGCGCGCACGCGCAGGCACTCCGCGCGGGGGTCCCAGAGCAGGATGCTGCCCTTGTCCCGCTCGGAGCCCACCACGCGCAGGGCCGCCTCCAGCACCGCGCCCAGCAGGCTCTCCAGCTCCAGGGTGCCCAGGAGGGCGCGCGCGGCGTCCCCCATCGCGCTCAGGAAGCGCAGGCGCTTCTCCCCGTTGCCTCCGGACGGCGAAGGGTCGCTCACGGCCTCAGTAGGGGTGCTCGCGGACCCAGCGGATGTAGGCCAGGAGCGACTCGAGGTCCTTGTCGCCGATGTGTCCGCGGTAGCCCGGCATCTGGATGGGCTGCCGGTCCATGAAGAAACGGGCGGCGCGGTTCTCGGCCAGGCGCCGCGGCCGGCCGTCGAGGATCCACTCCTTCACCTCGGCCTCGTCGCGGCACAGCTCCGCGAAGTCCGCGCCGTCCCAGGAGGGGATGTAGCCCTTGAGGGCGCGGGCGTTGGGCGAGCTGCCGCGCCCCTGCGGCCCGTGGCAGTTGAAGCAGCCGAGGCGGTGGGCCACCTCCCGTCCGTCGCTGGCGGGGCCCGCGGGCGGGCTCTCGAAGTCCGAGACCGCCTTGACGAAGGCCACCAGGTCGTCGAGCTCCCGCGCGGACAGGAGGTCGCGGAAGGCCGGCATGCGGATGAGGGCGTTCTCGCGCAGCTTCATCTGCTGCGGGTCGGCGCGCACGCGCTGGGTGAGGCCGTCGGAGATCCACTCGCGGATCTCCCGCTCGTCGCTCGCGTACATGGTGATGAGGCCGCCGGCGAAGGGCGGCACCTCCTCCAGCCCGTATCCGGGGTTGGCCATCCCCCGCAGTCCGCCCGGGCCGTGGCACGCGAAGCAGCCCTTCTCCTGCGCCACCCGGTAACCGCGCTCCACGCGGCTCAGGTCCTTGGTGCGCCACCACCGGAAGGAGGCCCCGCCGGCCGCCACCACGGCCAGCACACCGACGACGATCGCCACGCGTCTGTGCATGGAAGGCGCGCGTAGCATAGCGGCGCTCGCGCCGGGCCGAAAACGGCCGTGGCGACCGCGATGGCCGGAGCATGCGCCCGCACCCCGGGCCCCCGATGGGCCGCCGCCGCGTCCACGACGCGCGCGTTCTCACCGCCGTGCCCGCTGCCAGGCTCCCGCCATCGTTCTCCGGGCGAGCTCCCATACCACTACATCTTGGATGCTCAGGGCCGTTTTATGTATCAATTGTTACCTTTATCGTCCGTCCAGAACCCCGGTGCGTCAAGGCCGGCCGCGTTTGACAGCCGCCGCTCCCGGGAAATACGCTGCCGGAGACGCCCACCCGGACGTCGCCCGTCCGCGGTCCTCGCGGCGCGCGCCCTCGGAAAGACACGGAAGATGGCGGAGACATCCCAGCCGACCCTCGCTCCCCCGTCCGCCGCTGTCGCGCCCATGGCCAGCCCGCCCGTCGCGCGCCGCATCCCCCACGACACCGTCGTGCACGGGGAGTCCCGTGCGGACGACTACTTCTGGCTGCGCGACAAGGACGACGCCGAGACCGCCGCCTATCTCGAGGCCGAGAACGCCTACGCCGACGCGGTCATGAAGCCGACGGAGGCGCTCCAGCACCGGCTCTACGAGGAGATGCTGGGACGCATCCTGGAGACGGACCTGTCGGTCCCCTACCGCGAGGGGAGGTTCCTCTACTTCGCGCGCACCGAGCAGGGCCGCCAGTACCCGACCTACTGCCGGCGCCCCGCCGCCGGCGACGGGCCCGAGGAAGTGCTCCTCGACCTCAACGAGATGGCGCGCGGCCACGACTACCTCTCCCTGGGAGCGTGGGCGGTCAGCGACGACGGCGAGCTCCTCGCCTTCTCCACCGACACCACCGGCTTCCGCGAGTACACCCTCCACATCAAGGACCTGCGCACCGGACTCGTGCGCGCGGAGGCCATCGAAAGGACGGGCTCCGTGGCCTGGGCCCGCGACCGCCACGTGCTCTTCTACGCGGTGGAGGACCACGCCAAGCGGCCGCACCGCGTGTTCCGCCACGCTCTTGCCGGGGGACCGGACGCCCTCGTCTACGAGGAGGCGGACGAGCGATTCCGCGTCGACGTGGGGCGGACGCGCAGCCGGGACTGGCTCGTGCTGGGCTCGGCCAGCCACACCACCTCGGAGGCGCGCGTGCTGCGCGCCGACGATCCGGAGGGGGAGTGGCGCCTCATCGCCCCCCGCCGTCAGGGCCACGAGT
>DATBIO010000076.1:0-6964 GCA_036556965.1 Vicinamibacteria bacterium
GTTCGGGGTCCACGAACTCCGAGACCTCGCTCACGAACGTGGCGTCCGGCGCTTCGCTGACGGTGCGCAGGAACGCGATCAGCCCGCTCGCGTCGTGGCCGTCCTCGTTCGTCTCGGGGCTGAACGGTATGGGGACATAGGCGCGCGGATCAGGGCCGCGGTAGACGAAGTCGTTCGGCCCTTCCGACTGGGCCTCGAACTCGTAGAGGTTCCCGCCCTCGTTCCCCAGGCGCACCCGCGCGAAGCGCTCGTCCACCGGCTCCACCACGGCGTAGACGCCCCAGTACGTCCCGTTCACGCGCACGCGCGCAAAGGCGTTGTGGGGCGCAGCCAGGCCCACCGACTCGAAGGCGGCGAAGGCCAGGCGCTCGTGCAGGAACGACACGTCGCCGTAGAGGTTCTCCAGCACCAGGGACTCGAAGCCACGGAAGCGTTGGCTCTCGTCGCGGCGGCTGTAGTCCAGCTTCAGGCCGGGCTTGAAGGGGTTGCGCGTGCCGCTGCCGCGCGAGCGGATGGCCATGTTGCGCACGGCTTCTCCGTCGATGGCGACCTCGGCGGGGTAGTAGGTGTTGGCCTGGAAGTTCGCGCGCAGCGTGCCCCAGTCGCTCGGATCGATCGTGATGTCCACGGCGTGGAGGGTGTCCTGGTCGAAGAGGTCCGGCGCGCCCGGGGGAGCCTCGTCGGGACCGGTGCTGCCGCCCGCGCAGGCGAGGAGCGCGACCAGCGGCAGGAGCGCCGACAAAGCGGCGGCGGTGCGAGGGGGAGTCCTCATCGAGACCGTGCGCCGGCGGTCATCACGGAGCGCGCCGGCTCCAATCGGGCTTGCCGCGAGCATAGCACCGGGTCTGAGGCCGCCGACGGAGGCGACGAGGCCGCGGCCCAGTGCCCGATCCCGTACGTTCGCCCTGGGCCCCGGGTCTGCGGTAGAAAAGGGCCATGAAGCTCGCGCCCGTCGCCGCCCTCGCCCTGCTCGCCGCCCCTGCCGCCGCCCAGGACCCCGCCGCCATCGACCTGCCCACGCGCGTCACCGGGTTCAGCGCCGCCGACATCGACAAGACGGTGCAGCCCTGCACCGACTTCTACCAGTACGCCTGCGGCGGCTGGCTCGCGCGCAACCCGGTACCCGCGGACCAGGCGCGCTGGGGGCGCTTCAACGAGCTGTCGGAGCGCAACGACGCGCTGCTGCGCACGATCCTGGAGAAGGCATCGGTGGCCGGGCCCTCCCGGAGCCCGCTGGACCGGCGCATCGGCGACGCCTACGCGGCGTGCATGGACGAGAAGGTGATCGAGGAGAAGGGGCTGGCCCCGCTCCAGCCCATGCTGGACCGCATCGGCGCCGCCGCGAGCAAGGAGGACCTGCCCGCGCTGGTGGCCTACCTGCACACGCTGGGCGTGAACGCGCTCTTCCGCTTCGGCTCGATCCAGGACTTCAAGGACGCGACCGCGCAGATCGCCGTGGCCGCCGCCGGGGGCCTGGGCCTGCCGGACCGGGACTACTACCTGAAGGACGACGCGAAGTCTCTGGAGATCCGCAACAAGTACCGCGCGCACGTGACGCGGGTGTTCGAGCTGGCGGGGGACGAGGCGGAGATGGCGGCGGCGCGGGCGAAGACGGTGATGGACATCGAGACCGCGCTGGCCAAGGGCAGCCTGGACCGCGTGTCCCGGCGCGATCCCGTGAAGCTCTACAACAAGATGGGCAAGGAGCAGTTCGCCGCCCTGGCGCCCGCCTTCGGCTGGGCCGCCTACTTCGAGGCGGTGGGCGCGCCCTCCTTCACGGACATGAACGTGACGGAGCCGGCCTTCTTCCAGGCCCTCCAGGTAGAGGTCCGCGCGCGGGGGGCCGAGGCCTGGCGCACCTACCTGCGCTGGCACCTGCTGCGCGCGGCGTCGCCCCTCCTGCCCGCCCCCTTCGTGGAGGAGAACTTCGCGTTCTTCGGGAAGGCCCTCACGGGGGCCGAGGAGCTGCGCCCGCGCTGGAAGCGCTGCGTGGAGCGGGTGGACGACGACCTCGGCGAGGCCCTCGGGCAGCGCTACGTGGAGCTGACCTTCGGGGCGGACGGCAAGGAGCGCATGGCGCGCCTGGTCTCCGCCCTCGAGCGCGCGCTGGAGAAGGACATCCGCGAGCTGCCCTGGATGGGGGAGGCCACCAAGACCCAGGCCCTGGGCAAGCTGAAGGGGATCGCCAACAAGGTCGGCTACCCCGACACCTGGCGGGACTACTCGTCGGTGACGATCTTCCGCGACGACGCGCTCGGGAACACCGCGCGCGCGGCCGCCTTCGAGACGGCGCGCGATCTGGGCAAGATCGGCAAGCCCGTGGACCGCGGCGAGTGGCGCATGAGCCCGCCCACCGTGAACGCCTACTACCAGCCGCTGATGAACGACATCAACTTCCCCGCGGGCATCCTGCAGCCGCCCTTCTTCGACCGCACCATGGACGACGCCGTGAACCTGGGCGCCATCGGCGCCGTCATCGGGCACGAGCTGTCGCACGGCTTCGACGACCAGGGGCGGAAGTTCGACCAGAGCGGGAACATGCGCGACTGGTGGACGGCGGAGGACGCGAAGAAGTTCGAGGAGCGCACGGCCTGCATGGTGGACCAGTATGCCGGCTACACCATCGTGGACGACGTGAAGATCAACGGGCGCCTCACCCTGGGCGAGAACGTGGCCGACAACGGGGGCGTGCGCATCGCCCTCATGGCCCTCCAGGACCTCCTGGGGCCCAGGGGCGCGCCCCCCATCGACGGATTCACGCCCGAGCAGCGGGCGTTCCTGGCCTGGGGCCAGGTCTGGTGCCAGAACCAGAGGGACGAGATGGCCCGCCTGCGCGCGCAGACCGACCCCCACTCGCCCGGGCGCTACCGGGTCAACGGCGTGGTCTCCAACATGCCGGAGTTCGCGAAGGCCTTCTCGTGCCCGGCGGGGTCGCCCATGGTGCGCGAGAAGCCCTGCCGGGTCTGGTAGTCCCCGGCGCCAGGAGCGGGCGCGCAGTTATCCTTGCCTTCCCATGCCCGTGTTCCGCGTGCTCTACACCAAGACCCGGCGCGGCGAGTGGTCCGCTTCCGTGCGCGGCCTGCGCCGGTGCACGGGACGCGGGCGGACCATCCGCGAGGCGCGGGCGCGCCTGCGCGCGGCGCTGGCCCTGGCCGTGGAGGCGGCCTTCCCCCTCGACCTCCTCGAGGACGTGCGCCTCCCCGCGCCCTCCCGCGCCCTGCTCGTGCGCCACTGGCGGGCGAAGAAGCGCCTGCAGGCGGAGCAGTCCCGCGCCGACGAGGCCGCCCTGCGCGCGTGCGACGCGCTGCTCGCCCACCGCGTCTCCCTTCGCGACGCCAGCGACCTGCTCGGCATCCCCGCCAACCGGCTGCGCGCTCTCCGTCCGGCGGCGGAGGCGGGACGGCGGCGCCGGCGGGCCGCGGGCCGCGCCGAGTGACGGCCGCCGCCGCGCCGGCGGAGCCCCGGCCGGAGGGGAGCTCCTTTCGGCGCGCCGTGGGCAGGCTCGTCCTGCACTGCGCGGTCCTGGCCCTCCTGCTGTACGCCTACCACCGCGTCCTGGAGGGCTGGCTGGAGCGCACGGGGACGCGGCTCGGCATCGTCTCGTCGCGGCTGGTGGCGCCGCTGCACGCCGCCCCCGAGGCGACGCCGCCCGGGCCCTGGGCCCTGGGCGCGGTGGCCGCGCTGGTCCTGGTGGTGGCGGCGGCGCCCCGCCTCGTGGACGGCCGCCTCTCCCCGGGCCGGTTCCTGGCCCTGGCCGCGCCCCTCTTCCTGGCCGTGGCCTGGAGCGTGGGCCTGATCGACGGGTGGCAGTACGTGGACGACCGCCTGCTGCCGACGTGCGTCGTGCCCTTCACGCACGACCACCTCGAGTACGTGGGCGACGTGCCCGAGGTCGAGCGGCTCGGGGTGGCGGAGTTCGCCCGCCGCTACAGCAAGCCCAACTTCTACGACCGGCTCTCCCTGCACAGCCGGTCGCATCCGCCGGGCCCGGTGGTCTTCCAGTGGGCGATCTGGAAGGTCTTCGGCGGGGGCGCGGGCGTGGCCGCGCTCCTCACCGTGGGGTTCGCCACGCTCATGGTGCCGCTGCTGTACCTGGCCGGCCGCGCGCTCTACGGCGACGGTCCGGCGCGCCTGGCCGTGCTCCTCGCCATGACCACGCCCAGCGTGGTCATGTACACCGTGACCTCGATGGAGGGCGTGTACGCCTGCTTCGTGCTGGCCGCGGTGGCCCTCCACGCGCGCGCGCGGCGCGCGGGCGCGCACGCGTTTGCGGTGGCGGAAGGCCTCGCCCTCGCCGTGGGCACGATGATGACCTACGCCGTCGTCTTCGTGGCCGGCATGCTGGGCCTGTGGCTATTGGCCGAGGGTGTCTCGCGGCAGCGGGCCTGGCGCGAGGTCGTGGGCCAGGGCCTCGGCGCCGCCGCCGGCTTCGCCCTTGGCTGGGTCCCCCCGCTCCTCCTCGGCTACCGGCCCGTGGCCACGCTGCGCGCTACCTTCGCCATGAACACCGAGCTGCTGGGCAGCGCCCACGAGTCGCTCGCCCGCTACGCGGCCACGGTGAGCGTCAACCTGGCCGACTTCGCCTTCGGCCTGGGACTCGTGCTGGCCGTGCTGTGGTCGTGGAGCCTGGCCCGGGCCGTCCGCCGCCGCGCCGTGGACGCCTTCGCGGTGGCCACCCTGGGCGCCATCGTGGTCATGGCCACCGTCTCCGTCTACCACGGCGAGACCGCGCGGGCCTGGATGTTCATGGCCCCCCTCCTGGCCCTGCTGGCCGCCCGCGAGGCGCAGGCCCTGGGCGAGACGGCCGGCCCGCGCGGGCTGCGCGCCCTTCTGGGCCTGGCCGCCGTCCAGCTCTTCGCCGCGGAAGCGCTGCTGTCCACGCCCTGGTGAGACATGCCTGAGCTGCCCGAAGTCGAAGCCGCACGGCGCGAGGTGGGGGCCGTCCTGGTCGGGTGCCGCATCGTGGCCGTCTCCGCCGTCCGCGACCCGCTCATCTTCGGCGCGCTGGCCCCGCGGGCGCTGGCCGGCGCGCTGCGCGGCCGGCGCGTGCGCGGGCTCCACCGCCGCGGCAAGCACCTCTGGCTGGAGCTGGACCGCCGGCCGTGGCTCGCCCTGCACTTCGGGATGAGCGGCGGGCTGCGCATCTACCGGCGCGAGAGCGACCGGCCGCGCTTCCTGAAGATGGAGCTGGTCACCGACCGGGGCGTGCACGTGGGCTACAAGGACGCGCGCCGCTTCGGCCGCGTGCGCCTCCAGCAGGACCCGCTCCACGAGCCGCCCATCAGCCGGCTCGGCTTCGACCCCCTGCTCGACCTGCCCTCGGCCGGCCGCCTGGCCGCGCTGCTGGCCCGGCGCAAGGCGCCGCTGAAGGCCGTGCTCCTCGACCAGTCGGTCTTCGCGGGGGTGGGGAACTGGGTGGCGGACGAGGTGCTCTACCAGGCCGGCCTCAGTCCGCACCGGCCCGCTTCGTCGCTGGCGCCGGCGGAGGTGCGTCGCCTGCGCGCGCGCCTGCGCTCCGTGATCCTGAAGGCGGTGGCGGTGGAGGCCGATTCCGACCGCTTCCCGCGCACCTGGCTCTTCCACCACCGCTGGGGGAAGAACGCGCACGCGGAGACGTTCCGCCGCGAGCGCATCGTCCACCACACGGTGGGCGGTCGCACCACGGCCTGGGTGCCCGGGAAGCAGCGCTAGGCGGTCACGCCTCCCAGGGCAGTCCCGGCCGCCCGAAATGGCCGTAGTTGGTGGTCTCGCGGTAGATCGGGCGCAGCAGGTCCAGCCGCTCGATGATGGCGGCGGGGCGGAAGTCGAAGCGCCGCACGAACTCGAGCAGGGCCCGCTCGTCGCCGGTGCCGTAGGACTCCACCTGCACCGCGATGGGGTCGGCCACGCCGATGGCGTAGGCCACCTGCAGCTCCACCCGCCGGGCCAGGCCCTCGTCCACCGCCTTGCGCGCCACGTAGCGGCAGAAGTAGGCGCCGCTGCGGTCCACCTTCGACGGGTCCTTCCCGCTGAAGGCGCCGCCGCCGTGGCGCGCCGCGCCTCCGTAGGTGTCCACGATGATCTTGCGCCCGGTCACCCCGCAGTCCGCCGCCGGTCCTCCCTTGGTGAAGCTGCCGCTGGGGTTGACGGTGAAGCGGATGTCCGCCCCGTGCCAGGAGCCGAGCGCGCGGGGGGCCAGGGTGCCCTGGACGTAGGCCGCGACCTCGGCCTGGGACACGCCCTCCCCGTGCTGCGCGGAGACGAGCACGTCGGTGACGCGCACGGGCCGGCCCTCCTCGTAGGCCACCGTGACCTGCGTCTTGCCGTCCGGGCGCAGCCAGGGCACCGTGCCCGCGCGGCGGTCCTCGGCCAGCCCGCGCGAGAGGCGGTGGGCGAGGAGGATGGGCAGGGGCAGCCGCTCCTCCGTCTCGTCGCTGGCGTAGCCGTAGACGATGCCCTGGTCGCCCGCGCCCTGCTCGCCCACCTTGTTGGTGGCGGGGTCCACGCTGCGGCCGATCTCCCAGGACTGGCCGGTGACGTGCTGGATGACCTGCAGGCCCCCCGCGCAGAAGGGCGTGGACTCGTCGTCGTAGCCGATGGCGCGCACGGCCTGGCGCACCAGGGGCAGGTGGTCGAGGAGGGCCACGGAGCTGATCTCCCCCGCCAGCACCACCACCCCCGACTTGCAGAGCACCTCGCAGGCCACGCGGCTGCGCGGGTCGAGGGCGAGGTAGGCGTCGAGGACGGAGTCGGCGATGAAGTCGCACACCTTGTCGGGGTGTCCCTCCGTCACCGACTCCGAGGTGAACAGGTACTCGTCTTGCGCCATCTCCCCCCTCCTCGTCACCGAATTCCAGGCGCGTGCCCGCGGGACCCGCGCCACGCCAAACCGAAAAAGTGTAACACGCCCGTCGAGAGCCGCTCAACCATCGGGCGCGGCCATGCGGCGCTTGAACGCCTCCAGCCGGTCCACCGCCCAGGGATC
>DATBIO010000077.1:0-6954 GCA_036556965.1 Vicinamibacteria bacterium
GACGCCTTCCCGCAAGCCCAGCAAGCCGGCCCGTCCCCGCAAGCCCAAGGCGGCGAAGGCGCGCCGGCCCGCGGCCAAGCCGGCCGCGAAGACGCGACCCGCCCGTCCCGCGCCGCCCGCGCGCGCGGGAGCCGCGCGGCCCACCGCCCCCGCCCGTCCCGCGGCGCCCGCAAAGGCGGCGGCCCCGGCCAAGCCCGCTCCGCCCGCCGCCAAGGTCGCGCCGGGCAAGGGCGGGAAGCCGGGCCTGGCCGCGGTTCCCGCTCCACCTCCTCCCGGGAAGATGCCGCCGCCGGCGCGCCCGAAGAAGGGCGGCCGCAAGAGCGCGCTGCAGCGCCGGCCCGGCTTCGTGCCGGGAGACCTCCTGCTGCCCGGGGGCCCGCAGGGTGACGACGAGCTGCAGTACTTCTTCCGGGGCTGCTCCGCGGCCGCCCACGCCTCCGTGGACGCGGGCGTGGACGAGGCGCTGGCCAAGCGCGGGGCCACGGAGTCCGCGGAGGCCCGCGCGGAGGCCGCCCGGCACGCCAAGGCCATGACCGAGCGCTTCGGCAGCGGCAACATCGACGGCCTGCTGCCGAACCGGCCGGCGCGCCGTCCGATCTTCGCCGGCGTCATCGAGCGCGCGAAGCACCGGCGCCGCGAGATCGGCGCCTTCCTGCGCGGCCTCGACATCGGCCGCACGGAGACGTCGCACATGGACTCGCACGGGGAGGCCAGCCTCCAGAGCCTGATGGAGTGGGCGGCGCGGCTGGAGAACCTGGTGGAGGCGGACGAGCCGGAGCAGGCGGACTACGCGCAGTTCCACCGCGGCCTGGACCAGCTCGACAACACCACGGAGGCCCTGATCGTGGACGTCGAGCTCACGTTGCGCCGCCTGCGCGACCGCGTGCGCGCGTAACCCGGGACCCCTTGACCGCGACCGAGCACGAATCGCCGGAAGCCCGGGCCCGGGGGGAGGCGGAGGTGGAGGCCGCCTTCGCCGCCATGAAGGCGCAGGCCGAGGCGCCCCGCCAGGGCACGCCGTTCCTCGTGCTGCAGTTCTTCGTCTTCCCCATGTCGATCGTCGCCGTCTGCGTCCTCGTCTTCGTGGTCTTCGGCCTCATCGCCGCCGAGGGCAAGGGGGCGCGCGCCTACCTCGACGAGGTGCGCACGGGCAGCGCCAACCGGCGCTGGCAGGCGGCCTTCGAGCTCTCCAAGGTGCTGCAGGCGGGAAAGGACCCCGCCCTGCGCGAGGCCGCCTTCGTGGACGAGCTGGTGCGCACGTTCCAGGACTCGACGCGGGACGACCCGCGCGTGCGGCGCTACCTCGCCCTCGCCCTGGGCCGCCTGGGCGACCGCCGCGCGGTGCCCGCGCTGCGCGAGGCGGCGCGGGGCGGGGAGGGCGCCGACGCGGAGGCCCAGGTCTACGCGGTGTGGGCGCTGGGCGCGCTGGCGGACGCCGCCGCCGTGCCCGACCTGCTCGCCCTCGCCCGCGGCGGCGACCCCGGCCTGCGCAAGGCGGCCGTGCACGCGCTGGGCGCCTTCTCCGACGCGCAGAGCGCGGAAGCGCTGGCGGCGGCGGCCGGTGACGAGGTGACCGACGTGCGCTGGAACGCCGGCCTCGCCCTCGGGCGCCGGGGCGATCCCCGCGCGACGCCGGTCCTCGCGCAGATGCTGGACCGCGCTCGGCTCGCCGGGGTCGCGGGCATCAGCGCGGAGCAGCAGGAGGCGGCCCTGCTCGAGGCCTGTCGCGTGGCGGCGTCGCTGCCCGGCGACTCCCTGCGGCCGGCCCTGGAGTCGTTGCGCGCCGCCGATCCCAGCCCGCGCGTCCGCGAGGCGGCGCGCGCCGCCCTGGAGCCCGCCGCCCGCTGAGCGGGTGGCGGAGGCCAGGGTCGCCTCAGCCCGCGGCCACGACCTCCACCGGGGTGCCGCTGAACGCGGCGGTGCCGCAGAGCGCGTCGACGCGCGCGTCGTCGTTCAGGTCGTTGACGCTGGCCCCCGCGTGCGCCGCGGCGATGCCGAGACGCACGCCCCGGCGGTCGTGCCCGTACCCGTGCGGGAGGCTGACCACGCCCGGGCGCATGGCGTCGCTGACCTCGAGCGGCACCTCGACGGTGCCGACCCGCGAGGACACGGCCACGCGCTGGCCGTGCGCGAGCCCGCGCGCGGACGCGTCCTCGGGGTGCATGAGCAGCGTGCAGCGCTCGGGACCCTTCACCAGACGCTCGCTGTTGTGCATCCACGAGTTGTTGGAGCGGAGGTGACGCCGGCCGATGAGGGCCAGGGCGGGAGGCGGGCCCTCCGCGCCCAGGCGTGCCAGGTCCTCCAGGAAGACGGGAGGCGCGAGGCGGATGCGGTGGTCGGGCGTGCCCAGGCGCGCGGGCAGGCACGGCTCCAGCGGCCCGAGGTCGATTCCGTGCGGCGAACGCCGCAGGCGCCGCAGGGTCAGGCCCCGGTAGGGTCCGCGGCGCAGGAGCCAGGCCACGATGCCGGTGGGACCCAGCCGCCGCAGGGCCAGGCGGGTGGCCAGGGCCCGCAGGCGCCGGCCGCGCAGGGCCTCGAGGCGCGTGGCCAGCTCGAGCAGGATCTCCCAGTCGTGGCGCGCGCCCGCGGGCTTCGCGAAGAGGGCGGGCGAGTACTTCGCGGTGTTGCGCACGGCCAGGGCGTGGAAGACGAGGTCGTAGTGGTCGCGCTCGAGGGCGAAGGTCGGCGGCAGGATGAGGTGCGCGTGGCGCGTGGTCTCGTTGAGGTAGAAGTCCACGCTGACCATGAACTCGAGGCCCTGGAGGGCGCGGTCGAGGCGTGACCCGTTGGGCCCGGAGAGCACCGGGTTGCCCGCCACCGTGACCAGCGCGCGCACCTGTCCCTCCCCCGGCGTCTCGAGCTCGTCGGCCAGGGTGGCCACCGGCAGCTCGCCGCCGAACTCCGGCAGGCCGCGCACGCGGCTGCGCCGCCGGGCGAAGCTGCCGCGCTGCCCGATGCGCGCGGCGAGGGCCACCACGTCCGCCGCGGGGCGCGCGAACAGCGCGCCCCCGGGACGGTCCAGGTTGCCCGTGACCAGGTTGAGCACGTTCACCAGCCAGGAGCAGAGGCCGCCGAAGGACTGCGTGGACACGCCGACCCGGCCGTAGGCCACCGCGCCGTCCGCGGCGGCGAACCGCCGCGCCAGGTCGCGCACCGCGGGGGCGGAGATCCCGGTGGCGGCCTCCGACGACTCGGGGGCGTAGGGGGCCACCGCGCGCGCGACCTCGGCCGCGCCGTCCGTGTGGTCGGCCAGCGGCCCGGGCCGCGCCAGGCCCTCGGCGAAGATCGTGTGCAGCAGGCCGAGGAGCAGGAAGGCGTCGGTGCCCGGGCGGATGGCGAGGTGCTGGGTGGCCAGGGCCGCCGTCTCCGTGCGCCGCGGGTCCACCACCACCAGCGCTCCCCCCCGCGCGCGCAGCTCCTTCAGCCGGCGCTCGATGCCGGGCGCGGTCATGAGGCTGCCGTTGGAGGCCAGCGGGTTCGCCCCCAGCACCAGGAAGAACGAGGTCCGGTCCACGTCGGGCACGGGCAACAACAGCTGGTGGCCGAACATCTGGAGCGCGGCCAGCATCTGGGGGAGCTGGTCCACCGAGGTGGCGGAATAGAGGCTCCGGCTCCGCAGCGTGCGCAGGAAGAGCTGGTTGAAGAGGATGGCGCCGTGGTTGTGCACGTTGGGGTTGCCGAGGTAGACGCCCACCGCGCTCCGCCCGTGCGCCTGCTGCGCGCGGTGCAGGCCGCGCGCGGCCTCCGCCAGGGCCTCGTCCCAGGGGATCTCGCGCCAGCCCGCCTCCGTGCGCCGGAGCGGACGGCGCAGGCGGTCGGGGTCCTCGTGGACGTCCTTCAGGGCCACGGCCTTGGGACAGAGGTGGCCGCGGCTGAAGGGGTCGTCCGCGTCCCCGCGGATGGACGCCACGCGGTCCCCCTGCGTCTCCACGGTGATGCCGCACATGGCCTCGCAGAGGTGGCAGGTGCGGAAGTGCACGCGCCATGGTGCGCCGGAGAGGTCCCGCGCGTCCAGCGCGGCCCGCCATCGTTGACAGGCGGAGGCTCGCGGATAGAATGCGGCCCGTCTTCAGACACCCGCGTCGCCGCTCTTCGGCGAGGTCCTCGATGGCTGACGAAAAGGAGGCTCCGGCAGGCACGCCGCCCACCGCTCCCCCCGACGGAGCGGAGAAGGCGCATCCCGCCGGGCCACCCGCCGCCGCCACCCCGCCCGTCCCCGCGCCCCCCGTGACGGCGGCGACACCGGACAAGCCGGCCCCGGCCGCGGAGGCGCCGCGCTCCAACGCGGCCCCCGCCGCCGCGCCCGTGCCGGCGCCCGCCGTGGCGAAGGCGGAGGCCAGAAGCCCGGGGCGGCGCGACTTCATGAAATGGTCGCTGCCCGTGGGCTGGGTCGCCTTCTCCGGCGCCTGCGCCTCGAGCCTGGTGGCCACCGCGCGCTTCCTCTTCCCCAACGTGCTCTTCGAGCCGCCGCAGGCCTTCAAGGCCGGGTTCCCCGGCGAGTACAACGTGGGCGAGGTGGACACGCGGTGGAAGGACGCCTACAGCGTGTGGATCGTGCGCGAGGCCGAGGGCTTCTACGCCCTCATCGCCGTCTGCACCCACCTGGGCTGCTCGCCCAACTGGCTGGCCGCGGAGAACAAGTTCAAGTGCCCCTGCCACGGCAGCGGCTTCTACCGGACGGGCAGGAACTTCGAGGGCCCCGCCCCGCGGCCGCTGGAGCGCGCGCGCATCGTGCTCGCGGACGACGGGCAGATCCTGGTGGACAAGTCGGTGAAGTTCCAGGAAGAGAAGGGCGAGTGGGAGAACCCGGAGGCGTTTCTCAAGGCGTAGGCGTCGGGCGAGCCGCGAAGGGAGCAGCCGAAGGTCAATGGCCACCACTGCGCAGAAGCCGCCGCAGTCGTTCCTGAGCCGGACCTGGGACTACATCACGGAGACGCAGCTCTGGCGGTCGATCTTCCGCCACGGCATGCCCGACACCAACCGCAACCGGGTCCTGGTCGTCATGACCAACGTCTTCCTGCACCTGCACCCGGTGAAGATCCGCAAGAGCGGCATCCGGCTGAAGTTCACCTGGTGCATGGGGGGGCTGACCTTCTTCCTGTTCCTGGTGGAGACCTTCACCGGGCTGCTGCTGATGTTCTACTACCGCCCCACCGTGGCCTACGCCTACATGGACATCGTGGACCTGGCGGAGCAGGTGCCCCTCGGCATCATGCGCGAGATCCACCGCTGGGGCGCCCACGCCATGGTCATCAGCGTGTGGCTGCACATGTTCCGGGTGTTCATGACCGGCTCCTACAAGCCGCCGCGCGAGTTCAACTGGAACGTGGGGGTGATCCTGCTCGTGCTCACCCTGCTCCTCTCCTTCACGGGCTACCTCCTGCCCTGGGACCAGCTCGCCATCTGGGCCATCACCGTGGGCTCCAACATGGCCCGCGCCACGCCCCTGCTCGGACACGAGGGGCCGGGAGCCCAGCTCCTCGCGCTGGGCGACGTCAAGATGGTCCACGCGGGGTCGGATGCGCGCTTCGCCCTCCTCGGCGGGCGCTTCGTGGGCGAAGGCGCCCTGCTCCGCTTCTACGTCCTCCACTGCGTGGGCATCCCGCTGGTGGCGGGCATCCTCATGGCCGTGCACTTCTGGCGCGTCCGCAAGGACGGCGGCATCTCCGGCCCCCTGTGAGGCGGATGCAAGGGGCCGGCCCGCGCGCCACGGGCCAGGAGTAGCGGCATGGGCGCAGTCAACGCGATCAAGGACGCCATCAACTTCCTGACCGCGCCGGCGCTGTTCATCACCCTGGCCGCCGTCCTCTTCCTGGTGGCCATCAACACGCGCCGCTTCTGGCGGCCGAAGGTGGCCCTGGCCCTGGGCGTGCTCGGCGTGGCCTTCGTCGGCGTCTCCATGCTGGACCACGATTTCCTGCTCATCGTCAAGAAGCCGGACAACGTGCCCATCGTGGCCATGCTCTTCATGGTCGGCTTCTTCCTGTGGCTGAGCATGTACCAGGCCTACGACAACGACGCGCGCATCGCGGAGGGCCTGCCCCCGCGCGAGGCGAGCGACGGGGAGGCCGAGAAGACCTGGGTCTGGCCCGACCTGGTCTACACCGAGCTCCTGGCCATGGTCATCGGCATGATCGTGCTGGTGGCGTGGGGGATGGCCTTCCAGGCCCCCATCGAGGAGCCGGCCAACCCCGCGCGCACGCCCAACCCCAGCAAGGCGCCCTGGTACTTCCTCGGCCTGCAGGAGATGCTCGTCTACTACGACCCGTGGCTGGCCGGGGTGGTCTTCCCCAGCCTGATCATCGTGGGGCTGATGGCCATCCCCTACCTCGACGTGAACCCCAGGGGGAACGGCTACTTCACCTTCAAGGAGCGGAAGGTGGAGATCACCCTCTTCCTCTTCGGCTTCCTGATCCTCTGGGTGCTCCTGGTGATCCTGGGCACCTTCCTGCGCGGCCCGAACTGGAACTTCTTCGGGCCGTACGAGTACTGGGACCTCCACAAGCTGGAGGCCCTGGTCAACGTCAACCTGTCCGAGTACTTCTGGGTGAAGATGCTCGACCGCGGCCTGCCCGGCAACATGCTCGTGCGCGAGCTGCCGGGGATCCTGGCCGTCGGCTTCTACGTCTTCGTGCTGCCGGGGCTCCTTGCCTTCTCCGCCCGGCGCGTGCGTCTGGGGCCGCTCACCCTCACCCTCGGCCTGCGCAAGTACTACGAGAAGATGGGCCCCTACCGTTACAGCATCTTCGTGATGCTGCTCCTGGGCATGGTGGCCCTGCCCATCAAGATGGTGCTGCGGTGGCTCTTCAACCTGAAGTACATCGTGGCCATGCCGGAAATCTTCTTCAACATATGAGCCAGGCAGCCCGTGCGGACACTGTAGCCGGGGGGTGCTGCGTCGCCCCCCCCGGACCCCCCGCCCTCGCGCCGGGAGTGAATCCCTCCGCGAGGGCT
>DATBIO010000078.1:0-9459 GCA_036556965.1 Vicinamibacteria bacterium
CGGCATGCAGCTCGCCGAAGAGCGCCACGATGGCCTGGCCGGCGGCGGAGTCCAGGTTGCCGGTGGGCTCGTCCGCCAGCACGATGGCCGGCCGGTTCACGAGCGCCCGCGCGATGGCCACGCGCTGCATCTGGCCGCCCGAGAGCTCGGTCGGCTTGTGGGTGACGCGGTCCGCCAGCCCGACGCGCCCCAGCATCTCCTCCGCGCGCCGCCGCCGCTCGCCGCCGGGCACTCCCGCGAACAACAGCGGCAGCTCGACGTTCTCCAGCGCGCTGGCGTAGGGCAGCAGGTTGAAGTTCTGGAAGACGAAGCCGATCTTGCGGTTCCGGATGTCGGCCAGCCGGTTGCGGTCCAGCCCCGCCACCGCCTCCCCGGACAGCTCGTACTCGCCGGAGGAGGGCGTGTCCAGGCAGCCCACGATGTTCATGAGCGTCGACTTGCCGGAGCCCGAGGGACCCACCACGGCCACGTACTCGTTGGCCGCGATCTCCAGGTCCACCCCGCGCAGGGCCTCCACCTGCACCTTGCCCATGTCGTAGACCTTGCGGATTCCTCGCATCGAGATCATGCCCTGCTTCTCCTACTCGTAGCGCAGAGAGACGGCGGGGTTGACGGACGCCGCGCGGCGCGCCGGGAAGTAGCCGGCCAGCATGCCCACCCCGCCCAGGATGACGGCGGTGGCGGCGGCGATGGCGGGCGAGAAGGTCGGGCGGCCCAGGAACTCGAAGGCCTCGCCCTTCAGGGGCAGCGCGGCCACCACCCCCATCAGCCCCAGGGCCACCCCCGTGCCCACGAGGCCCCCCAGCACGGTCATGAGCAGGGCCTCGAGCACGAAGGGGGCCATCACCTGCCGCGCGCGCGCGCCCAGCGCCATCTTCAGGCCGATCTCGCGCGTCCGCTCGCGGACCACCGCATACATGATGTTGGCCACCCCCATGCCGCCCACGAAGAGGGTGAGCGCGCCGATGATGCCCAGGAAGATCTGGATGCCGAAGGCGATGTTGCCGGTGAGGCGCTGGTTCTCGCGCGTGTCCCAGACGGAAAGGGCGCGGTGGTCGTCGGGGTCGAAGCGGTACTTGCGGCCGAGCACGCGGTAGATCTCGGCCTTGGCCTGGTCGGCCACGTCCTCGCGGAGCGGGCGGTAGACCATGTTCCCCACCTTGGCGTCGGTGAACATGGTCTTGAAGGTGTCGGCGGGGATGGCCGCCTGTCCCTTGTCGGGGCCGCTGTACATGCCCATCATCACCTTCTTCTGCATCACGCCCACCACCAGGAACGACGACTGGTTGATCTGGATGCTCCGGCCCACCGGGTCCACGCCCTCCCCGAAGAGGTCGGTGGCCAGCTCGTCGCCCAGGAACACCACGCGGCGCTTGTGGGCGCCGTCCAGGTGGTCGAGGAACCGGCCGCCGGGCTGCGGGATCAGGTTCCGCATCTCGCCGAAGGAGACGTCCACCCCGCGCACGCGCGCGTTCACCGTCTTGGGGCCGGCGCTCACCGAGGTGCGCTTGGCGTACTCGCGCGAGATGGCGCCGATCTCCGGGATGCGCGCCCCCAGCACGGCGGCGTCCTCGTCCGTGAAGCTGATGGCGCGCCCGGAGGGCAGGCCCAGGTACGGCCGCGTGGTGGCGCCCGGCCAGAGCACGCCGATGCCCTCCCCCATCCCGCGCACGTTGCGGTGGAAGGAGCGCTTCATGCCCTCCCCGAAGGAGAGGAGCATCACGATGGAGAGCGTGCCCCAGCCGATGGCCATCACGGTGAGGGCGATGCGCTTTCGGTTGCGCGCGGCGTCCACCATGAACAGCCGCCAGACGAGGAGCAGCTCGGCGCGCGTCACGAGAGCTTGAGGGCCACCGCGGGCTCCAGGGACGCTGCCCGCCGCGCCGGGAAGTAGCCGGCCAGGAGCCCGACCAGGCCCAGGAGCACGGTGGTGGTCAGGATGACCACGGGCGAGGCCTCCGGCGTGCCCACGTACTCGTCCAGGGCGGCGGGGAACACGGCCACCACGCCGAGGGTGATGAGGAAGCCGAGCAGCCCCCCGGCGGCGGTCAGGGTCAGGGTCTCCACCAGGAACTGCACCAGGATGTAGCGGGGCCGCGCCCCCACCGCCATCTTCAGCCCGATCTCCTTGGTGCGCTCCTCCACCACCACGTACATGATGTTGGAGACGCCGATGCCGCCCACGATGAGGGTGAAGGAGCCGATGATGGCCAGGAAGGCGCGGAAGGTGCCGAAGAAGACCTTGAAGAACTTCTCCGCCTCCGTGGTGTCCCAGGTGCCGACGGCCTCCTTGTCCCGGGGGTCGAACTTCAGGCGCCGGCCCAGCACCTCGTAGACCCGGGCCGTGACCGCCTCCGTGCGCGAGGGGTCGGCGGCCTGGAAGATGAAGTTCTCCACGTAGCGCTCGCCGAACAGCCCGCGGTAGGTGGACTCGGGCAGGAAGGCCTTGTTGGTGTCGCGGCCGCCGTAGCTCGAGTCCTGGGCCTTCTCCTGCATCACCCCGATGACGAGGAAGGGGACGTTGTCGATCATCACCGTCCGCCCCACCGCCTCCTCGTCCTTGAAGAGGTCCTCCTTCAGCTTGTCGCCCAGGAAGACCACGCGCCGGCGCCGGTCGATGTCGAGGTCGTTGATGTAGCGGCCGCCGGCGGCGGGGATGACGTTGCGCAGGACCGCGAAGATGGGGCTGTTGCCGGACATGTCCGGGCTGAGGCGCACGCGCTCGCGGCGGAAGGCGCTGCTGTCGCGGGAGTACTCGCCGGAGAAGCGCGCCTCCGGGATCTCCCGGCGCAGCGCCTCCACGTCCTCCTCGCTCACCCGGATGCGGCGTCCCTTGCCCAGGCCCTCGAAGGGCAGGGACGTGCGCGCGGGCCAGGCGATGACGATGTTCTCGCCCAGGCCGTGCTGGTTGAGGGCGATGCGCTCCTGCAGGGCCTCGCCGAAGGCCACCAGCAGGGAGACGGAGACGGTGCCCCAGGTGATGCCGAGGAGGGTCAGGATCGTGCGCAGCTTCTGGTGGCGCACGTCCTGCAGGATCTGGCGCAGGAAGGAGAGAGAGGTCATGTCCGGTGCGTGGTCAGCTCCGGCGGCCGCGGGGGGCCGGCCTCCGCGGCGGGGTCATTCGATCTTCTTGGGCGGGCGCTCGACGACGAGGTCGGCCTGCTTCAGGCCGTCCACGACCTCCACGTTGATGCCGTCGGAGAGCCCGATCTTGATCTCCTTCTTGGCCGGCTCCGCCCCCGCGGGCACCTCCACCGTGGCCTTGCCCTCGCTGAAGGTGACCAGCCGTTCCGGCAGGAGGAGGACGTCCGCCTTCTCGCGCACCACCACGTCGGCGTTGGCGGAGTAGCCGGCGCGCAGGGTGGTGCCGCCGGGGAGGAGGGCGATCTCCACGTCGAAGAGGGTGGCCCCCTCCTCCGTCTTCGACTTGGGCGCGATCTTGTAGACCGTCCCCTCGACCTTGGCCTCGGGCAGGGCGCCCACCTTGATGCGGGCGGGCATGCCCTCGCGGAGCTTGCCCACGTCGATCTCGTCCACCGTGCCCTTGAAGACGAGGGTGGACATGTCGGCCAGGCTCGCCAGGAGCGTGCCGTCCTGGTAGGGGGTGAGCGGCACCACGGGGTCGCCCTCGTTGACGAGCTGCTCCAGCACCGTTCCCGCGATGGGCGCGCGGATGATGGACTCCACCTGCATCCGCTCGGTGCGGATGCGTCCCTTCTCCACCAGGGCCAGGCGCTCCTGGGCGAGGTTGAGGCGGAGGCGCGCGTCCTCGATCTCCTTGTCCGCCTGGTCGGACTCCTGGTTGGAGACGATGCCCTGCGCGCGGAGGGCGGCCGAGCGCTCGTGCGCCTTGCGCGCCTGCTCGTGGACGTTGCGCGCGATCTCGACCTCGCGGCGCGCCTCCGTCAGCTCCAGGGGCGTGGGGTCGGGCAGGATCTCGAACAGGGGATCTCCCGCCTGCACCTTGTCGCCCACCTCCCGGAACCGCCGGCGGACGATGCCCGAGATCTTGCTCTTGACCCCTATCTCGCGGCGGGGCCGGATGGCGCCCACGGCCAGGGCCTTCTCCACGACCGGGCCCCGGGCCACCGGCACCGTCTTGAAACCGTTCTCCTTGCTGGAGTTGGAGCGGCTGTAGACGAAGGCGGCCACGCTCACCGCCACCACCGCCAGCCCGGCGATCAGTCCCTTGCGCATCCAGGCAGACCCCTTTCCGAAAGGCACACCTCTAAGACGCACGCCGGCGCCGGAGGGTTCGGAAGATTGGAGGAGGCCTACTTCCAGACCAGGCGGTTGCGGTAGACGTCCTTGCGCTTCGAGAAGACCGTGATCTCCACCGCCCACAGGCCGGAAGGCGCGGTCTCGGAGAGCTCGGTCACGAGAACGCGCTGGGTGGGCTGGAGCTTGTCCGTGCGCGCCTTCACCGAGCGCGTGGACCGCTCGCTGCCGTGGAAGAGGATGAGGCCCACGTCCTCCACCTTGATCTCCTTGGACCCTTCGTTGGTCAGGAAGACCTTGACCGTGTAGTGCTGCCCGGGCTCCACCTTCGCCGGCAGCACCTCGAAGTCGATGCGGCCCCTCACTTCGGCCGCGCGCCGGACGACGAGGCCGCGCGTGTCGAACTTGTCCAGGTCGCGGCCGATGGCCTTGATGTTCTCCACCATCGTCACCCCGGGCTGGAAGGCCCGCACCGCGGGCGGCGGCGGAGGGGCCACGGTGACGGGGGGAGCGACGACCGCCGACGGCGCCGGGTCGGGGTCGGCGTCGGGGGGCGGCGCGACGGCCACGGGACGGCTCGCGGGCGCGGGCGCCGGGGAGGCCGGCCGCGTGGGCACGGGCGGCACGGGCGGCGCGGGGACGACCGCGGGCGGGGGGCCGGCGGCGGCGGCCACCGACGGCGGAGGGAGGGCCGCCTGCGTGGCCGGCGGCGGTGGCGGATTCGGCGGGGGAGCCTCGCCCGAAGAGCAACCGATGCCGAGGCCCGCCAGGACCAGTGCGGCCCCGAGCGCTCTCATCGCCCGATATTCTACGGGCAATCGCCGGCGGCCGCGGGGCGCGGCGGGCTCAGGGCTGGGCGGACACCACCAGCGTCGCGCGGTAGGCGGACTGCTGGGGCGTCCCGTTCTGCTCCGGGATCGGCAGCAGCCGCACCAGCTTCAGGCGATGGCCTTCGTAGACCTCTTCCTTGGCCCCGCGGCTGGTGTGCAGCTCCAGCGAGGCCTTGGGACGCGTGGCGCGCACGGCGGTGAGGACGACGGTGGCGTCCCCCTCCCAGATGCACTGCGCGTCGCGCGGGCAGCGCGAGTCGTCGCGCACGGCGTCGAAGGTGACGCGGAGGGCGCCTTCGCCCACCACCGCCGTCTCCCCCGTCGCCAGCTCGAACTCCTGGTCCAGGCGCGCGACCTTGGGCGAGGGGTCGGCCGGCTTGCTTCCGTCGCAACCGGCGGCGGCGGCGAGGGCGAAGGCGAGGAGGAAAGAGGGATTCATGGGAGTCCTCCAGCGGGGGCGGCAACGGCCCTGAGGTACTGCGGCGGCGCGCCGAGCGCCTTCCACTTCTCGGGCAGGCGATAGTGCGGGTTGGGCGTCTCCACGCAGACCCCGCACCGGATGCAGCCCTGGACCTCCGGGCAATGCGGCGAGAGGGCTTCCCTCTCGCTGCGCTCGAGCTCGCGCAGGTAGTAGGAGCGGGCCACGCCGTTGTCGACCACGTCCCAGGGTAGCACCTCGTCCCTCTCGCGCCTCCGGAACAGGTAGAAGCCGGCGTCGAGCCCGGCCGCCTTCATCCCGCGCTTGAGGTCGACGCCCTGCGTGGCGGCGTGCTCGAGGGCGTCCGCCACGCGCCGGTCGGCCAGGGCCAGGATCGACTGGTGGACGCCCGTGCGCGCGCTCTTGATGATGGCGTCCACGTTCGGCATCCGCCCGAAGGCCTTGCGGAGGTACTGCAGCTTGCCGTCCGTCGCGCGCGGGTCCTCCATGGGCAGCCACTGGTAGGGCGTCCCCGGCTTGGGCACGAAGGGGTTCACGGAGGGGTGGATGCGCCCCACGTGGCCGCGCGCCCGGCCCACCTCGAGCATCCGCTCCCGGATCCCCGCCGTGAGCGACACGATGCCCTCCACGTCGGCGTGCGTCTCCCAGGGCAGCCCGGTCATGTAGTACAGCTTGAGGTTCCGGATGCCGTTCTCGAAGATCCAGCCCGCCTTGTCCAGGATGTCGTCGTTGGTGAACTGCTTGTTGAGGATGCGGCGCATGCGGTCGGTGCCGCATTCCGGGGCGAGGGTGAGCCCCTGCACGCCGGTGTCGGCGAGCTTGAGCACGAACCCCGGGGTCAGGTCGTCGAGGCGCAAGGACGCCACCGAGACCTCGTAACCGAGGCCGGCCAGGTCGTCCACGATGCCGTCGATCTCCGGATGGTCGCAGACCGCGGTGGACACGAGCCCGATGCGCCCGGTGAAGGGCCGGACCTCGCGCGCGCGGGCCACGATCTGCTCGCGCGAGAAGCCCCGCACGGGCAGGTAGTTGTAGCCCGCCCAGCAGAACCGGCACATGCACGGGCACCCGCGCGAGATCTCCACCAGGAACTTCGCCGACATCTCGGTGTGCGGCGTGAGGATCGACGACTGGGGCAGGGCCATCTTCCCCGGCCAGCCGCGCTGCCGCACCACACGGCCGGGGCCGTCGTAGGCGGCCACCGTCCCGTCCGCGTGGTAGCGCACCTCGAAGCGGGAGGGCACGTAGAAGCCGTCCGCCTCGCGCAGGGAGTCGAGGCCCGCGCGGGGTCCGCCCTCTCCCAGCAGCGCGTCCATCAGCTTCGGAACCAGCGCCTCCCCCTCCCCCACCGCGATCACGTCCGCGAAGGGGGCGAGGGGCTCGGGGTTCAGGAACATGGCGGAGCCGCCGAACACCACCACCGGGTCCCGCGGCCCGCGGTCGCGCGCGCGCAGGGGGATGCCCGCCAGCCGCAGCATCTGCAGCACGTGCAGGTAGTCGTTCTCGAAGGAGATCGAGAAGGCGACGAGGTCGAAGCGCCTGAGGTCGCTGCCCGTCTCGAAGCTGGTGAGGACGTGGCCGCCGCGCTGGAGGTCGGCGGTATCCGCGTCGTCGGGCAGGAAGGCGCGCTCGCAGAGCACCTCCGGCAGGGCGTTCAGCATGGTGTGGACGCCCTGGAAGCCCAGGTTCGACATGCCCACGAAGTACAGGTTGGGATAGCAGAGGACGGCCCGGAACGACCCGGACCGCTTCACGGGGACCAGCGAGACCTCCGCCTCGCGGAGGGTGCGGTGGCGTTCCTGCAGGCGGCGGCTCATGAATAGGGGCGTCGCCCCCGAGAGGGCGACCGACCATTATACGGCGACACGCCGGCCTGGGACGCAACCGCCGACGCTAGAATGGGTTGTGGCCACCGCCGCCGCGCCGCCGCCCTCGTTTCCCAGGACCGCGGTGACGGGCATCTTCATCCTGCTCTGCCTCCACGCGGTGGTCGCCGCCTGGGCGTTCCTCCTGCCCTTGACCCTTTCCGTCATGCTGTACTTCCTGTTCATGCCGGCGGTACGCGGGCTGCGCCGCCTGCGCGTGCCGGAGTGGCTGGGAGCGGCCCTGGTGGTGGCGGCCGCCCTGGCCGTGCTCGGCGCGGGCGCTTCCGCCCTGGCCCGGCCCGCCGCCGACTGGATGGCCCGCGCGCCCCAGAGCCTCGAGCGCCTCGAGGGCAAGGTGCGCCGGTTGACGCGGCCGTGGGCCAAGGTCAACGAGACGGCGCAGAGGATCGAGCAGCTCGCCGCGGGGGGCGAAGCGCCCCGCGCGCGCAGCGCGGGCCCCGCGTCGCGGCCGGGCATGGCCAGCGCCCTCCTGGGGGGCGCGCGCGAGTTCCTGGACGGCCTGGTGGTGGTCTCCGCCCTCGTCTATTTCCTGCTCGCGTCGGGCGACATGTTCCTGCGCAAGCTGGTGCGCGTGCTCCCGACCTTCCGCGACAAGCTGCGGGCGGTGGAGATCGCGCGCGACGTGGAGAAGCAGGTGTCGTCGTACATGGTCAGCCACACGCTGCTCAACCTCGCCTTCGGGACGGCCACCGCCCTGCTGGTGTGGGCCCTGGGCATGCCCAACCCCGCGCTGTGGGGGGCCATGGCCGGGATCACCAACTACGTCCCCGTCCTGGGCGCCCTCTTCACGAACGTGGCCCTGGGCCTGGCCGCGCTCCTCACCTTCGACGACCCGGCCCGGGCCCTCGCCGTGCCCCTGGCCTTCCTGGCCCTCAACCTGCTCGAGAGCAACTTCCTCTACGCCGCCTTCGTTGGCCGCCGCATGACGCTGAACGCGCCCGTGGTCTTCGTGGCGGTGACGTTCTGGCTCTGGGCGTGGGGCGTGCTGGGGGCGCTCCTGGCCGTGCCCATCCTGGCCACGGTGAAGACGCTCTGCGCGCACAGCGAGCGGCTGCAGGCGGTGGCGGAGTTCCTGGGCGAGGAAGCGGAGAAGCCGGCTCAGGCCTGAAGGCGACGTGCGAGCGCGCGCTCGGCGGCGTAGAGCACGACGGCCGGGCCACCCACGAGCCAGACGGGGACCGCGCGCGTGGTCCAGGCGGCCAGGGCGGCCCCGGTGAGGACGGCGCCGCCACCCGCCACCAGCAGCGTGGCGCGGGCATGGCTCCAGCCTCCGAGCACCAGGCCCTGGTAGGCGTGCTCGCGGTGGGCCTCCCAGATCCGCGCGCCGCGGGCGGCGCGCCGGGCCAGGGTCCATCCGGCGTCGAGGAGGAACAGCCCCAGGCTCGCCGCCACGAACAGGGCCGCGCCCGCCGTGCGGTCGCGCGGCGCCAGGAGGGGGAGGGCGGCCAGCGAGAACCCGAGGAAGCCGCTGCCGGCGTCGCCCATGAAGAGGCGGGCCGGGCTCCAGTTGCTGGGCAGGAATCCCGCGCTCGCTCCCGCCAGCCCCACGCCGAGGGCGACGGCGGCGGGGTGCCAATCCGCCAGCGCCACGCCCAGGCCGGTGAGGACCGCCTGGGTGGCGGCCAGCCCGTCGATGCCGTCCATGAAGTTGTAGAAGTTGACCACCACGACCATCCAGACGATCCAGGCCGCGGCCAGCCCGCTGCCGATCACGAAGACGGCGGCGGCGGCGAGGTGGGCGGCCAGCCGGACCGCCGCGGGCAGCCCGAAGCGGTCGTCCACCAGGCCGACCACCAGCACCAGGCCCGCCGCCGCGAGCGCGCCGTGCGGCACGGTGCCCGCCACGAAGACGCCGGCCACGGCGGCGACCCACAGGGCGGCGCCGCCCGCGCGGGGCGTGGGGGCCCCGTGCAGCGAGCGCGGACCCGGGCGGTCCACCAGCCCCAGGCGCGGGGCCAGGCGGCGCACGAGGGGCGCGAGGGCGGCGGCCACGGCCAGGGAGACCAGGAAGGCGGCGAGGAGCCGCACTCAGCGCGCGGCGAGCGCGGGCGCGGAGACGGCCCCGCGCGCCGCCGCGTAGTCCGGC
>DATBIO010000079.1:0-4130 GCA_036556965.1 Vicinamibacteria bacterium
GGTCCTGGCCAGCAACACCTCCGCCCTCTCCGTCACCGAGATCGCGGCCGCCACCGCGCGCCCGGAGCGCGTGGTGGGCATGCACTTCTTCAACCCCGTGCCCAAGATGAAGCTGGTGGAGATCGTGCGCGCCCTGGAGACCTCCGAGGAGACCATCCGCACCACGGCGGAGGTGGCCCACCGCATGGGGAAGCAGACGGTGATCGTGAAGGAGTCGCCGGGCTTCATCACCTCGCGCGTCAACGCCGTGATCGGCAACGAGGCCTTCCGGATCCTGGAGGAGGGCGTGGCCAGCGCCCGCGACATCGACACCGCGCTCAAGCTCGGCCTGAACCATCCCATGGGCCCCTTCGAGCTGGTGGACCTGGTGGGCCTGGACACGCGCCTCAGCGTGCTGGAGTTCCTGCACCGCAGCCTGGGCCACCGGTACGAGCCGGCGCCGCTGCTGGTGCGATACGTCAAGGAGGGCCGCCTGGGACGGAAGAGCGGCCGGGGTGTCTATGACTACGGCGAAGAGAAGTAGCGCCGGCTACCACAACCTGATCGTGGAGATCGGCGGCCGCCTGGCCACCATCACCGTCAGCCGCGCGGAGGCCCGCCACGCCCTGGACGCGGCCACCGTGGACGAGTTCCACCGCGCCCTGGAGGAGATCCGCGCCGCGCGCTGCTCCGTCTTCATCGTGACGGGCGCCGGCGACAAGGCCTTCGTCTCGGGAGCGGACATCAAGGCCATCCGCCAGCGGCGGCGCGACGACGCCCTGGCCTCCATCAACTCGCGGCTCATGCTGGCGGTGGAGAGCCACGACGCCGTCTCCATCGCCGCCGTCAACGGGTACGCGCTGGGCGGCGGCTGCGAGCTGGCCCTGGCCTGCGACCTGCGCATCGCCTCCGACAACGCCGTCTTCGGGCTGCCCGAGCCCTCCCTCGGCATCATCCCCGGGGCGGGCGGCACGCAGCGCCTGCCCCGCATCGTGGGGCTGGGCCGGGCCAAGGAGATGGTCCTCACCGGCGCGCGCTGGAGCGCGCACAAGGCGCTGGAAGCGGGGCTGGTGAGCGAGGTCGTGCCCCTCAACGCGCTCATGACACGCGCGCGGCTGCTGGCCGAGAAGGTGCTGGCCCTCGGCCCCCTCGCCGTGCGCCTGACCAAGATGGCGCTCAACGCCTCCATGCAGATGCCTCTGGCCGCGGGCCTGCTCTACGAATCGACCGCGCAGGCCATCACCTTCGAGTCGCGCGACAAGGTGGAAGGCACCACGGCCTTCCTGGAGAAGCGGCAGCCCCAGTTCAAGGGCGACTAGCCGCCGGCGCCGCGGCCGGCGAAGGAGCAGGCAAACCCATGAGGACGCTCGGCCTGGTGTTGATCCTGGCGGGAGCCGGCGGGTTCCTCTACGCGTCGGGCCGCGCCGCCGAGGTGGAGTCGCCGCCGGCCGGCATCAGCGTCGGCGAGGCCGCGCGCACGGAGGCGGGACGCCTGGAGCTGATCCGCTACGGGTCCGCGGGCGCCGCCCTGGTCGGGATCGTGCTCGCGCTCTTCCCCAAGGGGCGCTGATGCCTCGCCGGAGGCCCTTGACGGGCCGCCCGGGCCGCCGCACGCTTGGACCCGTTCACGGGGCTGCCATGAGCACTGGGCCTTGGGTGACGTTCCGGTTCGAGGGCGCGGGCCGCTGCCTGCAGGCCCTCGAGCAGTGCTTCCGCGACCACCTGGAGCATGCCCCGGGCGGGCCCTGGCGCGTGTCGATCCTGCCCATGCTGCGCTGGCCCGGCGACGAGGACATCGCCACCTGGGCGGTCAGCGTCTCCGGCCGGAGCCGCGAGATCGTCGGCTGCTTCCACGAGGAGGACCTCGACCAAGAGCGGCGCGAGGCCGCCGTCCGCCGCCTCATGGGCGCGGGGCACCCCGCGCGTCGCAGCGGACGCGGCCCCGGGCGTGCCTTCCCTCCTCCGCCGCCGATCCCCCTCGCGGAGGTGATGAGCCACTCGGCGTGGTTGGTGGACCGCTCCGTCGAACTGCGCGGACGTGCCGCCCAGCTCGTCGCGCGCGCCGTGTCCCTGGCCCGCTGAGAGGCCGGGGCGGGAGAGTGCCGTCCCCAGGCCCGCCACGCCCCCACGAGCTCGCGGCAACGTTTCCGGGAACTTTCCCTGCCCCCGGCGCGAAGAGGAGACTGAAGCCGGAGCACGGTCGTCTGAACCAGAGAATGGCAGTGCCCCAGACTCCCGAGGATGGCGACCTGCTCCGGCTCATGGCAGGGGGTGATGAGCCTTCGTTCGCCGAGCTCTACCGGCGCTGGCAGCGGCGCATACACCGCTTCGCGCTGCGCATGACGGGCTCCCCCCAGGCTGCGGAGGACGTGACGCAGGAAGTCTTCCTGGCCCTGATGCGCGACGGTCACCGGTACGACCCCCGACGCGGACCGGCCGCCGCCTGGATCTTCGGGGTCGCTCGCAACAAGGTGCGGGGCCGGCGCCAGCGCGATCGCAGCTACGTGCCGCTGGTCGAGGAAGCGGCTGCGGAGCCCGGCCTCGTGGACGGGCTGGCCCGGCGCGAGGCCGTGGAGGCCGTGCAGCGCGCGGTGCTCGCCCTGCCCGCGCACTACCGCGAGGTCGTCGTCCTGTGCGCGCTCGAGGAGCTGCCCTACGCGGAGGCCGCGGCCGCCCTGGGCTGCGCCGTCGGCACCGTGCGCTCGCGGCTGCACCGCGCGCGCGCGCTGCTCGAGGACCGGCTGGCGGGGGCCCACGAGGGCGGCGCGCGCCTGCGCCAGGCCGAGGAAACAGGGTGAAGGACGACCGCACGCTCGACGCGCTGCTGGGCGCGCTGCGCGAGGCCACCGACGAGGAGGCCCCGGCGCCGCTCGAGGAACGGCTGCGCCGGCACCTGGCCGCCCAGACCGCGCGCGTGCCGCGGCGGTCGCTCGCCCCGTGGCTGGCCGCGGCCGCCTCCGTGGCGCTGGTGGCGGCCGCCGTGCTGGCGGCCTGGCCGCGCGGGACGGCCGTGCCTCCGCGCGTGGCGGCGGCGGCAGCGCCGGCGGCCGAGTCCACGCAGGCCATCGCGCCGCTTCCCGCCCCGCCGCGGCGGGAGGCGCCGCCCGCGGCCCCCGTCCGTCCGCGGCGTCCCCTGCGGCGCACCGCACCGGCGACCGTGCCGCCGGCATCGGTCCCGGCGGAGGAGCCACGGTTCGTGGCCCTGCCCGGGGCGCCCGGGCTGCGCGACGCGGACAGCCTGCACCTGGTGCGCGTGAGCGTGCCCCCCACCGCGCTCGCGGCCTGGGGCTGGCCGACGCGGGACGCGGGGCCGGAGCCGGTGCAGGCGGAGGTGATCGTGGGACACGACGGGCTGGCGCGCGCCATCCGCTTCGTGGACGCCGAGGCTTGGAGAGGACCGGGGCACATGAGACCAAGGAGACGCGAATGACCCGACTGCTGATGGCGGCCCTCGCCCTCGCCCTGCTGGCGCGAGGCGTCGTGGCGCTGGACGAGAAGGAGGCGGAGAAGGAAGGCCTGACCGTGCGCCAGGACGTGCGGGCGGTCCGGCACCACGACGGCCCGGCGCTGATGGACCACTCCCTGGCCTTCGTGTGGGCGGGCGAGGGCATCGGCGCGCGCCTGGTCAAGGGCGCGCCCTACGCCGCGGAGGCGGTCACGGAGACCGTGCAGACGCTGGGCGACGGCAACCGCATCGTGCGCCGCACCGCGGCCGAGGTGGCGCGGGACGGCGAGGGGCGCACGCGGCGCGAGCACGTGCTGGGCGCGGTGGGCCCGATGCTGGCCGCGGGCGATGAGCCCCGCACCGTGTTCATCGACGACGCCGTCGCGGGCGAGCGCTACGTGCTCAACCCCGCGGACAAGACGGCCACCCGCATCAAGGTCCCGGCGCGCGGCGAGGGTGCTCGCGACGCGGAGGAGGACGTGTTCTTCACCGCGCCCCTGCCCGATCCCGCCGTCGCGGGCGCGGGCGCCCCGCGCGAGGTGCACAAGGAGGTGCGCATCTTCCGCGGCCCGGGGCCGGACGTCGTCGGGGACCGCGTGATGGCCGTGAAGCCCTTCCAGAAGCGGCTGCCCAGGGGCAAGGAGGAGTCGCTCGGCCGCCAAACCGTCGAGGGCGTCGAGGCCGAGGGCACGCGGACCTCGTTCAC
>DATBIO010000080.1:0-22145 GCA_036556965.1 Vicinamibacteria bacterium
ACCTGTTCCTCGAGGCCCTTCACGGCGGCCCGGCGTTGGGCGGCCCGCTCCCGCCAGGACCCCTCGTCGAGCTGCTCCGCCGTCGACCGCGTGTCGACCGGCGCGGGAGGAGGAGGCTCCGGAGGGGGAGGAGGAGCGGGCGTGGCCGCCTGCTTGCGCGCTGCCCCCGCCTTCGGCGGCGCGGGCGATGCGGCGTCATCGGGCTTCCGGAGGTCGTCGTTGGTGTACGACTTCGGGGGCGTTGCGGGGGCGCGCTTCTCCTGGCGCCTCTTCTCCTCCTGCCGCGCCAGCTCGCCGAGGTCCTGTGCCGTCACCGCGGCCCCCACGAGGGCGAGGGCGACGCCGATGGCCGGAGCCCGCATGTCGCCTAGGTGGAGGGCGACGGCGTCGCCGCCGGGGCCGGGGACTCCAGCACGGAGGCGCGCTCGCGGATCTGGGTCGCGTCGGGCGCGCGCGGGGCCAGGCGCGCGTACTCGCGGTAGGCGGCCGCCGCTTCCGCGGGGTGCCCCGTGCGCTCGAGGAGGCTCCCCAGCGCGCGGTGCAGGAGGGGCGCGTCGGCCTTCCGCTCGAGGCCCGCCCGCAAGAGGGAGATGGCCTCGTCGGGCTTGCCCTCCTGGAAGAGCGCCTCCGCCAGCAGACCGCGGCTCACGGCGGCGTCGGGGTTCAGGCGCAGGACCTTCTCGTAGGCCAGCCGGGCGCGGTTCTCGTCGCCTGCCTTGGCCGCGGCGTGGGCCAGGTCCTGCGCGAGCACCGCGCTGCCCGGCTCCGCCGCCACCGCGCGCTCGAAGACGGCCAGGGCGCGGTCCGCGCGTCCCGCCTGGAGGTGGAGGTTCCCGAGCTCGCGCAGCGCGCCCGGGCTCTTGGGATCGATGGCGAGGATCGCCTCGTACTCGGCCACCGCCTCGCTCTCCCGGCCCGCGGCGGACAGCGCGCGGGCGAGGTCGGAGTGGTAGCGCACGATCTGGGGGGACAGGTTGGCCGCGCGCTGGTACTGGCGGATGGCCGAGGTCCGGTCGCCCGTCTGCCACAGGGCCTGGGCATACGCATGCTGGGCATCCGGGTCCTCGGGGTGGTCGGCCGCGGCCTGGGAGAGCAGGGGCAGGGCGTCCTGGGCCTGCCCTCCCGCGAGCAGGTTCTTGCCGCGCACGCCGGGCGGCTCGTTGACGGAGGTCGCCTGCTCCGAGGACAGGGTCGGAGCGGGGACGGCCGTCGCCGACGGACCCGAGGCCCCGGCGGCGGGACCGGAGCTGCCGGCCTGGAGCCACAGCAGGCCGCCGCCAATGGCGATCAGCAGCACGGTGAGGGCGGGCACGACCGGGAAGCCGGCACCCTCGCCCATGGCGGGAGGGGCGGCGGGCGCTCCGGCCGCGGGAGCGGCCGTGGCCGTCGCGCCGGCGAGGCTCTCGCCACAGCGGGCGCAGAACTCCCAGGTCGGCTTGTTGCGCGCGCCGCAGGACGGGCACGAGACCGACGAAGAGGTTGCCACGACTAAATCACTTGCGGGGCGGAGTATAGCGCGGCGCGGGCGAGGCCGGCAAAGGCGGTCCTGGTGCTCGTCCTGGGCACCGCCGCCCGCGCGCGTCCCCGGGGTCGGGCCCGCGGCAGGAGGGATGCGGGGCCGGGCAGGTCCGTCCAGCGGACGGTGGAGAGCGGCCCCCTCGGGGCCGCTCTCCGGTCCGCGCCTACTGGCGGCAGACGAACGTGTCGGGCACCATGCGGAGCGTGTTCACGAACGGCGGGGTGGCCGCGGTCGGGGCGGGCGGCACCGCGGGCGGAGGCGGCGGCGCCGGCGCCGTCCCCACCTTGCCGCTGTCGCTGAGCAGCACCTGGCCGCCCACGACCTGGATGCCGGTCGTCTTGATGCCGACCACGCGGGCGGAGGCGTCCGCGGTGCCGTCGCCCGTGAAGTCGTAGACCGCGTTGCCGCTCAGCGCCCCGAAGGCGAAGAGCAGGGTGTCGAACTGGAAGAGGCAGGTGGCGCCTCCGTCGACCAGCGCGGTGCCCGCGAAGAACACGCGCGCCTGCCCCGCCGAGTTGAACGCGGTGGCCGGCTGCACGGTGCCGCGGAACTTGTTGTCGAAATCGCGGGGGAAGCTGGAGCTCGGGATCACCGTCCCCGCGGTGGTGACGTCGGTGTCCCCGGCGGTGTCCTTGTAGCCGAACATCTTGAAGGGGGGCGTGTCCAGGGGCACCGGGGTGACCCGGTTGTCGTTCCCGGACTCCGCGAACACGTAGTCGCCGTTGTCGAGGCCGGACTGCGAGAGCTTCAAGAGCGCCACCGCCGAGCCGAACGGCTGCAGCACCCCTTCGGCGGCGAAGGTCCCCACGTCGCCGGTGAGCGCGTCCATCTTGTGGATGCGCCCCTTCACGTCGGGGATGTACACGCGCGAGAGGCGGTCCGCGCCCCGCGCGGAGACGCCGGGGGGATCGAGCTGGAACGAGTTCCAGCCCGCCGCGTTGGCCACCACGATGTTGTTGTTGATGCGGGCGGTGGTGGTGGCGGCGTCGCCGTCGCCCACGTCCCGCGACTGGATGATGTCACCGGTGATGGCGTCGATCGCGTACAGGGTCGTGCCCTCGGTGGCGACGTCGCTGCACCCGGAGCCCATGAAGAGGCGCCACTCGGGCGTGCCGGCGACGTTTCCCACGGCAGGGATGGACCAGCAGTCGCCCAGCTTGGCGTATTCCGCGGTGTCGGCGGCGCGGATCGGCGTTCCCCCCGGCGTGCCGTCGACGGTGTCGGGGTTCCCGCGGCTCCACATGATGAAGGGCAGGTACGAGCTCAGGGCCGTCTTCGTATAGGGGCCCGGCGAGGTCACGTCCACCGCGGTGTAGTACTTGCCCCCCGGACCGCGCCCGAAGAACAGCACGGTACGCCAGCGGCCCTCGAATTCCACGCCGTTGAGGATGAACGTGCCGGGGACGAAGATGTCCGCCACGCGGATGCCGGAGGCCACCCCGTAGATGTGGGGCTCGACCACCTGGCCGGTGACGAGCCGGGTCAGCTCGTCGAACTGGTCCCAGGGCACGAAGGCCCACAGCTCCTCGCTGGTCTGCGCGCTGAAGGCGTGGACCATGGCGTCGTTGGCGCCGATGTAGGTCACGGTCTTGATGGGCTTGAGGTCGGGGAGGCCGGCCGGGTTGAGGTCGTCGAAGTCCGGGTTGCGCAGGCCGAAGCCCTTGCTGATCTCGTCGATGCCGCGACGGTCCGGGTCGCGCCGGCCGTCCCGGAACAGGATCCACTCCTTGACGTGGAGCGACGGCGTGAAGCGCAGGGGCGGGGTCACCACCGCGGGGGTGGCGTTGGTGCTCTCGCCCAGGACCCAGGAGCGGGCGCTGAAGAGCATCTCCCCGGTCGAGGAATCCCGCAGGGGCAGGCCGTCTCCGGCCCGCGCTACCCTGGCCCCCGCCATGTGGGCCAGGATGATGCGCCGGGCTTCCGTCTGCGCGGTGGCCGTGGCCAGCACGGAGTCGGCGGCGAAGTCGCAGGCCGTGGGCAGCGGCCCCGTCGTGGGCGAGCGGTCGCAGGCGCCGAAGCGCGTCTTCAGGTCGTCGTAGGTGAGGAGCGGGGTGGCCTGCCGGCCGATGCCCAGCGGGTTGTCGATGGGCGACTGCCCGGTGGCGGGGTCCACGTCCACGGAGCTCACCCCCGCGGTGTTGGGGGGCCACAGGGCAACGACGTTGGTGCCCGTCGAGAGCGCGCTGTCGAAGTTGGCGGAGTCGTTGGTGCTCGTGCGCGTGAAGGTGCCGTGCCCGTCCGAGGTGAAGATGCGCCGCCGGATGAGCGCGGTCGAGCCGGCGCTGCCGATGTCGGCCATGCTCGCACCGCCGTGCAGCTCGTCGAAGGTGAAGAGGTTGTTGGGGCGCCCGCCTCGCGACGAGGTCTGCATGCGGAGGACCACCTGCTCGAAGAGCGTCTGCCCGGCGTCCCACCGGTTCAGGCTGTTGGCGGAGGCGGGCACCACCGCGAAGGTCCCGTCGTTGCGGAAGCCCTTCAGGCGGCCCTCCCAGCCGTTCACCTCGAAGGTGGACTGGAAGAGGACGTTGACGCGCGAGTTGTACCGGGTGCGCGGATCCAGGGGCGCGGTGCCCAGCTCGAAGACCGTGCCCACGATGGACTGGGTGGCGGAGAACTCGCCGCCCTCCTGCACCACGTTCAGGGCGCGGCGGAGCTGCTCCTTGAGCTGCTCCACGGAGTTCGCGCGGAAGGCGTTGCGCGCGCTCGGGCTGGCCCCATCGCACTCGGGGTCGCCCGCCTCCGCGCACTGGTAGCACGTGAAGGCGCAGCTGCCCCCGCAGAAGGACGGCGTGTAGCCCGGGTAGTTGCTGCCGCAGGACACGGACACGCCCCCCGACCCCGCGCGCGCGATGAAGTTGCTCTCGTTGACGCCCGCGTCGGGGGCGTAGGTCACGAGGAGGGTCTCCGCCTGGTTGCGGGGGTTGGCGGTGTTCTGGAAGAGCTGGCGCGCTTCCTCGGCCGGGTTCGGGTTGTTGTCGCCGCAGTTGTTGTTGCCGTCCGTGAGGATCAGCACGAAGTTCTTCTGGTCCACCCCCGCGGGCAGGCTGGCGGGCTCGGCCGGGAAGTAGGGGCCGCCGGTGCGGATGGCCTGGAGGCCGGTGGCGATGGGCGTGCCCTCGGTGGGCCGGATGCCCGCCGCCGGCGTGGTGCTCAGGCCGGGGTTGTCCCCGCCCCCCGAGCCGCCCCCCGTGGGGGCGGCGGTGTTCCCGCTCATGAGGTCGGGGGCCGGGTTCATGTTGGCGGTCAGGTCGGCCAGCTTCGTGTCGAGGGCGTTGGCGGAGATGAGGGGCAGGCCCAGCTCCATGTTCGTCACCACCACGGGCGCGTTGTTGCCCGTGCAGGAGGAGACGTTGGTGATGGTGCTGGGGGTGCCCGTGCAGCCGGTGCCGCTCTGCGTCTGGAAGGCCGCGGACGAGTAGTAGAAGACGGCGGCGTCGCCCGTGGCGTCGTCGATGAACTCGATGCAGGGCCGGTTCAGCTCGCGCTGGTCCACCAGCTCCTCCCCCGCGGGGGCGGGCGTCACCGCCGGGCAGCTGAAGGTGGAGACGCTGACGAGGCGGTTCAGCGGGCTGATGGGGACCGCGGTCGGACCCGGAGTGGGGTTCCGGGTGTTCCACCGGTAGCTGAAGCCGGTGCGGAAGACGCGCGAGTGCAGGTAGTACTTGCACTCGCCGTTCGCGTTGTTGCACAGCGGCTTCCGCCACTGGTTGAAGCCGGTCACGCCCGGGTTGTCCGCGCCCTCGGGGAAGGTGGCCGCGTCGCTCCCGGGCCAGCTGTTGATGATGCCCGAGGAGGTCATGTCCCACTGCGGGTTCTTGTAGGGATAGGGCACCGCGTAGTCGCCGATGTTGTTGAAGCTCCGGAAGATGTCCATCTGGGAGGCGAAGGTCAGGGTCCCCGATCCGTCGTGGTTGTTGTCGTACTCGGTGTAGCGGTTGTCCTGGGCCGGGTTGCCGAAGAAGCCCAGTGACTGGCGCGTCCGGCTCCACACGAAGTTGCGGCTGTCCCAGGTCACGGCCCGGTCCAGGATCACGCAGCGACTGCTGCTGACGGTGGTGACGATGGCGGACTCGATGCTGCCGTTGTTGTTGGCGGTGATGACGTCGCCCACCGCGATGCTCCCGAAGTTCGGGGGATCCGGGGAGGCGTCGTTGAAGGGGGTCGACGAGTCGCCACACACCCTGGTCTGCGCCGTCACCGGCGAGTCGGGACAGGTAGAGGTGACGGCCAGGTCGACGGAGCAGGAAGTGATCAGCTCCGTCTCCGAAACCGCCACCGGGGTGAGGAAGGGATCCTCGTCGTTGTCGCCGTCGGGATCCCAGTAGAAACGGCGGGCGTCGGGGTCGTTGGAGACGTAGACGAAGGGGCCGTCGTCCGAGTCCCCGCCCAGCCAGGCCGCGTTGTCGCCCGTGAAGTCGACGTCCTCCGCCAGCGGCTTGATGGAGTTCGCGTTGGGGAAGGTCACCATGCCGAAGTTGATGCGGCCCGCGTACTCCTGGGCCACGTCGCGCATCGCCTGCTTGGCCTGCCACATGCGGCTCTCGGGATCGTCGCCCGTGACCGAGTACCGGCGGCGGCCGGGCGGGATGCTGTTGGGGAAGTTCATGGAGCCCGAGGTGTCGAACAGGATCAGCACGTTGTGCTTCACCTGGAGCTTCAGGACCTCGAGGGGGTCGATGCCGCAGTTGTCGAGCGTGGTCAGCCCCGACACGCGATCGCCGCCGGAGAGCAGCAGCACCGCGCCGATGAACCCGAGAAGGACCACCCGCCAGAGCGGCCGGCGGTCGAAGCGCCAGGGCCGCCGCGCGCTGGCGACGACGTCCGTGAGTGCGATGCTCGCCATCTCTTGCTCCTCTGGCGCCTAGCGGGCGCTGGGGGTGGGCTCGGTGACCCCACCCAGGATGGTGCTCGGGTTGATGGTGTCGCACTGGTCGTAGCCGGACCCGGTGGGGCCGGCCCCGGCCTGGCCGCTGCGGTTCTCGCAGTCGCCGGGCACGATCCGCTGCAGCGTGACCTCCAGGTAGCGCACGGCGCGGTTCCGCTGCCGGAAGGCGGCGTCGCCGGCACCCGTGCCCGCGCCGCGGAACGGCGCCACGCCCTCCGCGGTCAGCACGAGGGCGTTGTTCCCCGGGTCGTCGGCGACGGCGCCGTTGTTGTCCGCGAGCAGCGGGCGGCGCACCCAGAGGGTGAAGGCGCCCGCCACGCCCAGCTGGTTGCTGGCGCCGTCGAGGAGGAAGCTGGTCATGTTCTGGTAGGGGAAGGCGTAGGTGGGGTCATCCAGCACGATGCCGAAGCCCTGGGCGCCCACGTTGTCGCAGGCCTCGTTCTCGAAGCTGCGGTTGGCCTCGCCGTGCGGCCCCGTGCGGAGGGGGAAGGGCGGGGCCGGCGGCGCGCTGGTGGGGGTCACCGTGAAACGCGGGTCGGGCAGCACCGTGCGCGTGCCCCAGTCCACCTGCCGCAGGTAGCGCTTGCCGATCTCGATGCCCGCCTCGGCGTTGTAGAGCGCCTGCTGTCCCCACCGGTAGTTGGTGGCGATCGACAGCTCGGTGGAGGTGGTCAGGCTCATGGTCATGCCGAGCAGGGTCAGCATCACCAGGGCGAGCAGGGCCACGATCAGGGCGAAGCCCGCCTGCCCCGGGCGGGGGCCGGTGGGACTGGGCGTCACGGTCGCTCTCAACTGCATCTCCATCTCCTCGGTCAGCGCCAGGCCGGGCCGCCGGTGGCCTGGCTGAGGTGGAAGAGCACGGCGCGCGGCGTGGTGGTGGACGTGAGCTGTCCGCGCGGGGCGAGGACGGCGCCCGTGGTGGGCTGGGTGGCGCCCTGCAGCCGCTGCCCGAGCGCGCGCGCCGTCAGCGTCACCCGCACCTCCTGCACGAGCGAGGGGATGTCGGCGGCCGCGCAGGAGGAGCTGCCCACCGCGCAGGTCACGGGGCCGGGCACGTTCGCCCAGCCCGCGGCCGTGCGGTACTCGACCTGCAGGTCCTCGATGCCGCGGGCCACCAGCTGGTAGTTGGGGTTCCCGCCCACGTCCGCGCCGCCGGTGGAGCTCCGCCAGAGGTTCGGGACCTGGGCCGCGTCCATCTGGATCTGGTAGCGCGCGGCGTGCGCCATGGTCACGACTCCACCCGTGGGCGCGCCGGCGGACGGCGAGACGTCCGGCACCGCCATGGCCCGCCACGGAAGCAGGCCGATCGTGCCTCCGCCCGGCCCCGCCAGGGGGAACTGCGGAGGCACCGCCTCGCAGTTGGTGGCCGCGCCCACCGCCTTCCAGGCGAGGCCGGCGGCGCCGGGCGTGGCCAGCAGCATCAACTGCGAGGAGGGGCTGTTGGTGAGGACGCCTGGCAGCGGCTGCGCCGACTGCACGGAGGTCGGGTTGGCGCTGTCCGCCGGGTCCGACGCGCACACGCGCAGCAGCGGGGACGCCCCGTCGCTGCCCAGGATCTCCAGCTCGTCGGGGTTGCCGCCGAAGGGGCTGGTGACGCCCGCGGTGGCGCCGTTGAGGCCGTTGGTGAAGACCTGGATGGAGGGCGGCATGGACATTCCCGCCGTGGAGATGTCGCGCTGGATGAGGTCCATGGCCAGGCGGATGTTCTGCTGCCGGTCGGTGATCTCGGGCTCCCGCCGGAAGGCAGTCTGGCCCGAGGTCATGAGGCCGAACACGGCGCCCGTGACCACGAGGGTCACGGTCATGGCCACCATGAGCTCGATGAGGCTGAAGCCGGCCGGGGGGTTCTTTCGCGTAGGCATGCTGGACCTCAGAAAGGACAGCCGGCGGTTGTGCACGTGCGGTAGGTCGTGAACTCGGCGCGCGACCGCGCGCCCATGAGCGGGGCGACGCTCTCCGAGCGCACCGTGATCTGGCGCACCGTGGCCGCGGTCGCCGCCTGGGTGACCAGCCAGCGCGTGCGGATGAGCCCCACCCCCGGGACGTTGGTGGTCATGTTGTAGTTGGCGAGATTGGCGGCCGGCGCGGGAAAGCAGGTCGGAGGGGTCCCGCACGGCGTGGGCAGGTCGGCGGTGAGGCTCCCGCCCGGGATCAGGCGGTCGTAGGAGACGGCCTTGAGCCGCTCCATCGCCTCGGTGGCCTGGGCGGTGGCGGCCGTCGCGTGGTTGGCCGCCGTGTTGTTGGTGGTGGAGATCGAGATCAGGGTGGTCACGGCCAGGATGCCGATGGCCAGGATCAGGATGGCCACCAGCGACTCGACCAGCGTGAACCCCGCCTGGCCCCGGCTCCCCTTCGTCGCTCGAATGCGTGGCATCGCTGCCTCCCCTACGGCTGGACGTTGATGCGGCCGCCCGGCGATATGGTGACGGAGCGGGTGAGGTTGCTGGCGGGCTGGCGCAGGCGGATGGTCCCGCCCTGGGCCGCGTTCATGGCGAAGAACGGCCCGCCGGTCGGGAAGCCCCCGGGCAGGTCCGGGCAGACCGTGGTGTTCGTGGCGGGGTCGCACATGGCGCCGAAGCGGTTGAAGCGGACGCCGCGGGAGGTGGTGCCGGTGGCGACCTCGAACTGCACGCCGTTGGGCAGCCGCCGGATCGGACCCGCGCCGCCCTCCGTGGTCACCGCGGTGTCGATCGCCGTGCGCGTGAACGTGCCCGGCACGTCCTCGTACACGAACCGGAAGGTGTCCTGGTTGACGGCCACGAACACCACGCCGAAGTTCACGTTGCGCTTGATGGCCTGCGTGCGCGCGGTCTGCAGCTCGGAGGCCACCATCTGCCCCGCCGCCTGGATCTGGTAATTGCGCATGTAGGCGAGGGCGTTGGGCACGGCCACGGCGGCCATCATGCCGATGATGAACACGACCGCCAGCATCTCGATGATGCTGAAACCCCCTTCCCGGGGATGGGAGACCGGGTTGTCAGTGTGAGGGCTCGACATGGCTTGCCTCCATTAGCAACGGAGATGCCCGGTGGGTCCTCCGTTTCCAATTGACTCCATCAGAAGCGTTTACCCGGATACTTCGGCTCGCGGGACGGGTGCGGCGTCAGCCCCTGTGTTACCGTCGGTAGCAGCGACTGTCACGCGTACGGGCAGGGTGACGGTCACCTTGGCTCCTCGCGGAGGGTTTGGCTCGAAGGCGAGCGTGCCGCCGTGCAGCCGCACGAGCTTGCCGGCCAGCGCCACGCCGAGGCCCAGGCCGCCGGGCTTGCTGGACTGGAGGGGAGGCGGTGCGCCGGCGGGCAGGCCCGGACCATCGTCACGGATGGTCACCCGCGCACGCTCCGCGTCGGCGGACCAGCCCAGCCACACGTGGCCGCCGGTCCCCGCCGCCTGCCGGGCGTTGCGGACCAGGTTCTCGAAGGCGCGCTCGAGGAGGTCCTCGTCCCCCTCGACGGGGCACGCTCCGCCCTCCAGGTGGACGGTGGCGGTCTCGTCCGTGCGCGCCTCGCGGGCAGCGACGCGACCCAGCATCCGTCCCAGGTCGAAGGGGGCCGGGCGGGGCGCCTCGTCGCGCAGGAGCTCGACGAAGCGCCGGACGACGTGCTCGAGCGCGTCGCACTCCGCCCGGATGGCGGCCGCCGCCTGGCGCGCGTCCGGGCCGGCGGGGCCACCCTCGATCAGCCGCGCGTAGGCGACGATGGCGCCGAGCCCGTTGCGGACCTCGTGGATGACGCTGCTGCTGATCTCGCCCGCGCGCACGAAGGGCTCGCGGTCGCGCATGGCGCGCTCGAGCCGGTCGCGCTCGGCATCGTGCCGGTCCGCCTCCTGGAACCCGTGGTCGCGCAGGCGGGCCAGCGCCTCGAGGTAGGCCGCGTCGGCCGGATGGAGCGGTGGACGGCGCGTCCGGTCCGGGACCAGGGCCAGGACGGAGAGCAGCAGGAGGGCCAGGGCGCAGGACCCGCTGATGACGGCAGCGTCACGCTGCCGCCGCCGGTCCTCGAGCAGGTCGGGCCGGGCCCAGGCGAAGCGGATGACCACGGGCTCGCGCGCGGGGACCGCCGCGTAGGCGAGGAGGTGCCCGGCGGCGTCCTTCGGGGCCAGGGCGAGGAAGGACCCGGAGCGGACGCGCTCGAGGTCGGCCTCGGCCAGCCAGTGGGCGACGGGCGCCGTCCCGCTGGCCGAGCGGATCTGGCCATGGAGGTCGAAGGCCTCCACGGCCAGCGCGCCCGCCCGCAGGCGCAGGCCGTCGAGGGCCGTCGGCATGGCGTCGCTGTCGAAGAGGAGGGCGAGCTCCGGCAGGTCGCGCTGGAACAGCTCGCGCGGGACGGACACCGCGCGGTCGGGCGCCTGCTGCCAGAGGCGCAGCACGTGCAGGCCGAGCTGGAGCTGGGCGAGGGCGAGGAGGGCGAGAGCGCCCGCCAGGGCGAGGCGGAGCCCCAGCCGCGGCGTGTCAGCCACGCAGCAGGCTCCGGTACCACTCGAGCATCGGCTCCCCCACGAAGACCACGGCCATCCCGGCCAGGCTCAGGAACGTCCCGAAAGGCAGGCGCGTCGTGCGCTCCGCCCGCCCCAGGGCCATGAGGGCCCCGCCCGTCACCGCTCCCGCCAGCGCGCCCAGGAGCACGGTCAGGAACAGGAGCTGGTGGCCGAAGAAGGCTCCCATCATCGCCACCAGCTTCCAGTCGCCCTGGCCCAGCGCTTCCTGTCCGTAGTAGGCGCGCGCGATCCGCGCCGTCAGCGCGAAGGCGGCGTACCCGCCGAGCGCGGAGAGGAGGGCGTCGAGCGGCGTCGGCGGCCACGCGCCCAGGCTGGCCAGGAGGCCGAGGGCGATGCCGGGGAGGGTGATGGCGTCGGGCAGCAGCAGGTGGTCGCGGTCGATGGAGGCCAGCACCAGCAGTCCGGTGACCAGCACCATGCACGACAGGGTGCGCAGGGTGGGACCGAAGCGGACGAAGAGGGCCGCGTAGGCGACGCCGTTGGCCAGCTCCACCAGCGCGTAGCGCGGCGCGATGCGCGCCGCGCAATCGCGGCACCGGCCGCGCAGGACGAGGTAGCTCAGGACGGGGACGTTGTCCCGGGGGCGGATGGCCGCGCCGCAGGCCGGACAGCGCGAGCGTGGCCAGACCACCGATTCCTGCCGGGGCAGGCGGTGGATCACCACGTTGGCGAAGCTCCCGACGATGAGACCCACGCAGAGGGCCGCGGCGGCCCAGGCGCCCACAACGACCGTCCAGGGGTCCAGGAACATGCGTTCGCCCGCGGAACGCCCGCCGCCCCCGTGCGGGCGGAGAGCGCCGCGTGGCGCGGCTTATGATACGCGGCACATGGCGCCGGCGCCGCCCGACGTGCCCGCCGCGACGACGACCCGCCTGGTCCTGCTGACGCTGCTCGTGGCCGGCGTCTTCCTCGGGCTCATGCTCGCGAGCACCGACGGGCACGTCGTGCCGCAGAGCGTGGACCTCTACCTGGTCTGCCAGTACGCCCGGAGCATGGGCGCGGGCCATCCCTTCCGCTACAACCCGGGCGACCCCCCGTCCACGGGCGCCACCAGCCTCCTCCAGGTCACCCTCCTCGGCCTGGGCTCCTTCCTCGGCCTGCGCGGCGAGGCCCTGGTGGCGGCCGCCATCGCGCTGGGGCTCGCCTGCTTCGTGGCCGCGGTCCTCCTGGGCTTCCGCGTCGGCGGTCTGCTCGCGGGTCCGCGCGCGGGCACCGCCGCCGGCCTCCTCATCGCCCTGGGCGGCCCCCTGGCGTGGGGGATGCTCTCGGGCAGCGACGTCGCCCTTTTCGCCGCGCTCGCCCTGTGGACGTTCGACCGCATGCTGGCCGCGGCGCGCAGCGGGCGGCTCGGCGCCCTTCCCCTCGCCACCGTGCTGCTCGCGCTGACGCGGCCCGAGGGGCTGCTCCTGGCCGCCGCCGTGGCCGGGTGGTGGACGTTCCCGCGCCGCGGCGGACGGGCGGGCGGCGCCGCCGCCTGGGCGGGAGTCGCCGCCGGGCTGGGGGTGCTGGCCCTGAACGCCGCCCTGACCGGCTCCTGGGTCCCCACCTCCGCGCAGGACAAGGGGCTGCTCACCGCCTACTCCCCCGGCGACGCCCTGGCCGCCGCCACCGAGTACCTCGTGGACGTCACGCGCGGCCTCCTCCTCGGCTTCTACCCCTCGCAGGCGCCGGTGGGCCTGGCGCGCGGGTGGGCGCCCTACTACTTCACCCCCCTGGCCCTGGTCTTCGTGGTCGTCGGGGCCGCGGGCGTGCGCCCGCCGCTGCGGCGGCCGACCGGCGTGTGGCTGTCCGTGGTGGTGCTGGCGGTGATGGCGGCGGGGCCGACGCTCTTCGCGGGCGTGCACTTCAACCGCTACCTGATGTGGGCCTTCCCCCTCGTCCACATCCTCACCGCGGCGGGGGTGCAGGGCGTGGCCGCGCACTTCGCGCGCGGGTCGGCCGTCCGCGAGCGGCGGCTGTTCCGCGCGGTCATGGCGGTGGCGGTGGCCCTGGCCGCCTTCTCCACCCTGCGCTTCGCGGCCGCTTACGCGGACGCCGCGGGCGAGGTGTACCGGCGCGACGTGGCGGCCGCCCGCTGGATCGCCTCCGCGCTGCCGCCGGGGGTGGCCATGGCGAACCAGGCCACCAGCGTCGAGTACCTGACCGGCCATCGCAACCTGAACCTCCACGGCGTCACCTCGCCCGCCTTCTTCGGCACGCGCCGGCCGGAGCGGGACGCCGGCGTCCTGGAGCTGCTGCGACGCCTGCCGGAGGACGCGCGCCCGCCGTACCTGATCACCACCTCGGCCACGCAGGCGGCCAGCCCGCTGCTCCGGGCGCTGGCCGCCGGTCCGCCGCTCTTCCGCACCACCAGCTTCGGCGACGAGATCGAGGTCTACCGCACCCGCTACGACGGCCTCGGGGCCGGGCGGCAGCGGCTCGTCCCGCGCTCCGGGGAGGAGGGCCTGGCGGAGAGCGACCGCCTGAACGTCTGCGACCCGCGCGACGAAGAGGGCCACGACTACGCGCACCGCTCGCGGCTGGGCGGCCTGGAGCTGCACGGCGCTCCGCGCTTCGCGCCCCTTCCCGAGAGCGGCACGGAGCTCGCCGACGCCGGGCGCTACATCGCCGGCTTCGAGGACTTCCGCGTGCGCACCGTCCCCGGAAAGGACCTCGTGCTGGTGGTGCGGACGGCGCCCTCCGTGGCCGTGAACGTCCATCGCGCCGCCGGCGCGGCGCAGTACCTCCTCGAGGTCCCGAGCGGCGAGGCCGCCGTCACCGTGGACGGCCGCCCCGCCGGGCGGCTGCTGCTGCAGCCGCGGGCGGAGTGGGAGGAGGTGCCGCTGCGCATCCCCGCCTCCCTGGTCACGCGCGAGCGCACGCGGATCCGCCTGACGGGACGCTACGCCGCCTTCCACTACTGGTTCCTGCAGTAGGGACCACGCGCTCCGGCGGGTGTTTTCGGCGAGCGCGGACCGCGTGCTAACTTCTGGCCGCCAGGCGGGCGGTGGAACGTGAAGGGACAACGCGTCGTCGTCACCGGGGGAGCGGGCTTCCTCGGCAGCCACGTGGTGGAGGAGCTGCGGGCTCGCGGGGCGGCGGAGGTGTTCGTCCCCCGCAAGCGGGACTACGACCTGGTGGAGCGGGAGGCGGTGCGGCGCCTGCTCGCCGACACGCGCCCGGACGCGGTGCTCCACCTGGCGGCGAGGGTGGGGGGGATCGGGGCCAACCGCGTGAACCCAGGGTCCTTCTTCTACGACAACCTGATGATGGGCGTTCAGCTCATCGAGGAGTGCCGCCTCCAGAGCGTGGGCAAGGTGGTGACGCTGGGCACCATCTGCGCGTACCCCAAGTTCACCCCCGTGCCCTTCCGCGAGGAGAGCCTCTGGGACGGCTATCCCGAGGAGACCAACGCCCCCTACGGGCTGGCCAAGAAGATGCTGCTGGTGCAGGGGCAGGCCTACCGGCAGCAGTACGGCATGAACGTCGTCCACCTGCTGCCCGTCAACCTCTACGGGCCCCGCGACAACTTCGACCCCGAGTCGTCGCACGTGATCCCCGCCCTGATCAAGAAGTGCCAGGACGCCCTCGACGAGGGGCGGACGTTCATCGAGGTCTGGGGCTCGGGCGCCGCCTCGCGTGAGTTCCTCTACGTCACGGACGCGGCGCGCGGGATCTGCGCCGCGGCCGAGGGCTACGACGGGGCGGAGCCCGTCAACCTCGGCGCGGGCTTCGAGATCACCATCCGGGACCTGGCGGCGATGATCGCGCGCCTGACCGGCTTCACGGGCGAAATCCGCTGGGACCCCGCGAGTCCGGACGGCCAGCCGCGGCGCAGCCTGGACACCTCGCGGGCGGAGCGCCTCTTCGGGTTCCGGGCCGTCACTCCCTTCGAAGAGGGCTTGAAGGCCACCATCGCGTGGTACCGCAGCCACCGTTGACGGCGGCCCCCCGGCCCGCGGACGCGCAGCGCGATGCGGTGCGCGCGTTCTACGAGGCCCGCCACGACGCCATCCAGGCCTCCCGCGGAAAGAAGCGCTACTTCTACCGGCGTCTGACCGAGGTCATCCAGGCGCGCGTGCCCCCGGGCCAGCGCGTGCTCGACATCGGCTGCGGCACCGGGGAGATGCTGGCCGCGCTGGAGCCGGCGCGGGGGGTGGGCATCGATCTCTCCCGCCGCGCCGTGATCGACGCCCGCGCGCGCCACCGCGGCGAACCGCTCCACTTCCTGGAGGGCGACGGCAGCGACTCCGCGGTGCTGGCGGGGGCGGGCGGGCCCTTCGACGTGGTGACGATGGTGAACGTGGTCACCCACCTGACGGACGTGCAGGCCGCCCTGGAGGCGCTGCACGCGGTGATCCACCCCCGTACGCGCGTCCTCATCTACAGCTACAGCCGCCTCTGGCAGCCCGTCCTGCGCCTGGCCGAGATGACCGGCCTCAAGATCCGCCAGCCGGTGGAGGCGTGGCTCCCCCCGGAGGAGATCGCGGGCATGCTGCGCTTCGCCGACTTCGAGGTGGTGCGGACGGACGCCCAGATCCTCTTTCCCCTCGGCGTCCCCCTCCTGGCGCCGCTGCTGAACCGGTACCTGGGCCACCTCCCCCTCGTCGACCAGCTCTCGCTGATGTACGGCATCGTGGCGCGCCCCGCCCCGCACCGCTTCCCCGGCTACCGGAGCGGCCGCCCCAGCGTGAGCGTGGTGATCCCGTGCCGCAACGAGGCGGGGCACATCCGGCCGCTGGTCGAGCGCCTCCCCGACCTCGGACCGAACAGCGAGTTCCTCTTCGTGGAGGGCAACTCCACGGACGACACCGAGGCCGTCGTCCGCCAGGTCGTGGCGGAGAACCCGGACCGTCCCCTGCGGCTCCTCAAGCAGCAGGGGAAGGGCAAGGGCGACGCGGTGCGGCTGGGCTTCGCCCAGGCGCGGGGAGAGGTGGTGGCCATCCTCGACTCCGACATGGGGGTGGCGCCGGAAGACCTGCCGCGCTTCGTGGAGGCCCTCGTCCGCGGCAAGGGCGAGTTCATCAACGGCTCGCGCATGGTGTACCCCATGGAGGGACAGGCCATGCGCTTCCTCAACATGGTGGCCAACAAGCTCTTCGCGCGCGCCTTCTCCTGGCTGCTGGGACAGCAGCTGCGCGACACCCTGTGCGGGACGAAGGTGCTCTACCGCGAGGACTACCAGCGCATCGCGGACAACCGCGCGTACTTCGGGGACTTCGACCCCTTCGGGGACTTCGACCTGCTGTTCGGAGCGGCCCGCCTGAACCTGCGCATCGTGGATCTCGCCGTGCGCTACCGCGAGCGGAGCTACGGCGCCACCAACATCTCGCGCTTCCGGCACGGCCTGCTCCTCCTGCGCATGACCTTCTTCGCGGCGAGACGACTGAAGCTCGTGTGAGGAGAGCCCGCCTCTCCCGCCGTCTCGCCCTCCCCGGGCTCCCCGCCCCCGAACGGATGCCGCTCCTCGGGCTCGGCCTGCTCGTGCTCCTCCTGTTCCCCGCCGCCGTCTTCCGCGGGCGCATCTTCTATTACCGCGACATCCACCTCGTGTGGCACGCCCAGGTGGAGTCCTTCGTGCGCATGGTGGCGGAGGGCGCGTGGCCGGTCTGGGACCGCTACGTGTCGTTCGGCCAGCCGCACTGGGCCAACCCCGAGACGCAGGTGCTCTATCCGTTCACCTGGCTGCAGGCGGTCCTGCCGGCGGGCGCCTTCTACACCGCGTTCGTGGTGTTCCACTGCCTCTTCACGGCCTTCGGCCAGTACGCGCTCGCGCGGAGTTGGGGCCTGGAGCGCGCCCCCGCCTTCGTGGCCGCCGCCGCCTGGACCGCGTCCGGCCCCTTCCTCTCGCTGGTCAGCCTCTGGCACCACTTCACGGGGGCGTCGTGGATCCCCTGGGTCTTCCTCGCCTTCGACCGCGCGCTGCGGGCGCCCAGCCCGCGCCGCCTCGCCCTGGCCGGCCTGGCCGCGACGGCACAGGTCCTCGCCGGCTCGGCCGACATGGCCGCCATGACCCTCCTCGGCACCGCCCTGCTGGCCGTGGACCACGCGCGCCGCCACGCGCGGGCCGCCCGCCGCGCGCTGCAGGCGGGGGCGCGCTGGGGGGCGGCCTGGGCGGTGGCCGCCGCGGTGTCGGCGGCCCAGTGGATGCCGACGCTGGAGCTGGCGCGCCGGTCGGGACGCTGGGGCCTGCCCGACGCGGCGCGGGTCTTCTGGTCCCTGCCCCTGCCCCTCGCGGCGCAGGCGGTGGTGCCGGCCTTCCTGGACGGCCTCCCCCTGCGCCCCGAGGTGCGCGCCGTCCTCCACGAATCGCGCGAGCCCTTCCTGTCCTCCGTCTACCTGGGCGCGGTGTGCGCGCTCCTGGTGGCGGGCGCGCTCCTGCGCGGCCGCCACTCGGCGCGCGCGTTCCTGATCGTGCTGGCGGCGGGCGGCCTGCTCGTGAGCCTGGGCCGGTTCGCCTTCGCCTACGGGGGCCTGGTCACGCTGGTCCCTCCCCTGCGCGTCTTCCGCTATCCCGTGAAGGCGATGGTGCTGGTGGCCTTCGCGTGGTCGCTCCTCGCCGGCCTCGGCCTGGCGGCCGTCCGCCACCTCGACGGCTGGCGCCGGCGCGCGCTCCTCGCGGTGGGGGCGGCGCTCGTCCTCGTCAACCTCGGGGGCGCGCTCCTCCTGTGGCTGGGCGCCGCGGAGTGGGGCGCCGCCCTCCTCGACGGGACGCAGACGCGCCGCAGCCCGTCCTGGCACCTGGCCCCGGTGGCCGCCGGGCTCTTCGCGGCGGCGGCGGCCGCGGCGGGCGCCCTCGTCCTGGCCGCGCGGGCGCGCGCGTCCGTGCGCTGGGCGTGGCTGGTCGCCCCCCTGGCCGCCTTCGACCTGGCGCGGGCGCACGTGGGTCTCAACCCCACGGCCCCGGGCACGCTGCTCACCTTCCGGCCGCCGGTGGTGGCGGCCCTCGCCCCGCCCCCGCACGGCCGCGTGTTCGTCTACGACTACTTCCGCTGGGACCGCGGCCTCCGGCACCTCGGCCACCGCAACGCCTACGTGATGTCCACCGTGCGCGACGAGTGGCCCGTGCCCTGGGCGGAGGCCCTCGCCCTCCGCTCCTACGCCTATCCGAGCGTGCTCGGCGCCTGGGGGCTCGAAGGGAGCTTCGACACCGACCGCCTCGGGCTCTTCGCGGGGAGCCTGGCGCAGGTGAGCGACCTGCAGGCGGTGGCGGAGTGGCCGGACGCGCAGCGTCGCCTCCTGGAGCTGGGGGCGGTCAGCCACGCGGTGGCCCTCCACGAGGCGGGCTTCGAGGCCCTGCGCGCGGCGGCCGTGCTCCCCAGCCTGTTCCGCGAGCCCATCCGCGTCTTCGCGGTTCCCGCGCCCCTCCCTCGCGCGCACCTCGTCTCGGGCGTGCGAGTGGCGCACGGCGGCGAGCGCCTGCGGCTGCTCCTCTCTCCCGAGTTCGATCCCCGCCGCGAGGTGGTCCTGGAGGAAGGGAGCCCCGCGCCGCCCGCCCCCGGCTTCGAAGGCACCACCGCGATCGTGGAGCTGCGCTCCGACCGCAGCCGGATCGACGTGGTGTCGAGCGGGGCCGCCCACCTCGTGCTCGCGGACACCCATGACCCGGGCTGGCGGGGGACGGTGGACGGCCGCCCCGCGCCGGTGCTCCGCGCCAACGGCGCCTTCACCGCGGTGGCGGTCCCCGCCGGGCGGCACCGCGTGGAGCTGGCCTACCGCCCGCGCGCGGTCACCCTCGGCCTGACCGTCTCCGGCCTCGCGCTGGCCGTTCCCGTGGTGATGCTCGCGCGCGCGGGCCGGAAGGAGCGCGCGTGAGCGCGCCGCCCGCGCGGCCGGCGGCGATGGTGAAGGGACTCTGGGCGTGGCCGGCGGCGCGCCCGGCGCTGGTCCTGTCGGGGATGGCGCTGGTCCTCTGCCACGCCGGCCTGGGCCCCGGACGCGTCCTCCTGGGCCGCGACATCGCGCTCGGCTGGCACGTCGGCGTGGAAGCGATGGTCCGCGCCGTGACCGGCGGGGCGTGGCCACTGTGGAGCGCACACGTGGGGTTCGGGCAGCCGCTGTGGGCGGACGCCAACAACCAGGTGCTCTACCCGTTCACGCTGCTCCACCTCGTCCTGCGGCCCTGGACGGTCCTCGCCCTCTACTCCGTCGCCCACCTCGCGGGGACGGCGTGGGGCATGCGCGCGCTGGGGTTGCGCCTGGGCCTCTCCGCGCCGGCGGCGGGCGCGGCGGCCGGGCTGTGGCTGTGCGCGGGCCCCCTGCTCTCGCTGGTGGGGATGCCCAACCAGCTCGGCGGAGCGGCGTGGCTGCCGTGGGCCGTACTCTGCGGGCTGGTGGCGTTGCGCGAGGCGTCGGCGCGCTGGGCGATCGGCTGGGGCGCCTGCGTGGCGGCGCAGGTCCTCGCGGGATCCCCGGAGACGGCCCTGATGGGCCTGGTGGCGGCGGCCGCGCTGTGCCTGGGCGATCGCGGAGCGGCTCCTGGAGGCGGGCTGCGCGCCGCCCTCCCCGTCGTGATCGCCGGAGCCACGGCCCTCGGGCTCTCCGCGGGCCAGTGGCTGCCCTCGCTGGACGCGGCCCGCGAGTCGGCGCGCGCCGCCATGACCTCCGCGGAGCGCGCGTATTGGTCCGTGCACCCGGCGAGCCTGTTGGAGCTCGTGTGGCCGCTCCGGCTGGGGGCGCTGCCCCTCTCCGCGGGCGCGCGCCGCGTGCTCTTCGAGGGGCGCGAGCCGTTCCTGGCCTCCACGTACCTCGGGCTGGCCGCGCTTCCGCTCGCCGGCGGGGCGCTCGCTTCACGCCGCGCGCGCTGGGCCCGACCTCTCGGCGCCGTCGGGCTCCTCTCGGTGCTGGTGGCGCTGGGGCGCTTCCTGCCCGTTCACGGTCTCCTCACCTGGCTCGTCCCGCCCCTGCAGCTCTTGCGCTTTCCCTCCAAGGCGCTGGTCCTGGCCGCGCTCTGCGCCGCCCTCCTGGCCGGCCTGGGCCTGGAGGACCTGATCCAGGCGCGCCGCCGCAGGACGGTCCTCGAGACGGCGTGGTGGCTGCTGGCCGCCGCCGCCGCGGTCGCCGCCGGGCTGGCGCTGGTCCCGTGGGACACGGGCGCCCTCGATTCGCCCGCCGGCGGCTCCGGGCTGTGCGCGCGCCTGTCCCTGGCCGCCCTGCTCACGGGCGCCGCCGCCGCCCTGGCGCGGCGCGGCGCGGACGGCATGTCCGGACGCGCGGCGACGCTCCTCGCCTCGGTGCTGGTGGCCGACCCGCTGCTGGCCCACCTCGACCTCAACCGCGGGGCGCCCCGCACGCTGCTCACCCACCGCCCCGAGATCGTGGACGCCCTGCGACGGGACGGCGCCTCGCGGCTCCACGTCTACGACTACCTCGTGCCCGGGGCGAGCCAGGCCCTCCTCGGACGCGAGCAGGCCTACCGGCTCGCGCGCGCGGCGGAAGGCTGGTCCACCGCCGGCGCGCACGCCCTCGCCTACCGGATGTACCTCTTCCCGCCCACGGCCGCGCTCTGGGACCTGGGCGGCGGCTTCGACGTCGACGTTCCCCGCCTGGCGCCGCCGGCCCTCGGCGCCATGACCGACGCCGTGCGGGCGGGGACCGGCGAGGCCCACCTGCGGCTGCTGCAGCTCGGCGCCGTGAGCCACACCGTCTCCCTGCATCGTCCCGACCCGCGCTGGGCCGCCCCCGTGGCCACCGGCTCCTCGCTGTACGCGGAGCCCGTCCTCGTGGCGCGGGTGGCGGGGAGCCTGCCCCGCGCGTACTGCGTGGGACGCGCGCGCTGGGTCCCGCGCGAGGCGCACGTCCTCCCCGCGCTGCTCGACCCGTCGTTCGACGCGCGGCACGAGGTCGTCCTGGTGGGGGCGCCCGGGCCGCCCCCGGCCGCGCCGTTCTCCGGGCGCTGCGGCGTCGTGGCCAGGGGGGCGAACAGCGTTACCGTGCGCGCCGAGATGGACGGGCCGGGGTGGCTGGTGGTGGTGGAGACCTACGATCGCTCGTGGACCGCGCGGGCGGCGGGCGTCCCGGTGGCGCTGGAGCGCGCCAACGGCGCCTTCCGCGCCGCACGCCTGCCCGCCGGCCGGCACGACGTCGTCTTCGAGTACCGGCCGCGCGCGGTGTCCGCCGGCCTCGCCGCCACCGGCCTCACCGCGGTGCTGGCGGCGGCGATCGCCCTGCGGGCGGGCCGGAGGGAGGGCACGGCGTGAGCCGCGCGCGGCTGGACCAGCACCGCGCGCTGTGGCAGCGCAAGACCTCGCTGCGCCTCGCCTACCGCGTGTGGTTCGACATGCTCCTGGAGCGCGTGCCGCGAGGCGCCCTCGTGGTGGAGGTGGGAGCGGGGCCGGGCGCGCTCGGCGACTACGCGCGCCACGCGCGGCCCGACCTGCGGTGGTGGGCCACCGACCTCACGCCCGTGCCGTGGAACGACGTGGCCGCCGACGCCCACGCGCTCCCCTTCGCCTCCGGCAGCGTGGACGCCCTGGTCGGCTTCGACGTCGTCCACCACCTGGCCGCGCCCGCGGCCTTCCTGGGCGAGGCCTCCCGCGTGCTGCGGCCCGGAGGGCGCCTGACCACGGTGGAGCCGTGGGTCACCGCGCTCTCCTACCCGGTCTTCCGATGGTTCCACCGCGAGGGCTGCACCCTGGGCATCGATCCCTGGCGTCCGTTCGGCGACGCGGGCAAGGACGCCTTCGACGGCGACGCCGCCCTGCCGCGCGCGCTGGTACAGGGCTGGCGGGACCGCGCCGGCGGGCTGGGCTTCCATGCGCCCCAGGTGCGCGTGCTGAACGGGTTCGCCTACCTCCTGAGCCTCGGGTACCAGGGGCCGTCCCTCCTCCCGCCCTGGGCGGCGCCGGCCCTGATGCGCCTGGATCGGTGGCTCGCGCCGGCGGCGCGGTGGCTGGGCGTGCGCGGCCTGCTCACCTGGGAGCGCGCCTGAGCGAGGCCGTCTCCGGCGCCGGGGGGCGGCTGCGCGCCGGACTGCCCCACGCCGCCTCTCTCCTCGCCATCGCCCTGGGGTCCACGGTCCTGCACAGCCTCTCCGTGAACTTCCCCGATCCCGACAGCTTCTACCACCTGCGGCACGCCTGGGTGTACGCCACCCGCGGCCTCGCCCACGGCTCGTTCCCGTGGCTGGAGTTCTCGCTGGTGGGCCGCACGGGGGCGGACCTCTGGTACGGCTTCCACGTGCTGCTGGTGCCCCTGACCGGCTTCGGCGACCTGCGCGACGGGCTCATCTACGGAGGCGTGCTCTGCACGGCGGGCGCGCTGGCC
>DATBIO010000081.1:0-13623 GCA_036556965.1 Vicinamibacteria bacterium
CGTAGTGCCCGGCGTGCCTCTCCCAGTGACGGTCGGGCAGGGAGTCGCCCAGCTTGGCCCCCTTCAGCAGCATGGGGATGTCGTTGTGCTTGGGGCACATGAAGGCCAGGAGGTGCTCGCCTGCGCGCGTCCCCTCCGGAACCTTGCCGTCGAAGTCCACCTGGAAGAAGAGGACCTGCCGCGCCCCGCACTGGCGGCACGCGGGCCAGCCCTGGCCGGCGGCCAGGATGGGCCGTCCGCCCACCGAGTTGCGGATCACCGCGTCGGGATCGGAGGGGGTCTCGCGCGTGACTCGCCGGCAGATCATCGGGGACCTCCTTGGGTGCGTGCCGTTCGCTGAACGCTCATATTAGCGCGAACGGCACCCGGAGCAGCAGAAAGCGGTGAGCAAGTCGGCTCATCGCGTACTCAAACCCTGGTAACAGGACTCCACGTGGCGCTTGCCCCGCTTGAGGGGGCAAGTGCCACACTGGCGGTCCCTTAGCCCCCAACCAGCCATGCCCGTCGCGCCCAAGCCCAAGCCCGTCAAGCCCGAGAAGAAGTCCGACAAGGTCGAGGTCCACAAGGCGCCCACCGGCACCGAGGTGACCACGATCAACGGAACCCCCGTCCGCTGGACATGGACGGTCGCCAAGAAGGGCGTCCGGGGCGACGACTACGAGGACGTCGAGGTGGCGCCCGGCCTGCACCGCGGCCACATCCGCAGCGTCCAGGAGGGGGCCAAGGACAACCCGGTCGACGACGGGCCGCTCAACATCATTCCCCAGACGCCGATCGTCAACCTCTCCAACGTGAAGCGGTTCGAGAACTGGCGGGTCAAGAACGCCGGCGGCCAGGAGGTGATCGTCACCCTCCTGGACAACGGCCACATGCAGTGGGAGATGCCGGGCAACACTCCTCCCATCAACGTGACCATCGATCCCCTGGCCGAGGGCAGGTTCGACGAGCAGTGGTGGCTGCAGGGCGGGAGCTGGCCCAAGTGAACCGCGACGGCGTGGTCGAGGCCCTGCAGAGCGTCTTCCAGCGCTCGCCCTACTTCGACTACCTCTTCCGCAACGCGCGCCAGTTCGGGGTGAAGACGGGGCGCGAGGGCATGATCGTCAACCTGGACTACGGGACGGGCGGCATCGGCTTCGAGTACGTGGCCGAGGCGGCCAAGGCGGCGCCGCCCCTCTGGATCGGGCTGCGCGAGCGGGACCTGCTCAAGAGCGCGGCGGAGGGCGGCGCGGTGGCGGGCCTGCGCGTGGAGACGACCCCCAGCACGCCCCCGCCCGACCCCGCGCTGGAGCGCCTTCTCCTCCACGTTTTCGGCAACGGCGCGGCCCCGCCCGTCAGCGAGCGCGAGGACCTCATCTACCACGCCCTCTTTGGCGGGAGCGACCCCCACCTGGTGTGGCAGTCCGAGGAGCTTCCCGTCCGCGTGCTCGTGTACGAGGGCGCCTTCGACGACAAGTACGCCTTCGTGACCTCGGGTTTCAGCAACCCCGAGCTGGGCCCGCCCGCGGGCAAGCGCGACGACCTGCTCCTCGTGGGCTTCGGCTACGAGCTGATCCTGCTGAGCGACAAGCCCGGCGGCCCCCTGGCCCGTCAGTTCGTGGACTGGACGGACTACGTCTGCCGGACGAAGGAGCACATCCTCCGCCTGAACTGGCTGGAGTACCAGGAGCCCCGCATCCCGAACACCACCCTGTCCGGCTTCATCGTGGTGCCGCCCCTCACCATACCCGAGCACTTCCCCGTGAACGGCGGCAGCGCGGTCTGGAACCTGCTCCTCGGAGTGACGGCCGAGGAGCTCGCCGTGGCCAAGAAGGACGGCGCGCTGGCGGTGGCCAAGAAGCTGGCCGACGCCGGCTTCGTGGACTGGACGCCCGCCGAGCGTCCATCCACGGTCTGAGGAGCGGGAGGTCATGGCCGAATTCGAGATGAACCAGCTCCTGGAGGAGGCGGCCCAGGGCTGCAACCAGCTCGTCCAGGACGCGGCGGACACGGAGGCCGCCGCCCGCGCGGTGGAGGAGCAGGCCCACAAGGTGGCGGAGACGGTGGAGCCGGAGGGCGAGGAGTCGCACCGCGAGTTCCAGGAGCTGGGGACCAAGCTGGAGGAGGCGGAGGCGCGCCTGGGAAGCCTGGGCGACGCGGCCAAGGAGCGCCTGGACGCGCTGGCCACGCGGTCGGCCGAGGCCCAGCGCCTGGTGGGCGAGGTCCTCGACCGCATCCGCACGGGGCTCGGCGCCCTGAAGGCGCGCAAGGACGAGATGGCCAGCACGGTGGAGAGCCGGGCCGGCGACATCGAGGGCCAGCTGGCCGCGGTGGCGGAAGCGGTGGAGACCCTGGAGGAGGAAACGAGCACCCGCCTGGAGGCCGCGGGGGCCAAGGTGGACGAGCTGAAGACCGCCCTGGACACCCTGCAGGGCGAGTTCGAGGAGAAGACGGAGGCCCTGACCCGCGCCACCGGCGAGCTGACCACGCTGGCCCTGGAGAAGACGCAGGAGTACGGCGAGGCGGTGGAGGCGCTCCTCACCACGCAGCACGACGAGCTGAGCGAGCTCGCGGAGAAGTTCGTGGACGCGCACAACGAGGCGGTCATGGCCGTGGGGCGCAAGTTCGCCGAGGAGGCGGTGGCCCGTTTGGACGCGGGCCTGGCCCCCGTCAAGGCGGCCATGGAGAACCTCGCCGAGCTCTGCGAGAGCGAGGACGGAGAGCTGGGGACCAAGTGCGGCGCCATCCAGGCGCGCGCGGACGAGCTGATCTCGCTGCTGGAGCGGGTGGAGCCGCTCTTCGCGGCCGCGGGACGGCTGGCATGAGGGGATAGATGGCGCAGCGCGACGACTCGCTGGACAAGCTGCAAGCCTTCTGCGCCCTTCTCGCGCAGACCTCGGGCCAGCTGCAGGGGGGCACGGAGGGGCTGGACGGGCTGGCGGACGGCATCGAGGAGCTCGGCGAGGAGAAGGTGGACGAGTTCAACCAGGGACTCCGCGACTTCCGCGAGAAGCTGGAGGAGTCCCTGGACGACGCCGGCGAGGTGGTGGAGAAGGTCACCTCCACCGCGCAGGAGGGCGCCGACGCGGATCTCGAGCAGGCCGACAACGAGCTCGACCGGGTGGGCAGCGACTTCGAGGAGCAGCTCACGCGCGACCAGGACGCGCTGGGAAGCCGCTTCCAGGCCCTGGAGTCCGCCCTGGACGACGTGGAGGAGGCGTCCTCGGAGACGGGCACCGCCCGCGAAGAGGCGGAGCAGGGCATGACCAGCGCCTTCGACACGCTCTCCGGCGCGGTGGACGGGCTCGGCGACGACGTGCGCGACGAGCAGTCCTCGACCGCGCAGGAGCTCGACGGGGCCGGCCAGGCCTTCGAGGGAGCCGAGAAGTCCGAGCTGGAGTCGGCCGCGTCCACGGCCGGCGAGGGCTGGAACGGGCTGGCCGGCGACGTGCAGCAGGAGACCGACCAGGCGGAACAGGCGGCCACCGGCCTCTACCAGTCGTGGCAGTCCGACGCCGAGGGCACGGCCGACGGCTTCATGGACCAGGCCGACACCCTCCTCTCCGAGTCGGCGCAGGCGGTCGACACCCACGGCGGCGAGATCGCCGCCAAGGCGGAGGAGGTGGGCACCGCCCTGGTGGAGCTGGACGGGGAAGGCGGCCAGGCCACGACGGTGTTCGAGTTCGGGGCGGGCGCTTCCGAGAGCCTGACCCCGGTGGTGACCGACCTTGCCGTCGCCCAGCAGAAGGCGGAAGAGATCGCCACCATGCTGGACGAGCTGGGGTAGAACATGGCACTTCAAGAGGCGCTGGACGCCCTGCAGGCCGTGCTTCCCGAGGTGCCCAACGAGCTGCGCGAGCTCATGGAAGGGGGCTCCTCCGCGCAGCGCGAAGCGGCGGAGCTGCTCCAGGAGTTCGAGCAGCGCCGGGGGGAGGCCGCCCAGCTGGCGGCGGAGGCCCAGCAGGCCCTGACCGAGCTCCAGAACGAGGCGGCCAGCCGCCACGGAGCCCTCGAGGGCGCGCTGTCCACGGTGGAGGCGGGCGTGGCCTCGCTCAAGGCCATCGACGAGGCCCAGGACGCCCTCACCGACGGCCTGGAAGGCGTCGGCCAGGCCATGGCCGACCTCGACGCGCGCTTCCGCGAAGGGATCTCCGCGGCGGAGGCGGCGCGCGCGGACGCGGTGGCCGCCCTCGACTCGGTGGAGTCGAACGCCAGCGCGGGACAGGAGAAGCTGGCCACGGCGGTGGAAGCCGTAGGCACGGCCTGCGAGTCCCTGCGCGGGGCGGCCACCGAGGCGCGGTCGTCGGTGGATGCCGGCCTCGGGGGCCTGCGCGACACCATGAACGACCTGCTGGAGCGGGCGCGCGCGCGCGTGGGTGAGGTGATGTCGGAGGTGAGCGGGCTGGTGTCCGCGCACGAGTCGGTCATGGACGAGCAGGGGGGCACCCTGCGCGACGGCGTGGACGCCGTGCTCACGGACATGCGCAGCCGCATCGAGTCCGAGCTGGGCGCGCGCCTGGAGGCGTCGGCAGCAGCGGTGGTGGATGCGCTGGGCGAGCTCGAGCGCCAGGTGGCGGAGGCCTCCGAGCGCTCGCGCGAGGGCCGCGAGGCCGCGGAGCCGCAGTTCGGCGTGGCCAGCGAGAGCGTGGACCCCTTGCAGACCGCGATCGAGCACGTCCGCTCGGCGGCGGAGCAGATGGGCCTCTCCTGGTGACGGGCGCCGGGGCTCGAGGAGCTTAGAGGATGTCGGAAACGCTGGAAGCCGCGGCCATCGACGCCATCGCCAAGGTCAAGTCGCTCGAGAGCCAGTTCGACGAGAGCGACAAGGCGGTGGCCGAGCTGAAGAGCCTGTCGGACCGCCTGTCGTCGCAGCTCGACGACGACTGGAACGAGCTGCGCGACCAGGTCGCGTCCTTCAAGCAGGTGGTGGAGCAGGAGAAGGCGGAGCTCGCCACGGAGGCCGAAGAGACGGCGCAGGCCCTGGCCGCCCTGCGCGCCGCCATCGACGACGCGCGGGCCCAGGCCCTGGAGGAGATCGAGGACGCGCAGGAGGAGGTGGCCACCCTCGGCGAGCGCGCCAGCGCCGCGGGCAACCGGGTCGGCCACTCCCTCAGCAAGCTGACGGGAACCCTCGAGGCCCTGGCGGAAGGCGCGCAGGAAGTCGCTTCCCAGCTCGAGCAGAACCTCTCCGACGCCGAGGAGTGGACGAGGACCGAGGTGCCCGCGCAGATCCAGAAGCTCCAGGAGGCGATCGAGGACCAGGTGCAGGACCTGGAGAGCGGGATCGCGGACTGCAAGACCGAGCTGCAGGGCACCTACGACAACTGGGACGAGCAGATCGGTGAAGTGGCCGATTTCGTGAAGGCGGAGTTCGAGGACACCGCCACCCACGCCCGCGAGGCCGTGGAGATGGTGGTGACCGAGCTCGGGGAGGCCGTGAACGCGGCGGTGGACGACGTGCTCGAGGTGGCCGAGCGACTGGTAACCGCCATCGACAAGCTCACGGAGCGGGCGCGCGAAGGCGGCTCCCCCGTGGAGGCCTTCGGCCTGGTCGCCGACCAGGCGGTGCCCGCGAGCAACCAGGAGATGGACACCGCGCTCCAGGCCCTGGACCGCGTGAAGGAGAGGCTGGCCGCCCTCAGCTTCATGGGCTGACGGCGCGGGCCCGGCGCGGCCGGGCCGCGCGCTACGGCGGAGAGACCGGCGTCCGCGCGCGGACGCCGGTCGGATGGTCAGCGGCTAGAACGTGCAGCCGTAGGCCGCCATGGCCGTGCGGGCGGCATCCGTCGCCGCCTTGCAGCCCGCGGCCATGGCCGCCTTGCCTTCGGGCGTGGCCGGTGCCTGCTTCCACTGCGAGCGCGTCAGGTCCAATTGCTGCCGGACCATGGTCCGCGAGGCCTCCGGCACCTTGCTGTCGATGCAGGCGATGTACTTGTTCACGTAGTCGTCGCACTCGGCCACGCCGAACTCGCCGGCGGCGGCCGCGGGGGCGGGAGCCGCGGCGGCGGCCTGGGTGGGCGGGGGTGCCGCCTGTTGCTGGGGCGCGCCGCCTCCGCAGGCGACGGCGAGGGTGGCGGCCAGGCAGACGGCGGGGTAGCGCAGGCTCATGTCGGGATTCCTCCTTGAAGACGAGCCCGAATCCTACCCCGAGGGTGGCCGCGCCTTCGGGCCCGCCCGCCCGCGGCGCGCGGCGCGCGTGCGGGATGGGTTATGGTCGGACGGCATGGAGCCCTCCGCCGCTTCTCCCGTCCCCGCCATCGCCGTCCAGGGGCTGACCAAGCTCTTCCGCGAGAAGCGCGCCGTGGACGACATCACCTTCTCCGTGGCCCGCGGGCGGTTCTTCGGCTTCCTGGGCCCCAACGGGGCGGGCAAGAGCACCACCATCAAGATGCTCACCGGCCTCCTGCGCCCCACCGCGGGGGAGGTCCGCATCGAGGGCCGCGACCTGAGGCGCGAGCTGCTGGAGGTGAAGCGGCTCATCGGCGTCCTGCCCGAGGAGCTGCCGCTCTACGAGCGCCTCAGCGGCGAGGAGTACCTGCACTTCGCCGCGCGCATGTACGGCCTGGGCCGCGAGGAGGCGCGCCGGCGCACGGACGAGCTGCTGGACTTCCTCTCCCTGGCCGAGGACCGGGGCACCCTCGTCCTCGACTATTCGCAGGGCATGAAGAAGAAGCTGGCCCTGGCCGCCGCCCTCATCCACAGCCCGCGCGTGCTCTTCCTCGACGAGCCGCTCAACGGCATCGATCCCGTCTCCGGCCGGGTGGTCACCGACCTCCTGCGCCGCCTGGCCGCCAAGGGCGTGACCCTGTTCTTCACCACGCACGTGCTGGACGTGGTGGAGCGCCTGTGCGACGAGGTGGCGGTCATCGACCGCGGCCGCATCGTGGCCCAGGGCACCCTGGACGAGATCCGCGCCCAGCGCGCGGTGGGGCACGACGCCAGCCTGGAGGACGTGTTCCTGAAGCTCGTGCAGGCGGACGTCGTGCGCCGGGACCTGGCGTGGCTCGGCTGATCGCCCTCGTCCTCCTGCGCTGGAAGATGGACCTGCGCGCGCTGGGGGCGGCGCGCGAGCGCGGCCTGGGCCTCCTCATCGCGCTGCCCGGCCTGCTCGCCTTCTCCCTCGTCGGCTCGTTCTTCGCCCTCGTCGGCGTGCGCGGCCTGCGCGGCGCGGACGAGGCCGCCGTGCTCCCCCTGCTCTCCCTCCTGGCCACGGGCGTCGGCGTCACGTGGTGCCTCTCGCCGCTCCTGACCGGGTTCGCCCTCAGCGAGACGCACGACCCGTCGCGGCTCATGCACTTCCCCGTGCCCCCGGGCACCCTCGTCGCCTCCTCGCTGCTGGCCAACCTCGCCCAGCCCTTCGTCCTGGCGGAGCTGCCCATCCTCGCCGCCCTCTCCCTGGCCCTGGCCGACCGCCTCGTCTTCGTGCCTCTCTGCGCCCTGGGCGCGCTCCTCGCCTTCTTCACCATCCTGGCCGCGGCCCAGGCCGTGGGCCTCCTGCTGCACGGCCTCTCGCGCAACCGCCGCTGGCAGGACGTGGGGTTGTTCGTCGGCCTCGGGATCGGCTTCGTGCTCAGCCTGCTGCCCCTGCTCCTGCTGTCGGGGGCGGGCGGGCCCGTGCGCGCCTTCCTGCGCGTGCTCCTGCGCAGCGAGCTTCTCGCGCTGTCCCCGTTCGCCTGGGGCGTGCGCGCGGCGGTGGCCGGCGGCCGGGGCGAGCTCGCGCCCTTCGCCCTCGCGGCGACGGCGGCGGCCATCGCCATCGCCGCCTTCCTGGGGGCCTCCGCCCTCGTCCTCCAGCGCGTCTACCGCGGCGAGGTGGACCTCGGGCCCGCGCGCGGACGCTCCGCCGGCGCCGCCCGCATGCTCTTCGCGTCCGCGCTGGGCGCGGTGCTGGAGAAGGACGTCCGCGCGGCCTGGCGCGATCCCGCCCTCAAGGCCTCGCTGTTCATGGGGCTGCTGGGGCCGCTGATCTTCCTGTACCTCCTGTCGCGCGGCAGCCTGGGGCGGAGCGGCGGCATCCTGGCCCTGGCCGTGTTCGTGGGCGCGGCGGCCTTCGGGTCGAACGCCTTCGGACTGGAGCGGCGGGGCGTCGGCCTGCTCTTCTCGTTCCCCGTGCCGCGCTGGCAGGTGCTGGCCGGCAAGAACGCGGCCGCCGTGGTCCTGCGGCTGCCCGTGCTGCTCGTGCTCTTCACCGCCAGCCTGTTCCTCGCCCCCCTCTCCCAGCTGCCCGCGGCGGTGGTGGTGGGCCTCGTGACCCTGCTCGTCGCGCTCGGGGCGGACAACTTCGTCTCCATCCTCTTCCCCGTCGCCGCCCCTGCGCCCGGCCAACCCGCGTCGGCGGGCATGGGGGGACGCCGCGGCCTCGGGGCGGTGGCCTTCACGGCCGCCCTGCTCGGCGGCGCGCTGGCGCTGGCCGCCCCCTTCGTGTTCCTGGCCTGGCTGCCGCTGCTCCTGGGGCGGCCCGGGCTCTGGTGGGCGACCCTGCCCCTGGCCCTGGCCGGGGCCCTCGCGACCTACGCCATGCTCGTGGCCGCCGCGGCCCGGCTGCTCGAGCGCCGCGAGCCCGTCCTGCTGGAGCGGATCCTGGAGGAGGCGTGAAGGCGTGAGCGCGGAATCGTTCGTCCTCCGCCTTGGCCACGCCCTGCACCAGGCCGGCTTCCCCGCGCACCAGCTCGAGGACACGCTCCTCCGGGCCTCGGCCCGCCTGGGGCTGGTCGGCCAGTTCTTCTCCATGCCCACCGGGCTCTTCGCCTCCTTCGGAGAAGGAGAGCAGCACCGCACCTACCAGATCCGCGTGGAGCCGGGCGTGGTGGACATTGGCCGCCTGGCCCGCCTCGACGAGGTCGTGCGCCAGGTGGACGAGGGCGCCCTGGAGCCGGAGGAGGGCGTGCTGCGCGTGGCCGCCATCACGGCCAGCGCGTCCGGCTACGGGCGCGCGCTCACCGTGGCCGGCTTCGTGCTGGCCTCGGCCAGCACGGCCCGCATCTTCGGCGGCGGCCTGCGCGAGGTCGCGGCGGCCGGGCTGCTGGGCCTCGTCATCGGCCTGCTGGCCGCGCTCAGCAGCGCCAGGCCCCCGCTGCGCAGGGTCTTCGAGACGGTGGCGTCGGCGGTGGCGGCGGCGCTGGCCACCGCCCTGGCCCACGTCTTCCCGCTGTCCGTCTACACCGCCACGGTGGCCGGCCTCATCGTGCTCATCCCGGGCTTCAGCCTGACGGTGGCCATGATCGAGCTGGCCACCCGGCACCTGGTGTCGGGCACGGCGCGGCTGGCGGGAGCCCTCGTGACCTTCCTGGCCATGGCCTTCGGCGTGGCCCTCGGCACGCGCCTGGCGGAGGCGGGGCTGGGCGCGCCCGCCGCGGCCGCGCCTCGCGCCCTCCCGCCCTGGACGTACGCCATCGCGCTCCTGGCCTCCTCGCTCGGCTTGACCGTGATCCTGCGCGCGCGCCCGCGCGACGTGCCGGTGATCGGCCTGGCGGGTGCGCTGGCCTTCGGCGGCGCGCGCCTGGGCACGGAGGTGCTCGGCCCGGAGCTGGGCGCCTTCGTGGGCGCGCTCGTGCTCGGCATGGCCAGCAACGCCTACGCGCGGCTGGCGCGCGTGGTCGAGCTGGTGGCGCTGGTGCCGGGCATGCTCCTGCTCGTGCCCGGCAGCCTCGGGTTCCAGTCGCTGTCGTCCCTCCTCCGGCAGGACACGCTGCTCGGGCTGGAGACGGCCGTCCGCGTGGCGGTGGTGGCCATCTCCATCGCCGCCGGCATCCTGGTGTCCACGGTGATCGTTCCCCCGCGGCGCATCCCCAGGTGAAGCGCCCTCCGGTGGTGGCGGTGGCAGGGCTGGGGCTGATCGGCGGCAGCCTGGCCCGCGCCCTCACGCGTGCCGGGTGGCGGGTGGTCGGCTTCGACGCCGACGGCGCCGTGCGACGGCGCGCGCGGCGCGCGCGCGCGGTGGCGGAGGCGCCGCCGAGCCTGGAGCGGGCCGTGGAGGGCGCGGACGTGGTCGTGCTCGCCGCGCCCCCCGCGGCCAACGTGCGGCTCCTGCGCCGCCTGGACGGGCGCGGCCTGCTGGTCACGGACGTGGGCTCCGTGAAGGGGCCGATCTGCCGGGTGGCGGCGACCCTCCGGGGCGTGCGCTTCGTGGGCGGCCATCCCGTGGCCGGCAACGAGGGCCGCGGGTTCGCGGCGGGGGACGCCTCGCTCTTCTCCGGGCGCGCCTGGGTCCTCACGCCGGGCGCGCGCACCGCCCCCCGCGACCTGGCGGCGGTGGCGCGCCTGGCCCGCGCCGCGGGCGCCCGGCCCGTGCTCATGCGCCCCGCCGAACACGACCGCGCCCTGGCCTACCTGAGCCACCTGCCGCAGCTCGTGGCGTGGGCCCTCCTCGACGCCGCCCGCCGCGACGCGGTGGCCGGCCGGCATCTCGCCGCCGCCGGTCCCGGCTTCCGCGACATGACCCGCCTGGCCCACAGCCCGCCCGCCCTGTGGCGCGACGTGCTGGCCGGCAACGCCGCTCCCGTCCGCCGCGCCCTCCGCGCCTTCGCGCGGGCGCTGCGGCGCCTGCAACCCCCGGCGCCGCCCTGATCACAAACGGGCGGGAGGTGCGCATGGCGAGCGTCCTGGCGGGAGCGGCGGCCTTCGTGCTCGTCCTGGCCACGGGAGCGGCGGCGGAGCCCACGCGGGCGGAGGCGCAGGCGGTGTTCGCGCGGTTCAAGGGCATGGCGGGGGAGTGGGAGGGGAAGAGCACGCGCGGCTGGACGGACCGCGTCACCTTCCGCGCCATCGCCGGCGGCTCGGTCGTGGTGCACAACTCGTTCGAGGCCCACCCCGGCGAGGAGATGATGACCGCCTATCACATGCACGGCGACCGGCTCCTGCTCACGCACTATTGCATGGCGAAGAACCAGCCGCGTCTCGTCCTGAGCGCGGTCGAGGAGGATGGCCGGCGCGCCGTGTTCACCTTCCTCGACGCCACGGGCATCCCCACGCGGGACGCCGGCCACATGGACAAGGCGGTCTACGAGTTCACGGCGGAAGACCGCTACACGGCGCGGTGGACGTGGTACCAGGACGGCAAGGAGAGCTGGCTGGAGGAGATCGAGATGCGCCGCGTGCCCGCGCGCGCCGCGCGTTGACCGCGGAGGGGGCCCCCGACCGCGAGCTGGCCGAGCGGTTCTGCCGCCAGCGCGACGAGGCCGCCTTCCGCATCCTCTACCGGCGGCACACGCCGCTGCTCTTCCGCCTCGCCCACCGGCTCGCGGGCGCGGCGGCGGAGGACGTGGTGCAGGACGCCTGGGTGCGCGCGGCGCGGGGCCTCCCCGGCTTCCGCTGGGAGGCGAAGCTCTCCACGTGGCTGGCCGGCATCGTGGTCAACCGCTGCCGCGAGGAGTGGCGGACGGCGCCGGGCGCGGGGGCGGAGCCCATGCCGGAGAGGGCGGGTCCGCCGCCCACCGGCGACGTGCGCATCGACCTCGAGCGGGCGGTGGCGGCGCTGGCCCCCGGCTTCCGCGCCGTGCTCCTGCTCCACGACGTCGAGGGCTACTCGCACGAGGAGATCGCGGAGGTGCTCGGGGTGGCGCCGGGCACCTCGAAGAGCCAGCTCTCACGCGCGCGCCGGGCCGTGCGCGCGTGGCTGGGCGGAGAGGAGGGGGACCGTGGCCGACACGCCGGGTGAGGGCTGGGAAAAGGCCGAGAGGGAGGCGCTGGAGCGGATGGGATCGTCGCCCCTCCCGCAGGCGGCGCAGGAGGACGCGGTGGTGCGGCGCTTGCGGCGGGAGGGACTCCTGGCGCCGCGGCGCAGGTGGGAGATCCTGGCCGCCGTGGCCGCCGGCCTCGCCCTCTTCGCCCTGGGCCACGCGTGGGGGGGGCGCGCACGCGGCCCGGACGGTCCGCGCTTCGTCCTCTTCGTCCACGACACGCCGGCCTCCGCGGCCACCACGGAGGCGGGCGTGCAGGAGCGGGTGCGCGAGTACGGCGCCTGGGCCCGGGACCAACGCGCCGCCAACCGCCTGGTGAGCGGGGCCAAGCTGTCCGACGAGGTCGTGGTCCTGGAGGGCGGCCGGCCTCCGGTGGCGCGCCGCGAGGAGACGGGAGAGGCCGGGGGCTACTTCGTGATCTCCGCCCCCGACCTGGCCCAGGCCCTGGCCGTGGCGGGCACCTGTCCCCACCTGCGCCACGGCGGGATCATCGTGGTGCGCCGCGTGGACGGCTAGAGGGGCTCCGAGCCTCCGTCCTTCTCGTCCGGCGGGCCGCCCCCGCGGGGAGGCGGCGGAGGCGTCCCCGCCACGCCCCCCAGGGGGGGGCCGCTGTCGGGAAGTGACGACGGCGGCGGGGTCCGCGCGTCGCGCGGGTCGCGCGCGCCCGGCTTCTGGGGATCACGCGACGGATCGAGCCCGCTCCCTCCCGCTCCCGGCGGCGAGGCATCCTGGTGGCCCATGGCCCACCTCCCCTCCGATGATGCGGTTAAGATCGCGGGCCGGGAGCGTGGGCATGGACAAAGTGGTGAAGGACGCGGCGGAGGCCGTGCGGGACATCCCCGACGGGGCGTCGATCATGGTCTCGGGCTTCGGCCTGTGCGGCATCCCCGAGAACCTGATCAAGGCCCTGCGCGACCAGGGGGCCAAGGACCTGACCCTCATGAGCAACAACGCGGGAACCAACGACTTCGGCATCACGTTCCTGCTCCAGAGCCGCCAGGTGAGGAAGATGGTCTCCACCTACGTGGGGGAGAACAAGGTCTTCGAGAGGATGGCCCTGGCCGGCGAGGTGGAGGTGGAGCTGACGCCGCAGGGCACGTTCTCGGAGCGCATCCGCGCCGGCGGCGCCGGCGTGCCCGCCTTCTTCACCCCCACCGGGTACGGGACGCTCATCGCGGAGGGCAAGGAGGTACGGTGGTTCGGCGGCCGTCCCCACGTGCTGGAGACGGCGCTGCACGCCGACTACGCGTTCGTCAAGGCCTGGAAGGGCGACAGCGCCGGCAACCTCCTCTACCGCCGCACCACCCGCAACTTCGCGCCCATGATGGCCATGGCCGCGCGCGTGACCATCGCCGAGGTGGAGGAGCTGGTGCCGGCGGGAGGGCTCGCCCCCGACGCGGTGGCCACTCCCGGCATATTCGTGCAGCGCCTGTTCCAGGGCGCGGGCTACGAGAAGCGCATCGAGAAGCGAACGCTGCGCGGACAGGAAGGCGTGGACACCGACGCCAGGCGCGCGCGCATCGTGCGGCGGGCGGCCCAGGAGATGAAGGACGGCTTCTACGTCAACCTCGGCATCGGCATGCCCACCCTGGCCTCCAACTACATCCCCCCCGGCGTCGACATCGTGCTCCACTCCGAGAACGGCATGCTGGGGGTGGGGCCGTACCCGGAGCCGGGGAGCGAGGACCCCGACCTGATCAACGCCGGCAAGGAGACGGTCACGGAGCTGCCGGGCACGTCGTACTTCTCCAGCGCGGACTCGTTCGCCATGGTCCGCGGGGGCCACGTGGACCTCACCATCCTCGGCGCCCTGCAGGTGGACCGCGAGGGCAACCTGGCCAACTGGATGATCCCCGGCAAGATGGTGAAGGGCATGGGCGGCGCCATGGACCTCGTGTCGGGCGCCCGGCGCGTGGTGGTCACCATGGAGCACACCGCGAAGGACGGCTCCCCCAAGGTGCTGGAGCAG
>DATBIO010000082.1:0-24920 GCA_036556965.1 Vicinamibacteria bacterium
CGACTACGACCGGGAGAAGCTCCAGGAGCGGCTGGCCAAGCTGGTGGGCGGCGTGGCCGTCATCAAGGTGGGGGCGGCCACGGAGACGGAGATGAAGGAGAAGAAGGCGCGCGTGGAGGACGCCATGCACGCCACCAAGGCCGCCGTGGAAGAGGGCATCGTGCCCGGCGGCGGCGTGGCCCTGCTGCGCGCCATCTCGGCCGTCGAGAAGATCAAGGCCGAGGGCGACGAGGCCGTCGGCATCTCCATCGTGCGCCGCGCGCTGGAGGAGCCCCTGCGCCAGATCGCGGCCAACGCCGGCTACGAGGGCGCCGTGGTCGTCTCCAAGGTGCGCGAGGCCAAGGGGGCCGAGGACGGCTTCAACGCCCAGACCGACAAGTACGAGAACCTGGTGGACGCCGGCGTCATCGACCCCACCAAGGTCGTGCGTTCCGCCCTGCAGAACGCCGCGTCCATCGCGTCCCTGCTCCTCACCACCGAGGCGCTGGTCTCCGAGATCCCCGAGGACAAGGACGAGAAGGGTGCCGGCGCCGGCATGGGCGGCCACCACGGAGGCGGCTTCTAGGACGGCCAGCGCCGGTTCCACGTTCGCAAGGGGGAGCCTCACGGCTCCCCCTTTCCTGTTTGCCCACTGAACCGTGCATCCGCGGGATGCCCCGCGTCCCCGTTGCCGTTACAGCGTCGAGCAGCGGCCCGGGTCGCCCGACTCCATCCCCCGTCGCAGCCAGGTCACGCGCTGCTCGGAAGAGCCGTGGGTCCAGCTCTCGGGCTGGACGTGGCCGGCGCCGCGGCGCTGGAGGGTATCGTCGCCGATGGCGGCGGCGGCCTGCAGCCCTTCCTCGACGTCGCCCGGCTCGAGCAGGCTGCGCTCGCGGTGGGCGTGGTACGCCCAGACGCCGGCCAGGCAGTCGGCCTGCAGCTCCATGCGCACGGAGAGGGCGTTGGCGTCCGCCTTGCTGCGGGAGCGCTGCTGCGCGTCCCGGACCTGTCCGGCCAGGCCGGTGAGGTTCTGCACGTGGTGGCCCACCTCGTGCGCGATGACGTAGGCCTGGGCGAAGTCGCCGGGGGCCTGGAGACGGCGGGCCATCTCCTCGAAGAAGGTGAGGTCGAGGTAGAGGCGTCGGTCCGCCGGGCAGTAGAAGGGGCCGACCGCCGCGGAGGCGTAGCCGCAGGCGGAGCCGACGGAGCCGTTGAACAGCACGAGCTGGGGCGCCTCGTAGCGGCTGCCCGAGCGCGCGAAGATCGCCTGCCACGTGTCCTCGGTGTCGGCGAGGACCACGGAGGCGAAGCGGCCGAGCTGGTCCTGGGGCGCGCCACCCGGCGGCGCGGCGGGCGCCTCCGCCGGCGCGCCCGTACCCGTCCCGCCGAGCAGGCGCAGGAGGGCGGAGGGGTCCGCCCCCGTCAGCAGCGCGATCACGATGACCACGAGGAATCCGCCGCAGCCGATGCCGCCCGCGGGGCGCATCCATCCGCCGCCCCCGCGCGCGTCGATGACGTTCGTGCTCTGCCGTCCACCCTGCCAGCGCATCTCACTCCAGGCTAGCGCCACGGGAGCCCGCGGGGCGGAGGGCCGCGCGGAATTGCGAGGGCGCCCTAGGAGGGGAGCTTGAACTGCACGCGCACGGGGACCCAGACCTTTACCGGCACCCCCTCCTTGGTGGCGGGCCGGTACTTCCGCTTGCGGACGCTGTCCACCGCGGCCTCGTTGAGCCCGGCCTTGCCGCCCGCCGGCACCACCACCTTCGTGTCGGCGACGTTGCCGCGCTCGTCCACCAGCACGCTCAGCTCCACCGTACCCTCGAGCCTCTGGCGCAGCGCGATCTGGGGGTAGGTAGGGGTGATCTGCTTCTGCACGACGGGCGCGATGACCCCCGCGTCGTTGATGTCCACCAGCTGGCCCGGCTTGATGGCGGGCAGCGTGGTCACCGGGGGCGGGGGCGGCAGGGTGGTGGCCGCGGCGGCCGCCGCCTGCCGCGCCGCCTCCTCCTCCGCCTTGCGGCGCTCCTCGGCCAGGCGCGCTTCCTCGGCCTGGCGCTGGGCCTCGAGAACGCGGCGCTCCTCCTCCTGCTTGCGGGCCTGCTCGGCCTCGGCCTTCTTGCGCGCCTCTTCCTGCGCGCGCTGCATGGCGGCGGGGTCCACCGTCTGCCCCTTGGCCGCGGCCTGCTGCTCCACCCGCTTCTTGGCGTCCTCCACCGCCTTGGCTTCCGCGGCCAGGCGCTCCGCCTCCATCTGCTGGAGCTTCTGCTCGAGCTCCTGGATGCGGAGGGCGGCGGCCGCGGCTTCCGCGGTGAGGGTGGTGGCGGGGGGCACGGTGGGCGCGGGCGGGGCGGCCGGCCGCCGCAGGACCAGCCACGCGCCCAGGCCCGCCAGGAGCAGGGCCGCCACCGCGCCGCCGGCGATGAGCGGCGTCTTGCCCTTCTTCCCTTCCTTGTGGAAGGTGAACGAGTCGCGCGCGGGCCCGGCCTCCGCGGCGGCGGGAGGGTGGGGCTCCAGCGACTCCGCCAGGGGCGGCGGGACGGCCGCGGGCGTGGCCGCGGCCCGCGAGGGGAGGGCGACCGTCGGCGCCGTCTCGCGGTGGTGGGCGGGGCCCTCCGCCTTCCCGCCCAGGACGCTCTTCAGGTCCACCGCGGGGGGCAGCGTGTCGCGCGGCACCGGCCGCGGCGCCCCCGTGGCCGCCGCCGCCTTGACCGGCTCCTCCGTGAGGTACTCGATGTAGTTCGATTCCCTCTCCTCCTTCAGCGCCTTGGTCTCGCGCTCGATGTCCTCGCGGAACAGCGAGTGCATGAAGAAGGCGAGGTTGAAGGTGGTGGGGGTGAAGTCCCCGGAGAAGAGCAGGGTGTCCACGGCCTTGCGCATCTCCTGGATCTCCGCGTAGCGGGACCCGGGATCGGCGGCCAGGGACTTGCCGAGGATGTCGGCGATGGGCTTGGGCAGCGCGTCGTCCTCGCTGGTCGGGTTCTGCAGCCGGGCCTTGCCCAGCCGCGCGGCCGGCTCCTCGTGCCGATCGGGAGCGGCGAAGGCCTCGCCCGTCAGCATCTCGAAGAGGAGGGCGCCCACCGCCCAGGTGTCGGACCGCGTGTCGCCGCCGCCCTCCGCCTGCTCGGGGGCCAGGTAGGCCGCGTCCTCCGGCGCGGAGGCCGCGGTCTCGCGCACGCGGCTCGGCCAGACCCCGAAGTCGCGCATGCGGACCTCGCCCTCGTAGGAGACGAGGGCGCTGTTGGGGGTGACCCGGCCGTGGTAGTAGCGGACGCCGCCCTCCGTGCGACGGCCGTGCGCGAACTCCAGCGCCGAGCACAGCTTGCTGACGATGAGGAGGGCATGGTCGACGGAGAAGGGGAAGCCCTCCTGGCGGCAGCGCGCGAAGATCTGCTTGAGGCTCTTCCCTTCGAGGAACTCGTAGGAGACGTAATAGGACGCTTCGACCTTGCCGATGCCGTAGATCTTGACGATGTTCGGGTTCTGGAGCTGGGCCGCGAACTTGATCTGGTCCATGAGGCTCTTGACCGCGTCCGCGTTTCCCGACACCGCGGGCTTGAGCTTCAGGACGGTGACGATCTTCTCGAGGCCCGTCGTGCTGAGCTTGGCCGCCCGGTACTCCTGGCCGATCGGGGTCTGGTCGATCGAGTCGAGGAGCACGAACTTCCCGAACTTCTCTTTCCTCGCCATCAGGGGAGGGCCTTTCCTTCGAATGAGTTACGTCGGCCGGAAAGTATCACGCCGGCGCCGAACGAGGCAAACAGCGGCCCTCCGCGCGCGTGGAACCCGTTACACGCGCGTCTCCGGATGTGCACACATCCTCGCCGTACCCCTCGCCAACTCGTTGAGGGGCGGCGGCCTTGCCGCGGCACGGCCCTTGCTGAACCCACGTGCGGGAGGCTACACATGGAAGCGGTGGTCGGGGCGGGGACGGCGGCGGCGGGACTGGCGTGCGCGTGGCTGGCGAGCCGCGCGATGTTGCAGGGCATCCTGGCCTTGACCTTCAGGCGCCGCCCATGACCTGGGTGGCCATCGAGTCCGGCGCCGAAGCGCGGCTGCCCGGGGCGCTGGGCGGCCTCTTCCAGGTGACCGGCGACGACGCCGCGGGCTGGTGCGTCGGCTGCTGATCAGGACGCCGGGGGCTCGAGGACGCGCTCCGAGCCGTCCGGCCAACGCAACCGGACCCCGGCGTCTTCGGTGACGCTCACCACGGTGTAGTTCTCGGCCGACTCGCCCGGGCCGAGGACGACGATCTCGCCGCGGATCCAGACCGCGGCCTTGACGCGCCCCGCCCGGCGCACCAGGCCCACCAGCCTGACCTCCGCCGCCGGACCGGGATCCGGGGCGGCCGCTCCCACCGCCGGCATCTCGGGGAGGTCTGCGCCGGCGTCCGGCTCGAGGGCGGCCGGCGCCTCGTCGGCATAGGCGAAGACGTTGCGGGAGGGCAGGGCGGCCGCCGCCGCGCGCGGGGGAGCCGGCGCCGCCGGCGGGGGGCCCGGAACGGGCGCCGCCGCGGGCGGCGGCGTCCTCATCAGGAACACGGCGGCGACGGCCAGGACGGCGAGAGCCCCCGCGGCCACCAGCGCGCGCCTCACGACGAGCCGACCCCGACCGCCTCCACGTCCAGGCCTACCCCGCCGGGCCGGGGCGAGAAGCGCACCCGCTCCAGGACGAGGCCGCTGCCGGGCCGGACCAGGTGACCGCTGAGGCGCATGACCTCCTCGAAGTCGGCCTCCGCGGCGAGGCTCACGGCGGCGGCGGCGGCGTGCCGGCCGGGGCGGACCCCCAGGCGCACGCCGCGGGCGCCCGCGCCCTCCAGCGACTCGACCAGGGACCGGCGCACCGCCCGCACCAGCTCGCCCGGCTCGCGCGCGGCGATGGGCACGGCGGCGCGCAGCCTCACTGCCTCGCGCTTCTCCAGCGCCGCGCGCTTGTGCGCGACCTCCCGGCGCTCGTCGCGGAGGCGTCCCTCCTCGGCGCCCGCGGCGACGGCCGACCTCCGCCAGGGGCGCGCCAGCGCGAAGTGGACGGCGAGGGCGAGCAGGAAGAGGCCGAGGCCGGCCAGGAGGCGGCGGCTCACTCGCCGGCTCCCCGGTAGCGCGCGCGCACCGTGGCCCGGACCTCGCCCGCGCGGTTCTCGTCACCGGGCAGGACGTCCGCGAAGAGCGGCGAGTTCTCGAGGCGCGCGAGGAAGGCGTCGTAGCTGCCCCCGTGGCGCGCCGACACCTGCATCTCCAGGGCGAGGCGCGCGCCGTAGTCCAGGGAGAGGCCGTCCAGCTTCACGTCGGGTGGCAGCAGGGCGCCCAGCTCCGCCACCACGCGCGGAGGAGGCGCCTCGAGGGTCAGGACCGCCTGCGCGGACACGCCCTCCTCGGGGCCGCGGCGCCGCTCCATCTCCTGCACGCGGGCGCGCTGCTCCTCCACCTCCTGGCGGGCCCGGGCCAGGCGCGAGGACACCGCGTGGCCCAGGCGCCAGGCGTGCGCCGCCTCCAGGACGGACAGGAGGAGGGCGAGGGTCCCCAGTCCCACGGCGGCCCACTCCCAGGGGGAGGAGCGACGCCGGCGGCCGCGCGAGGAGAAGTCCCTCAGACCGCGGCCGCCAGCCATGCCAGCTCGGACCCGTCCAGGCCGGCGCGGACGCCGGACCAACCCGTGTCCGCGGGCAGGCCCGCGTTGCGCAGGGCCGCCACCACGGCCGGGGCGCCCGTCCCCACCACGCGCGCGCGCGCGGCGTCCTGCCCGGCCAGCGCCGCCGTGCGCTCCGCCTCCTCGCGCAGCCACTGGCCCTCGTCGGGGCCCGGATCGCGGCGCCGGTTGCGCAGCACGCGCAGCCCTCCCGCTTCGGGCACGGCCAGGGTGACGGCGGCGTCCCCCAGGACCACGTCCACGGTGCCGGGAGCGGCCGCCTCGCGCGCGAGGGCTCCCACCGCGGCCAGGGGCGCGAGGTCGATCCGCTCGTGGGAGAGGGAGGCCTTCTCCGCGGCCTGCTCGTAGCCTTCCACCACGCGCCGGCGCACGGCCGCCGCCAGCACGCGGCGGCCGGCCAGGGGAAGCACGTCCACCACCGCTTCCTCCGCCGGGTAGGGCAGCGCCCCCCGCATCCGGTGGCGCGCGTAGTCCGCGGCCTCGGCTCCCGCGGGCAGGTCGAGCAGGCTCAGGAGGGCCACCCCGTCGGGCAGCATGAGGCACAGCCCCCCGTCCTGCAGGGCGACCTCGCCGGCCAGCCGTCGCAGGGCGGCCTGGAGCCCCGCCGGGTCGGCCACGTTGTCCTCGAAGGGGTGGGGGCGCAGGACGCCGCCGGGAAGCGCCACGCGGGCCAGCGTGCGCAGCCCGGAGGCCCCGCGGCCGATCACGGCGCCGCACACCGCACCCTGGTCGAAGGCCAGCACGGAACGCACCCCGAAGGCCATGCCGCCGGCCATTATAGGCCCCTGCCTCCCGGCGCCCCGCCGCGGGTCAAGGTATCATCACGCCTTTGTCGCAGCTCGCGGGAGTGAGGTTCCCATGAAGGTCTACGACGCTCCGAGCATCCGCAACGTCGCCCTGATCGGCCACGGCGGCTGCGGCAAGACGTCGCTGGTCGCGGCCATGCTCTTCGACGCCGGGGCCACCACGCGCCTCGGCCGCGTGGACGACGGCACCGCCACCACCGACTTCGACCCCGACGAGGTCGAGCGCAAGATCAGCCTGCAGACCGCGCTGGCCCACGCCGAGTGGCGCAAGGCCAAGATCAACGTCCTCGACACGCCGGGATACGCGAACTTCCTGTGGGACGCCCGCGCCGCCCTGCGCGTGGCCGACGCCGCGGTGGTGGTGGTGGACGCGGTCTCCGGCGTCGAGGTGCAGACGGAGAAGGTCTGGCAGTACGCGGCCGATTTCGGTCTCCCCCGGCTGATCGTGGTGAACCGCATGGACCGCGAGAACGCCTCCTTCCTGCGCACGCTGGAGTCCCTGCAGAAGGCCTTCGGACGCTCGGTGGTGCCCCTGGCCCTTCCCCTGGGCGAGGCCAAGGGCTTCGTGGGCACGGCCCTCCTCACCGGCGAGACGGCCGAGGTCTTCGCCGACGACCAGAGCGGCAAGGCGAGATCGGTGGAGCTGCCCCCCGAGGTGCGCGAGGCGGCGCAGTCCTGGCGCGAGAAGCTGATCGAGATGGTGGCGGAGAGCAACGAGGACCTGATGGAGGTGTTCTTCGAGCAGGGCACCCTCAGCCCCGAGGACCTCGCGCGCGGCCTGCGCCAGGCGGTGGCGGCCGGGCGCATCTTCCCCGTGCTGCCCGCCTCCTCCCTCCGCAACGTGGCCGTGACCAGCGTGCTGGACGCCATCGTGGACCTCGTCCCCTCCCCCGCCGACCGCGGGGAGGCGGTGGGGGTGGAGCCCGGCACCCAGAAGGAGGTGTCGCGCCGTCCCGCCCCCGAGGCGCCCTTCTCCGCCTTCGTCTTCAAGACCCTGGCCGACCCCCACGCCGGCCGCGTCAGCATCTTCCGCGTCTACTCCGGGACGCTGAAGGCGGACAGCCAGGTGCAGAACGCCAGCCGGGACCTGCCCGAGCGCGTGGGGGCCCTCGAGCTGCTCCAGGGGAAGCAGCAGACGCCCATCGGCGAGGTGCAGGCGGGCGACATCGCGGCGGTGGCCAAGCTCAAGGAGACGCAGACCGGCGACACCCTGTGCGACAAGGCCCACCCCATCGTCTACCCGCCCGTGGTCTACCCCGAGCCCGCCACCACCTTCGCCATCGAGCCCAAGACGCGCGGCGACGAGGAGAAGATCTCCATCGCCCTCCACCGGCTGATGGAGGAGGACGCGGTGATGCGCATCTCGCGCGACGCCCAGACGCACGAGATGCTGCTCAGCGGCATGGGCCAGCTCCACGTCGAGGTGCTGGTGGGGCGGCTCCGCAAGCGCTACAAGGTCGAGGTCAACCTCAAGAAGCCCAAGGTGCCCTACCGCGAGACGATCAAGGCCGCGGCGGAGGGCCACGGCCGGCACAAGAAGCAGACAGGGGGACACGGCCAGTTCGGGGACTGCAAGATCCGCATGAAGCCGCTGCCGCGCGGGTCGGACTTCCAGTTCGTGGACGACATCTTCGGCGGCTCCATCCCCAAGAACTTCATCCCCGCGGTGGAGAAGGGCATCCAGGAGGCGCGGCTCAAGGGCTTCGTGGCCGGCTTCCCCATGGTGGACTTCCAGGTCGAGCTGTACGACGGCCAGTACCACGACGTGGACAGCAACGAGCTCTCCTTCAAGATCGCGGGCTCCCTCGGGTTCAAGGACGCGGTGGCCAAGTGCCGGCCCACCCTGCTCGAGCCCATCATGAAGGTGGAGATCGCCGTGCCCGAGGAGTACGCGGGCTCCGTCATGGGCGACCTCTCCTCCCGGCGCGGGCGCCCCCAGGGCATGGAGCCCCGCGGGTCCCAGCAGGTGATCCGGGCCGAGGTGCCCATGGCGGAGATGCTCAGCTACGACGCCGAGCTCACCTCCATGACGGGCGGCCGCGGCTCCTACCACATGGAGATGTCGCACTACGACGAGGTGCCGGGCCACCTCCAGGAGAAGATCGTGGCCGCGGCCCGGAGCGAGCGGGGCGCCGTCGAAGAAGAGGCCTGAGACCGCGCTACACTCCGGGATATGAGAGTGCCGCGACTCCTCGCCCTCCTCCTGTCCCTGCTCGGCGTGGGCTCCGGAGCCGCCGCGCAGTCCACGGACGAGCGCCCGCGGATGGCCGGCAGCGACGTCCCCGCCCCCAAGCGCGTCAAGTTCGTCTCCCCGTCCTACCCCGCCGCGGCCGCCGCGCGCGGCCTGCGCGGCATCGTCATCCTCGACCTCGTCATCGACACGCAGGGCAAGGTGGCCTCGGTGGACGTCGTGCGCAGCGTGCCGGAGTTCGACGAGTCGGCGGTGGCCGCCGCCCGCCAGTGGGAGTTCGAGGTGACGAAGGTGGACGGCAAGCCGGTGCCCGTGCGCCTGACCGTGCCCATCACCTTCGCCATGAAGCTGCCGGAGATGCGCTCGGCGGCGGGAATCCCCGTCCTGCGCCAGGGCGTGGGCCCCATGTTCCCCGCGGGCACGGCCACCGGAGGGGGCGCCCGCGTGGAGGCCACGGTGCTGCTCGACGTGGACGGGCGGGTGCTGGAGGCCGAGGTCAAGAAGGGCGAGTCGCCCTACAGCGACGCGGTGCTGGCCGCCATCCGCACCTGGCGCTTCGCCCCCGTGCCCGTGGGGCGTCCGCTGGCCTTCACCACGCACGCCGACTTCATCACCTCCGGCCAGGGCGCCCCGCGCGTGGACCTGCGGCTGGCGTCGCCGGAGCCGGTGGTGGGACGCGCCGGCGAGCGGCTCCCGCCGTCCGCACCCCCGGTGGAACCGGCGGCGGGGCCGGTCCCGGCGCCGTCCGCGGGGGCGCCCCCGCCCGCACCGACCGCGGAGCCGGCGTCACCGGCGGGCGCCGAGCCTCCCCCCGCCGCGCCGGCGACGACCGCTCCCGCACCGCCGCCGGCGGGGACGCCCGCGCCCGCACCGACCGCGGAGCCGGCGCGACCATCGGGCGCCGAGCCTCCCGCGGCCGCGCCGGCGACGACCGCTCCCGCACCGCCGCCGGCCGGGCCCGCCCCCGGCCCGCCGGGAGCACCGGCGGCGGATCCCGGCACCGCCTCCGCCCCCGCCGCCCCTCCCCTCGCGCCGCCGCCCGTCGAGGTGATCCCGGCGGCCCCCGCGCCCGCGGAGCAGGGCGTGTCGGCCGTGCGGGACGTCAACCTCGGTCCCGGCATCCCCGACCTGGCCAAGGGGCGCCGCCCCGTGGTGCCGCCCCTGGCCCGCATCCAGGGCGTCACCGGCCAGGTGGACGTCACGTTCCTGGTGGACGCCGCCGGGCAGACCCTGGTGCGGAGCGTGAACGGGCCCGATCTGCTCAAGGAGGCCGCGCGGCAGACCGTCATATCCTGGAGCTTCCGCCGCACGCGCACCGAGCGGCTGGCCCTCAAGGCGACGTTCGTCTACGGCGCGGAGACGGTCACCGCCACCGTGCAGTCCGAGCTCTAGCCGCCGCCGGCGCGGTTGACGGGCCGGGGAGCGCGGGCTAAGGTCTGCGGCCTCCATGCGCCACCGAGCCCTGATGGCCGCCTCCGTCGCCGCCGCCGCCACCGTGGCGGGCGCCCCGGCGCCCAGCCCCGCGCCCCCCGCCGTCGTGCTCGTCCGCGCCGGCCACCTCCTCGACCCCGCGGCGGGGGTCGTGCGCGAGGCCCAGGACATCCTGATCGAGGGCGACCGCGTCAAGGAGGTCGGCCGCGGCCTGGCCGCGCCGGCGGGGGCCACCGTGCTGGACCTGCGCGGGCTCACCGTGCTGCCGGGCCTCATCGACTGCCATACCCACGTCACCTCGCAGCCCGAGAACTACTACACCGACCTCTTCCGGCGCTCTCCCATCGACGTGGCGGTCAGCGCCCACGTCTACGCGCGGCGCACGCTGGAGGCCGGGTTCACCACCGTCCGCGACGTGGGGGCGGGCGAGTTCATCGATGTGGCCCTGCGCAAGGCCATCGACGAGGGACGGGTGGTCGGCCCCCGCATGCAGGTGGCCACCCTGGCCGTGGGGGCCACCGGGGGCCATGCCGACCTGAGCGGCTTCTCCCCGTACCTCAAGTTCGGGGAGTTCTCGGGCATCGCCGACGGCGAGGCCGAGATCCGCAAGCTCGTCCGCTTCGAGGTCAAGAACGGCGCCGACGTCATCAAGCTGGTGGCCACGGCGGGCGTGCTCTCGGAGGAGGAGTCGGTGGGCGCGCCCCAGTACACGCTGGAGGAGATGAAGGCGGCGGTGGAGGAGGCGGCCATGTGGGGCCGCAGGGTGGCCGCCCATGCCCACGGCACGGAGGGCATCAAGCGCGCCGTGCTGGCGGGGGTGGCCTCCGTCGAGCACGGCAGCCTCCTCGACGACGAGGGGATCCGCCTCATGAAGGAGCGCGGGACCTACCTGGTGGCGGACGTCTACAACGACGACTACATCGTGGCCGAGTTCGCGCGCATGGGATACCCGGAGAAGATCATCGAGAAGGAGCGGCAGATCGGCCGCCGGCAGCGCGAGAACTTCCAGAAGGCGGCGCGCGCGGGGGTGAAGATCGCCTACGGGACGGACGCCGGCGTCTACCCGCACGGCTGGAACGCGAAGCAGTTCGCGCACATGGTCCGCTGGGGCCTCACCCCCATGCAGGCCATCCAGGCCGCCACCGTCTCCGCCGCCGACCTGCTCGGGTGGTCCGACCGGGTGGGGCAGGTGGCGCCCGGGCACTACGCCGACCTGGTGGCGGTGGCGGGCGACCCCACGCGCGACGTCACCCTGCTCGAGAAGGTGGCCTTCGTGATGAAGGGCGGCCAGGTGGTGGTGGCCGCGCCGGGCGCCGCGAGCGACCGCAGATGAAGAAAGGGCAGGCCGGATGGCCTGCCCTCGTCGTCCCGCGACGGCCGACGCGCTACTCGCCGGCCTTCGCCTCCGCCTTCGTGCCCTTGGCCGCCTTCTTCCCCGCCGGGGCCTTGGCGCCCTTGGCCTCGCCCTTGGGAGCGGCCTTGGCCGCGGGCTTCTTGTCCTTGTCGCCCTTCTTCTCGGGCTGGTACTCGGAGCCCAGCAGCTCCAGGATGGCCATCTCCGCGCCGTCGCCCCGGCGCGGGCCCAGGCGCAGGATGCGCGTGTAGCCGCCCGGCCGGCTGGTGAAGCGGGCGCCCAGGGTGTCGAACAGCTTGCGCAGCACGGCGGCGTCCTGGATGTCGCGGGCGACCAGCCGGCGCGCGTGCAGCCGGTTCAGGTCGCGCTTGGCCATGGTGATCAGGCGCTCGGCGTAGGGCCGCAGCTCCTTGGCCTTCACCAGGGTGGTGCGGATGCGCTCCTTGTCGAAGAGCGAGGTGGCCATGTTGCGGAGCATGGCCGTGCGGTGGGGCGTGACCCGCCCCAGCTTGCGGTGGGCGACGCGGTGGCGCATGGCGCTACTGGCCCGGGGAGGTGGGGAAGCCCTCGAGCTTCATGCCCAGCGACAGGCCCATCCCGCCCAGGATCTCCTTGATCTCGTTGAGCGACTTCCGGCCGAAGTTCTTGGTCTTGAGCATCTCGGCCTCGGTCTTCTGCACCAGCTCCCCGATGGTCCGGATGTTCGCGTTCTTCAGGCAGTTGTAGGAGCGCACGGACAGCTCCATCTCGTCCACGCTCTTGCCCAGCTTCTCGTAGAACGCCTCGCGGTCCTCGTCGGGGATGGTGGCCGGCGTCTCCTCGTCCTCCTCGTCCTCCTCCAGGTTGATGAAGATGGAGAGGTGGTCCTTCATGAGCTTGGCGGCCAGGCCCACCGCGTCGCGCGGCGAGACGGCGCCGTTGGTCCAGACCTCGAGGGTGAGCTTCTCGTAGTCGGTGGCCTGGCCCACGCGGGCGTTCTCCACGAAGTAGTTGACCTTCTTGATCGGCGAGTGGACGGAGTCCACGGGGATCCAGCCGATGGACAGGTCCTCGTCGAAGTTCTTGTCCGCGGAGACGTAGCCCCGTCCCTGCTTCACGCGCATCTCCACGGAGAGGGTGGAGCCCTGGCCGAGGGTGGCCACGTGGGAGTCGGGGTCGAGGATCTCGATGTCGGGGTCGGGGGTGATGTGCGAGGCCTTCACCTCTCCCGCCTCCGACGTCTTGAGCATGAGGGTCTTGGGGTGCTCGACGTGCATCTTCAGGGGCATGCGCTTGAGGTTGAGGATGAGGTCGGTGGTGTCCTCCATCGCCCCCGGGATGGGGGAGAACTCGTGCAGGACGCCCTCCACGCGCACCGCGGTGATGGCCGCGCCCTCGATGCTCGACAGCAGCACGCGGCGCAGGGCGTTGCCCACGGTGGTGGCGAACCCGCGCTCGAACGGCTGCGCGGTGAAGCGGCCGAAGGTGTCGGTGAGCGACTCGCGCTCGACCTCGATCCGCTTCGGCTTCTGGAATCCCTTCCACAGCATCGTCTGACGACCTCCCGTCTTCGATTGAAGCGCGCGCGCCGGCCGCGCGCGCCGCGGAGCCTCGCTGGGCTCGCCTTCCGGCGTTTACTTCGAGTACAGCTCGACGATGAGCTGCTCCTGGATGGGGAAGTTCACGTCCTCGCGCGCGGGCATGGACAGGACCTTCCCCTTCATGGCGGCGGCGTCGAGCTCGAGCCAGCGCGGCACGCCGCGCCCCTTGACGGACTCCACCGACTGCGCCACGAGGACGTTCTTGGCCGCGCGCGGGGACAGGCTCACCACGTCGCCCTCCTCCACCTGGTAGGAGGGGATGTTCACCTTCCGCTCGTTGACGCGCACGTGGCCGTGGCGCACGAGCTGGCGGCCCTGGTCGCGCGAGGAGCCGAAGCCGAGGCGGTAGACCACGTTGTCCAGCCGCCGCTCCAGCTTGCTCAGCAGCTGCTCGCCGACCACGCCCTTCTCCTGGCTGGCCCGGTCGAAGAACAGCGCGAACTGCCCCTCCTGCATGCGGTAGAGCCGCTTCGCCTTCTGCTTCTCGCGCAGCTGCAGCCCGTATCCCTGCAGCTTGGTCTTCACCCGCGCGCCCTTGCCGTGCTGGCCCGGGGCGTAGTTGCGCTTCTCGATGGCGCACTTCTCGGTGAAGCAGCGGTCGCCCTTCAGGAAGAGCTTCATGCCCTCCCGCCGGCAGAGCCGGCAGACTGGTCCGGTGTATCGAGCCACTTGCTACTACTCCTAGACCCGGCGCCGCTTGGGGGGCCGGCAGCCGTTGTGGGGGATGGGGGTGACGTCCTTGATGGACTTGATCTCCACCCCGACGCTCTGCAGGGCGCGGATGGCGGACTCGCGCCCGCTGCCCGGCCCCTTCACGCGGATGTCCAGCGAGCGCAGCCCCGCTTCCTTGGCCGCGGTGGCGGCGGCGGCGGCGGCCTGCTGGGCGGCGAAGGGGGTGCCCTTGCGCGAGCCCTTGAAGCCCAGGGTGCCCGCGCTGGACCAGGCCACGACGTTGCCCTCCAGGTCGGTGATGGTCACGTGCGTGTTGTTGAAGGAGGCGTGGATGTGGGCGATGCCGTGGACGACGTGCCGCTTCTCCTTCTTGCCCTTCTTGCTTCCGCCCGTGGCGGGCTTGGCGGGGGTGGTGCTGGCCATCTTCGCTCCTTACGGCTTGGGGGCCGCCGCGGCCTTGGGCTTGATGAGCGCCCGGCGCGGGCCCTTGCGCGTGCGCGCGTTGGTGTGGGTGCGCTGGCCGCGCACGGGCAGGTTCCGGCGGTGCCGCATGCCGCGGTACGAGCCGACCTCCATGAGCCTCTTCACGTTCATGGCCACGTCCTTGCGGAGGTCGCCTTCCACGCCGCCCTCGGAGTCGATGACGCGGGCGATGCGGCTCACCTCCTCCTCGGACAGGTCCTTCACGCGGACATCCGGGCCGATGCCGGCCTGGCCCAGGATGCGGTTCGCGCGGGTCACCCCGATGCCGAAGATGTAGGTGAGGGCGATCTCCACGCGCTTCTGGCGCGGGAGGTCGATGCCGGCGATGCGTGCCATCTGTCTACCCCTGCCTCTGCTTGTGCTTCTGGTTGGTGCAGATGATGCGGACCACTCCCTGGCGGCGCACCACCTTGCACTTGACACAGATCTTCCTGACCGATGACCTGACCTTCACTGTCTCACTCCAGACCGCTGGCGAGCCGACAAACCATTAATTCTACCCTAGTTTCGCCGCCGGACGATACGGCCCCGGCGCGCGTCTCCCCCGGAGAGCTCCACCACCACCCCGTCCCCCTGGCGAAGCCGCAGGAGGTTGGCCTCCGGGGTCAGGTGGGCGGTGACCTGCGGGCGCCCCTCCGCCTCCAGCTCCACGCGGAACAGCGCGCTCGGCAGCGACTCCACCACCCGGCCGTTGACCTCCCGTCGGTCAGGCACTCGCGGCCTTGCCCTCGAAGGGGTAGGGCGCGGACAGGACCCAGGGGCCCTCCGGCATGACCGCCACCGACAGCTCGAAGTGGGCGGACAGGCTGCCGTCCGCCGTCACCGCCGTCCACCCGTCGCCCAGGGTGCGGACCTCGGGCCGGCCGGCGTTCAGCATGGGCTCCAGGGCCAGGCACATGCCCGGCACCAGGCGCTCGCGGCGCCCGGGGGGGCCGTAGTTCGGGACCTGGGGCTCCTCGTGGAGGCTGGTGCCGATGCCGTGCCCCACGAACTGGCGCACCACCGAGAAGCCGCTGGCCTCGGCGTGGCTCTGCACGGCGTGGCCGATGTCGCCGATGCGCCGCCCGGGATGGCACTGCGCGATGGCGTGCATGAGCGACTGCTCGGTCACGTCCATCAGCCGCTGGGCCTCGGGGCTGACCTTTCCCACCCCCACCGTGCGCGCGGAGTCCCCGTAGAAGCCGGCCACGATGCAGCCCAGGTCCAGGCCGACGATGTCGCCCTCCCGCAGCTTGCGCTTGCCCGGGATGCCGTGCACGACCTCCTCGTTCACCGAGATGCAGAGGGTGGCCGGGTACCCCCGGTAGCCCAGGAAGGCAGGCTTGGCCCCCGCCTTCTCGATGCAGTCGCGCGAGATCCGGTCCAGCTCCCGGGTGGTGACCCCGGGCTGCGCGGCCTGGGCCAGCACGTCCAGGGTGTCCACCACGATGCGGCAGGCGCGGTGCATGCTCTGCAGCTCGCTCCAGGACTTGGTCGTGCTCAAGCGCTCGCTTCCCGCGCCGGCCGCGCGCCGTCCACGATGGCGACCAGCTCCGCGAACACCGCGTCCACCGCGCGGTGGCCGTCGACGGTGTGGAAGCGGGCGCGCCCCCGGTAGTACTCGATGAGGGGGGCCGTCCTCTGGTCGTACTCGGCCAGGCGCCGCGCCACCGCCGTCTCCTTGTCGTCCTCGCGCTGGATGAGGGGGGTCCCGTCGCGGTCGCAGCGCGAGTCCTCCCGCGGCGGGTTGGCCTCCAGGTGGTAGGTGGCCTGGCACTTCGGGCACCAGCGGCGCCCGGAGAGGCGGCGCAGCAGCTCCCCCCGCGGCACGTCCACGTTGAAGATCAGCATGGTCGCGGTGAGGTCGCCGCCCACCATGCCCTCGAAGCCCTCCGCCTGGCGCAGGGTGCGAGGGAAGCCGTCGAAGATGTAGCCCGCGCGGCAGTCCGGCTGGAGGATGCGCTCCTGGACGATGCCGATCAGCAGCTCGTCCGGCACCAGCCCGCCCTTCTCCATCAGCGGGCCCGCCTGCTGGCCCAGGGGGGTGCCGGCGGCGATGGCGTCGCGCAGGATGTCCCCCGTGGAGATGCGGGGCACGCGCACGTAGGCGGCCAGGCGCGCGGCCTGCGTCCCCTTGCCCGCCCCCGGGGGACCCAGGAAGATGACGCGCAGGCGCGCGTCCCCGGCGGCCCCGCGTTCGGAGCGGGCGTCAGCGTCGGCCACGGATCCTCCGGCCCTTGCCCGGCCCCGCGAACCCGTCGTAGTGGCGCATGACCAGCTGCGCCTCCACCTGGGCCACGGTGTCCATGGCCACGCCCACGATGATCAGGAGCGAGGTGCCGCCGAAGTAGAAGTTGAGGCCCAGCCCCTCGGTGATCCAGTTCAGCCCGTTGTTGGTGAAGAAGGTGTCGAGACCGGGGCCGACCCAGGGCAGGTACTGCACCTTCACCCCCGTGATGAGGAACTCGGGCAGGAGGGCGATGAGGGCCAGGTAGATGGCGCCCCCGAAGGTGATGCGGCCCAGGATGTGGTCGAGGTGCTCCGCGGTGCGCTTGCCCGGGCGGATGCCGGGGATGAAGCCCCCGTACTTCCGCATGTTCTCCGCCACGTCGTCGGGGTTGAAGACGATGGAGGTGTAGAAGTAGCAGAAGAAGATGATGAAGGTGACGTAGAGCAGGATGTAGAGGGGCATGCCCCACTGCAGCTGCTCGTTCAGGCTCCGCACCCACTCGTTGTTGGCCTGGAAGAAGGAGAGGATGGTCTGGGGGAAGGCGATGATGGAGGAGGCGAAGATCACGGGGATGACGCCCGCCGTGTTCACGCGCAGGGGGAGGTGGGTGGACTGGCCCCCGTACATGCGCCGTCCCACCACGCGCTTGGCGTACTGCACGGTGATGCGCCGCTGCCCGCGCTCCACGAAGACGATGGCCCCCACCACCACCACCATCATGCTCAGCAGCACGAGGGCGGCGATGAGGCTGAGGTCGCCGCGCTGGATGCGCTGGAAGGTGTCGATGGCCCCGCCCGGGAAGCCCACCACGATGCCGGCGAAGATCAGCAGGCTCATGCCGTTGCCGATGCCGCGGTCGGTGATCTGCTCGCCCAGCCACATGATGAAGGCGGTGCCCGTGGTCAGGGTGAGCACGGTCATGAGCTTGAAGCCCCAGCCCGGGCTGTCCACGATGCGGAAGCCCTGCAGGTTCTGCTTCTCCAGGAAGACGGCGATGCCCAGCGACTGGACCACGGAGAGCATCACGGTGCCGTAGCGCGTGTACTGGGTGATCTTGCGCCGGCCCAGCTCGCCTTCCTTGCTCAGCTTCTCCAGGTAGGGCCAGACCACGGTGAGGAGCTGCAGGATGATGCTGGCCGAGATGTACGGCATGATGCCGAGGGCGAAGATGGTGACCTTGGCCAGGTTCCCGCCCGAGAACATGTCCACCAGGCCGAACCAGTTGCCCTTGTTCTGCTCGAAGAAGTCGATGAGGGCCTGCGCGTTGATGCCGGGGGTGGGCACGTGGTTGCCCAGCCGGTAGACGGCCAGCATGGCGAGGGTGAAGAGCACCCTCTTGCGCAGGTCCGGGATGTCCCAAATGTTCTTCAGGCTCTGCAGCATGGTCCCTGCCCTCTCCGCCCTGCTCCGCCCCTCAGCCTTCGATGACCTCGGCGGTGCCGCCGGCCTGGGTGATGGCCTGCTGGGCCCCCGCCGAGAACCGGTGCGCGCGCACGGTCAGCGGCTTGGTGAGGGCGCCCTTGCCCAGGACCTTGAGGGGCAGCCGCGCCTTGATGAGCCCGTGCTCGCGCAGCAGCTCGGGGGTGACGATGGTGCCCGCCTCGAAGGCGTCCAGCCGGCCCAGGTTCACCACCGCGAACTCCTTGCGGAAGATGTTGGTGAAGCCCCGCTTGGGCACGCGGCGGTGCAGCGGCATCTGGCCGCCCTCGAACCCCACCTTGTGCGCGTAGCCGCTCCGGCTCTTCTGGCCCTTCTCCCCGCGCCCGGAGGTCTTGCCCAGGCCGCTGCCCGGGCCCCGCCCCACGCGCTTGCGCTCGCGCACCGAACCGCGCGCCGGCTTCAGATTCTCGAGTCCCACTGTCGTCCCCTCTTCTCTCCCGTCCCGCGGACGGCTACTCGACGAAGGCCACCAGGTGCGGGACCTTCTTCACCATCCCGCGCACCGCCGGCGTGTCCTCCAGCTCCACCACCTGGTGCATCCGGCGCAGCCCCAGGCCGCGCACGGTGGCGCGCTGCTTGTCGGGGCAGCCGATCACGCTGCCGATCATCTTGACCTTGACCGTGCCCTTGTCCGTCTTCGCCATGGCCTAGACCTCGGTCGCGGGGGTGGTGTCGCCACCCTCCGGCCCCTCCGCCACCGCCTCCGGCTCCGGCTCCGGCTCCGGAGCGGGGCCCGCCGCGGGGGCCGCCGCCTTGGCCGGCTTCTCCTCGTAGCCCATGACGTCGGCCACCGCCTTGCCGCGCAGGCGCGCCACGCGCTCCGGCCGCTTGAGCTTGAGGAGGGCGTCCACCGTGGCCTTGACCACGTTGTGGGGGGTGGTGGAGCCCAGGCTCTTGGTGAGGATGTTCTGGATCCCGGCCGCCGTGATCACCGCGCGCACGGCGCCCCCCGCGATCACGCCCGTGCCCTCGGAAGCGGGCTTGAGCAGCACGCTGCCCGAGCCGAAGCGCCCGTTCACGGTGTGGGGGATGGTGGAGCCCTTGTCCGTCATGGGCACGCGCACGATGTTCTTCTTGGCCGCCTCCACGCCCTTCTTGATGGCGGAGGAGACCTCGCGCGCCTTGCCCATGCCGTAGCCGACGTGGCCGGCCCCGTCCCCGATGACCACGAGGGCGCTGAAGGAGAGGTTCTTGCCCCCCTTCACGACCTTGGTCACGCGGTTGATGGAGACGACCTGGTCCTTGAGCTCCAGGCCCCCGATATCGATCTTCTCGGTCACATTCTTCATCGAGTCTCTTTACCGCGGCGACCGCCCGTTGCGCTCTCCGAGGTCAATGCCGTCTAGAACTTCAGCCCCGCCTCACGGGCGGCGTCGGCCAGGGCCTTGATGCGGCCGTGGTAGTGGAAGCCACCGCGGTCGAAGACCACCGCCTCGATCCCCTTCTCCTTCGCGCGCTCGGCGACCAGCTTGCCGATGGCCTTGGCCGACTCGACGTTGGCCCCGCGCTTGCTCGCCGCGCGCGCGGTCTTCTCCACGCTGGAGGCGGCCACCAGGGTGCGGCCGGCGTCGTCGTCGATGACCTGGGCGTAGATGTGGGACTGGCTCCGGTACACGGCCAGGCGCGGCCGGCTCTCCGTGCCCGCCACCTTCTTGCGGATGCGCGCCTTGATGCGCTGCCGGATCTCCTCTTTGCTCTTCATCGCGTTCCTCGCGGGCGCTGCTCGGGGTCGTCGCCCCGGGCGTTCCCCGCTCTACTTGGCGCCGGTAGCCCCCGCCTTGCCCGCCTTCTTCTTGAGCACCTCGCCCACGTAGCGGATGCCCTTCTGCTTGTAGGGGTCGGGCTTGCGCAGCTGGCGGATCTCCGCCGCCACCTGGCCCACCCGCTGGCGGTCGATGCCGGTCACGGTGATGCGCGTCTGCTTGTCCACCGCGATCTTGATGCCGTCCGGGATGCGGTACTCCACCGGGTGCGAGAAGCCGAGGGAGAGCACCACCTTGTTGCCGTCGAGCTGGGCCTTGTAGCCCACGCCGACGATGTCGAGCTCCTTGCTGAAGCCCTCGGTGACGCCCTTGATCGCGTTCTGGGCGAGGGCGCGGGCCAGGCCGTGGAAGGCCTTGTCCTGGCTCTCCTCGCCCTGGCGGCTGGCGGCCAGGGCCCCGTCCTCCATCTTGAAGGAGATGCCGGGCGGCACCGGGGTGGTCAGCTTGCCCTTGGGCCCCTGCACCTCGAGGGCACGGGGCCCGATGGACACCTTGACGTCCTTGGGCAGGGTGATGGGCTTGCGTCCTACGCGCGACATGCTCGCTCCCTTACCAGACGTTGCAGAGGATCTCGCCGCCGACCCCCTCGCGCGCCGCCGTCTTGCCCGTCATGAGCCCGCGGGAGGTGGAGATGATGTTGATCCCCAGCCCGCCGTACACGCGGGGGATCTCGCCCTTGCCGCAGTAGATGCGGCAGCCGGGGCGGCTCACCCGCTGCAGGTCGGTGATGACCCTCTCCATGCCCGGGCCGTACTTCAGGTAGACGCGCAGCATCCCCTGCTTGTTGTCCTCGGCCACCTTGAAGTTGGTGATGTAGCCCTCGTCCTTCAGGATGCGGGCGATCTCCCCCTTGAGCTTGGAGAAGGGGACGTCCACCCTGGGCAGCTTGGCCCGGACTCCGTTCCGAATCCGGGTGATCATGTCCGCGACGGGATCCGTCATGTTCATCGCAGGGTTCCTCTCGACCTTTCGACTACCAGCTGGCCTTGATCACGCCCGGGATCTCGCCGGCGAGGGCGAGGTCCCGGAAGCAGATCCGGCAGAGCTGGAACTTGCGGATGTAGGCCCGCGGCCGGCCGCAACGGCGGCACCGCGTGTACTTGCGGACGGCGAACTTCGGCGCCCGCTGGGACTTGGCGATCAGGGAGAGCTTGGCCACCGTCGCTCCTTTGCTTAGGACGCCTGGGTACGGAAGGGCATGCCCAGGTAGGAGAGGAGGGTGCGGCTCTCCTCGTCCGTGCGGGCGGTGGTCACGAAGGTGACGTTCATGCCGCGCAGCTTCTCCACCTTGGCGTAGTCCACCTCGGGGAAGATGAGCTGGTCCTTGAGCCCCAGCGTGTAGTTCCCGCGCCCGTCGAAGGCGCTGGTGGGCACGCCGCGGAAGTCGCGCACGCGGGGCAGCGCCACGTTGAACAGCCGGTCCACGAACTCGTACATGCGCTCGCCGCGCAGGGTCACGGTGGCGGCGATGGGCATGCCCTCGCGCAGGCGGAAGGCGGCGATGGACTTGCGCGAGCGGCGCATGGCCGGCTTCTGGCCCGTGATGCGGCCCAGCTCCTCCATGGCCGTGTCCAGCACCTTGATGTTCTGGGTGGCCTCGCCCACGCCCATGTTCACCACCACCTTGCTCAGGCGGGGCACGGCCATGACGTTGGGGTAGCTCCCCTCCTTCAACAGGCGGGGCACCACGTCGTTCACGTAGCGCTCGCGGATGCGCGCGGGGACCTTGGGCCCCGCGGGCACGGCGTGGGCGCGGGCCTTGGCCTTGCCCTCGGGCGCGCCGTCCCTGCCCTTGCCGCCCTGCTCCTTGCCCGCCGGCTTCTGCTTCTTCTCGTCCTTGCTCACTTGTCCAGCACTCCCTCGCAACGGCGGCAGATGCGGGCCTTCTTGCCGTCGGCCAGCACCTTGGCCCCGATGCGCGTCCGCTTGCCGCACTCCCCGCACACCACCATCACGTTGCTGGCGTGGATGGAGCCCTCGCGCTCGGCGATGCCGCCCTTGATGTTCCGCTGGGGGTTGGGCCGGGTGTGCTTCTTGACGAAGTTGACCCCCTGCACGATGACCCGGTTCTTCTCGGGCAGCACCTTCAGCACCTTCCCCGTCTTCCCGGCGTCCTTGCCCGCCGTGACCTGCACGGTATCGCCCTTGCGCAGGCGGATGCGGGTCCGCTCCTGAACCGCGGCGGCCATGGCTACAGCACCTCCGGGGCCAGGGAGACGATCTTCATGAACTTCTTGTCGCGCAGCTCGCGCGCCACCGGCCCGAAGACGCGCGTGCCCACGGGCTCCCCCGCGTCGTTGATGAGCACGGCCGCGTTGCGGTCGAAGCGGATGTAGGAGCCGTCGCGGCGCCGCGTCTCCTTGACGCAGCGCACGATCACCGCCTTCACCACCTTGCCCTTCTTCACGGCGTCGGGGGCGTCGGGGGCCGACTCCTTGACGTTGGCGGTGATGATGTCGCCGAGCCCCGCGTAGCGGCCGGTGGACCCCCCCAGGGGCAGGATCATGGAGATCTTGCGCGCGCCGGAGTTGTCGGCCACGTCGAGGATGGTCCGCATCTGGATCATGGCGGGCCTCTCCTCCTACACGCCTTCGGCGGGCAGCTCGGGAGCGTCGGACCCGCGTCCGAGGATCTCCTCCACCCGCCACCGCTTGTGCTTGCTCAGCGGCCTGGTCTCCACGATGCGCACGGTGTCGCCCGCCCGGGCCCCCTTCTCGTCGTGGGCCATGAAGGTGGACGTGCGCTTGATGGTCTTGCGGTACATCGGGTGCTGGACCATCCGCTCCACCGCCACCACCACGCTCTTCTGCATCTTGGCCTTCACCACGATGCCCACCTGCTCGTTGCGACGGCGCGCCTTGCCCGCGGGGGGGCCGTCGGCGGCGGCCAGCGCGGCCCCCGCGTTCTCCGTCTTCTTCTTGGCAGCCATTGCCTTCTCTACCTCGCGACCTGGGCCGCCTGGCCCTTCTGCCGCAGGATGGTCTTCACCCGCGCGATGTCGCGGCGGGTCTCACGGATCTTCAGCGGGTTGGTGAGCTGGCCGACCGCGCGCTGGAAGCGGAGCTTGAACAGCTGCTCCTGCAACTCCCGCTCCTTGCCCCGCAGCTCGTCGTCGCTCATCTCCCGGAACTTCTCCGGTCTCACAACCCCACCTCCACCTCGGTGCGCTTCACGAACCTGGTCCGGACGGAGAGCTTGTGCGCGGCCAGGCGCAGCGCCTCGCGCGCCTCCTTCTCCGGTACTCCCTCCATCTCGTAGAGGATGCGGCCGGGCTTGATCACGGCCACCCACTGGTCGGGGGCCCCCTTGCCCTTGCCCATACGCGTCTCCTGCGGCTTCTTGGTGATGGGCTTGTCCGGGAAGAGGCGGATCCAGATGCGGCCGGACCTCTTGATGAAGCGGGTGATGGCGATGCGGCCGGCCTCGATCTCGCGGGCCGTCACCCAGCCGCACTCGAGGGCCTTGAGCCCGTAGTCGCCGAAGGAGACCGTGGACCCCGTCCAGGCCTTGCCCTTCATGCGTCCCCGCTGCTGCTTCCGGAACTTGACCTTCTTGGGCATCAACATAAGCGCGTCCTCGCTCCGGCCCCTAGCTCGTCAACCGACTCGGCGGGAGTGGATCCCGCCTCGCCGATCCGAGGAAAGCCTCCCCTGCGGAGACCGACATGACTGCCTTCCTCGTCTCCATGTCCTAGGCCAGCGGCTTGTAGGGCCGCGGCGCGTCCTGCTCGCCCTTGTAGATCCAGCACTTCACCCCGATCTGCCCGAAGGCGGTGCGCGCCTCGTGCAGGCCGTAGTCGATGTCCGCGCGCAGGGTGTGCAGGGGGAGCTGGCCGTGCAGGTACCACTCGGAGCGCGCGATCTCCGCGCCGTTCAGGCGGCCGGACACGCGCACCTTGATCCCCTTGGCCCCGAAGCGCAGGGCGGCGTCCACCGCCTTGCGCATGGCGCGGCGGAAGGCGATGCGCTTCTCGAGCTGCATGGCCACCGACTCCGCCACCAGCTGGGCGTCCAGCTCGGGCTTCAGGATCTCCTGGATGTTGATGAAGACCTCCTTGCCCGTCTTCTTCTGGATCTCCTGCTTGAGCTTGTCCACCTCGGCGCCCTTGCGGCCGATGATGATGCCCGGGCGCGAGGTGAAGATGGTGATCTTCAGCTTGCTGGCCGCGCGCTCCACCTCGACCTTGGCCACCCCGGCGTGGGAGAACCGCTTCTTGAGGTCCTTCTTCAGGACCAGGTCCTCGTGCAGGAGGTTGCTGTAGTCGCGCTCCGCGTACCAGCGGCTGCGCCAGGTCTTGTTGAAGCCCAGCCGGAACCCGATGGGATGAACCTTCTGGCCCATGTTCTTACGACTCCCTTTCCGCGACGTGCACCACGAGGTGCGTGGTCCGCTTCACCACCCGGTAGGCGCGGCCCATGGGCGCCGGGCGCACGCGCTTGAAGGACGGGCCCTGGTTGGCGTAGGCCGCCTTCACGTAGAGGTCGTCCTCGTCCAGGCGCCGGCGCTGGTTGCGGTCCGCCACCTGCACCGCGTTGGCGATGGCCGAGCGCAGGGTCTTCTCGATCTCGCGCGCCACCGACTTGTTGGTGAAGCGCAGGATGGAGAGGGCCTCCGCCGCCCGCTTGCCGCGGATCAGCTCCAGCACCAGGCCCGCCTTCTGGGCCGAGGTCCGCACGTACTTGCTTTCCGCCTTCACTTCCAGCATCACCGGCTCCCTACGGCTTGGCCGGGGCCGCCGGCGGCGCCCCCGCCACCTTGGCCACCTTCTCCACGCGGGAGGAGTGGCTCTTGAAGGTGCGCGTGGGCGAGAACTCGCCCAGCTTGTGCCCCACCATGTTCTCGGTGATGTAGACGGGGATGAACTTGCGCCCGTTGTAGACGGCCAGGGTGTGGCCGACCATCTCCGGGGTGATGGTGGAGCGGCGCGACCAGGTCTTGATGACCTTGCGGTCGCCGGCCGCGTTCATCGCCTCCACCTTCTTCATGAGGTGGTCGTCGATGAAGGGGCCCTTCTTCAGTGAGCGTGCCATGGTTAAGCCTTCCGCCGCTTGACGATGAACTTCTGGGTGCGCTTGTTGTTGCGCGTCTTGGCGCCCTTGGTGGGCTTGCCCCACGGCGTCACCGGGTGGCGGCCGCCGGAGGTCTTGCCCTCCCCTCCCCCGTGCGGGTGGTCCACGGGGTTCATGGACACGCCGCGGTTGTGGGGCCGGCGGCCCAGCCAGCGCGCGCGCCCGGCCTTGCCGAAGGAGACGTTCTTGTGCTCGATGTTGCCGATCTGGCCGACGGTGGCCACGCAGTCCACGTGGATCTTGCGGATCTCGCCCGACGGGAGCTTGACCTGGGCGAACTCGCCCTCCTTGGCCACGAGC
>DATBIO010000083.1:0-13503 GCA_036556965.1 Vicinamibacteria bacterium
GCTGCTGCCCGCCACCGAGTTCTCCCCCCGCCTGGAGCAGATCGTGATGAAGGCGCTGGCCCGCGAGGTGGACCACCGCTACGCGTCGCTCGACGAGATGGCGGACGCCCTCGCGGACCTGGCCGGCGACCAGCCCCGCGCCCCCGAGCGGGAAGCGCCCGCGGCGCGGGCCTACCGCCTCGCCCAGGAGGCGCGGGAGGCCCTCACCCAGGGAGACCTCGAGCGCGCCCAGCTCGCGGCCCGCGAGGCGCTCAGCCTCGTGCCGGAGTCCGAGGCAGCCAAGGCGCTGGTGCGCCAGGTGGAGGCGGAGGGCCTGCAGCGCCGGGTCGAGCACGAGCTGGCGGAGATCCGGTCGGAGGCGGAGCGCGCGCACGCGGAGGGGCGGTTCCAGCAGGCGATCACGCTCTGCCGCAAGGTCCTCGAGCTGAACCCCGACGACGCGGAGGCCGCCCGCCTGGCCGCGGAAGTGCAGGCGGCCATGCACGAGCGGGAGGCGGAGCAGCTCTCCGGGATGGCCCTCGCCTACGCCGCGGACGGCGACATGGAGCTGGCCTTGAAGATCGCGGACCGGCTCGCCCGGCTCGCTCCCGGCAACGCGAAGGCGCAGGACCTGCGGCGGTACCTCGAGGAGGAGGCGGGCCGCCGCACGGCCGAAGCGCTGGTGGCCACCGCGCAGGAGCACCTGGCCCTGGGCAACCTCGACGAGGCGCGGGCGGCGGCGGAGGAGGCCCTGGAGGCGCTGCCGTCGCACGCCCTGGCCCGCGAGATCCGCGACCGCTGCGCCAGCGTGCTGGCGACGCGCCGCCAGGCGGAGACGGTCGTGGTGCGGCCCGCCCCCCCGGTTGTGGCGGCCCCGCCTCCCCCGCCTCCGGCGCCGGGGCCGGCGCCCGCGCCGCAGATGCCGGTCGCGGCCGTGGCCCCCGTGGCGGCGGCCCCGCCTCCGCCCGTTCCGGCATCGCCGCCCGCGGCCGCGTCGCCGGCCGCGGCCACTCCTTCGCGGCCGCCCGTGCCGGAGGTGCCCTCTCCGGCGACCGTAGCCGTCCCGGCGCGGCCACCCGCGGCCGCCGTGGCCACCGCCACGCCGCCGCCCGTCGTTCCCCACCCGCCGGCCGCGCCGCCGCGCGCGGTCACGGCCCCGAGTGGCCTTGCTCCGAGCGCCCCTGCTCCGAGCGCCCCTGCTCCCAGCGCCCCTGCTCCCAGCGCCCCTGCGCTGAGTGCCCCGGCCCCAAGTGGCCCGGCGCCGAGCGCGGCTGCGAGTCCTCCGGCCTCAGGTGTCCGGGCTCCCGGGCCCGCCGTCCCGAGCGCCCCGGCCCCGGGCGCACCGGCACGGGAGGAGCTCGTCCTCACGCCGCTCCCCGAGGGCCCACCGGCCAGCGAGGACGCGGCGCGCGCCCTGGACTCCGCGCGGCGCCACCTGCGCGAGCGGGCCCCCGAGAAGGCGCTGCCCCTGCTCGAGGAGGCGGCCCGGCTCGATCCCGCGCACGCCGGCATCCGGCGCCTGCTCGGGCTCACGCGCGCCGAGGCCACCCGGGCCAACGCCGAGGCGCTCACCAGCAAGGCCCTCGACCACTTCATGAAGAACGAGTACAAGAAGGCCAGGGCCACGGTGGAGAAGGCGCTGGAGCTGGAGCCGGCCAACAAGAAGGCCAAGGAGCTCCGCAGCCTCCTGGCCGCCCTGCTTCCGTAGGCGCGGGGCGTTCCCTATAATGTCTGGCACGCCCCATCGGCGTGTTCGGAGGAGTACGTACCATGCGGGTGCAAGGTCTTGTCGTGATGTTGCTGCTCGTCTCCGGCGTGGCCTCTGCCCAGGACCAGAACCTGGGCGAGCTGGCGGCGCGTGAGAAGGAGCGCAGGGAGCGCGACGGGAAGAAGCCGGCCAAGACGTACACGGAGTACGAGCTGGGCACGGCGGGGAAGGGCACGGTCTCGCAGCCCGGGGCCGTGGACGTGGTGACGCCCGCCGCCGCCACCACCACCACCGCCGCCGCCGCGGGCACTGCGGCCAAGGCGGGGGAGAAGCCGGCCGAGAAGACCGAGGACGAGCTGCGCGCGGAGCGCGAGACGGCCTGGCGCCAGCAGGTCACCGAGGCCCGTGACGAGGTGACCCGGCTCCAGACGCGCATCGGCGAGCTCCAGAACTCGCTCAACGACCTCACCGCGACCCTCTACGGCACCAACCGCACGGGCCTGCTCAACCAGATGGAGCAGGCGCGCAAGGACCTCGGCGCCGCCCAGCAGAAGGTGGCGGACCTCGAGGAAGAGGGCCGCCGCAACCGCTACCGCTGAGCGGCGTCCCCGGCCGGGCCTAGTGGCGCACCCGCGCCAGCAGGGCGCGCGCGGCGTTGGCCTGGATCCGCGTCGGCCGCGCCGGGGTCTCGATCACGAAGCGCCCGCCGCCCGGGGGGAGGTTGACGATCTCCGTCACCTCCCCCTGGCCGTGGGCCACCGTGAGGGCCAGGGGGACGGGTCCCGGCAACCCCGTGGCCGCCACCTCCACCACGGTGCGGAAGGAGGCGCTGGCCGAGGTGACGCGGTGGGACACGACCAGCTCGGGCAGGGTGGTGCCCAGCACCCATTCGTCGAAGTAGGGGGATAGCGCCCGGCCGGAGGCCTGCTCCAGGGCCACGCGCAGGTCGTCGCTGCCCGCCTTGGCGAAGCGCTGGGTGGCCTGGAAGGTCCGCAGCGCCTCGAAGAACGGCTCGTCGCCCACCAGCGAGCGAAGCATGTGGAGCACGTAGGCCCCCTTGTTGTAGACCACGGCGCGGAACACCTGCGGGTCGGCCCGCAGGTGGCCCAGACGCTGGCCCAGGTGGATGGGCCCATCCGCGCTCTTGCGCAGCGCCCAGCGGGCGAAGCGCGCGAGCACCTCCTGGAAGACGCGCTCGCCGTGGCGGTGGCGCGCCCAGAGGGCGGCGGCGTACTGCGACGTGCCCTCCGAGAGCCAGCGCTCGTGGTAGTTCTGCCCGGCCACGCCGTGGCCCCACCACTGGTGCGCCAACTCGTGGGCGAAGAAGAAGTTCTGGACGTCCTGCAGGCTGGCGGGGTCGTCACGCAGGGCCTCGCGCAGGAACGGTGGGCGCGCGGAGACGATGACCATCGCGGGCGGGCTGTGGCCGCCGGGGATGCGGCCTTCCAGCGCCACCAGGTTCAGCTCGGGGTAGGGGCAGGGGCCGTAGAGCGCCTGGTAGAAGCCGAGGACGTCGCGCGCGGCCTCCAGCAGGCGTGCCGCGTCGTCGCGCGTGCGGTTCTGCCCGAAGGCGCGCAGCCGCACCGCGCCCACTTCGGCCTGTCCCACCTCCGTCAGGCGCGCCAGGACCACCGAGAAGTAGCGGCCGGGCCGGTCCAGGAGGTACGCCGACTGGTGGCGCCCGTCCGCGCTCCTCTCGTCCACACGCGCCCCGCCCGTCACCGCCCGCCACGGCTCGGGGACGTCGAGCCGGAACGTGCCGCGGGAGTAGAGGTCGGTGGGGGCGCGCGGGTACCACGCGGTCTGGTTGCTGTAGACGAGAGAGTCCTCCAGCACGTAGCCGGCGTCCGGCGCCTCCGGCTCGGGGAGCTGGAGCAGCTCGTGCTCCAGCGGCTTGGGCGAGTGGACGCCGCCGTAGCGCACGGTCAGGTCGAACTCCTCGGTGCGGCCGGCGAGCGGCCCCAGGGACACCATCAGCGAGTCCTGGTTGCGGACGCGGAAGAAGAGGTGCTCGCCGACCTGGGCCGAGCGCACGGAGCGCACCTGGAGGTCGTCGTGCAGGCGGAGGCGCAGGGTGGAGGCCCCCCCGAGCAGGCGCACGCGGATGGTGTCCTCGCCCTCCAGGCGCAGCCGCTCCGGCTCGAAGCGGACGGACAGGTCGTGGTGGACGATGTGGTAGGCGCGCCCGTCGTCCTCGTCGTAGCGCGCCGGCCCCCCCGCGGAGGAGTAGAGCAGGACCTGCAGCCGGCGCGCGCGGTCGAAGAGCGTCACGTCCTCGGGCTCGCCCGTGCTGAGGGCGTAGGTCAGCGTGCCCTTGCCGTCGGCCACGAAGGTGACCAGGGCGTCGCCCAGGGAGGGGAGGAGCCACCAGGGCGATCCGGGGACGGGGGCGTCCAGCACGAAGGAGCGCGTGGCCTGCTCCCGGTAGGTGCGCCGGGCCGCCTGCACCCAGCGCGCGCCATCGGCCAGCGGCTCGAAGCGCGCGGGGGCCAGCACGCGGTGGAGGTCGGCGGGATGCAGGCGGATGAAGGCCTGGCGCACCTCCGCCTCCAGGACGGGACGGCCGCAGAACTGGCGGAGCTGCTCGCGCTCCGTGGGCGGCTGCGGCGAGACGCGCACCCGCCCCTCCCCGACGAACACGAGCACGGTGGGGCCGAGCTCCTGGGGCGCGGAGAACAGCGCGCCGCGCTCCATGCGGAGCTCGAAGTCGGGAAGGCGCACGGCCAGGCCGTCGGCGCGGTAGGCCTTGTCGTCGAGCGAGAGGTGGACGAGGCCGTCGATCTGTCCCACCAGCTGCCGGGAGACGACGCGCCATCCGTCGGCGCCCTCCTCGGCCGTGAAGACCCACTGCTCCACGCGCCCGCGCGGCTCGCGGATGAAGGCGGCCTGCGCGGCCAGCACGGCGCGCGCCGCCGTGCCCGCCCGCCCCGGGCTGACGTGCAGCGTGCTGCCCGCGGCCGCCATCTGGGCGGCGGCGAACGCGCGCTCGGCCTCCTCGGCCTCCCGGGCGGTGAAGCGCCACAGCGCGGCATAGGCCGCCACGTCGCGGGCGGCCCAGGCCTGCTCCAGCGCGCGCGCCAGCTCCGGGGGAGTGGCGGCGGGCGCGGGAGCGGCCAGGGCGAGCCCACTCCACGAAAGCGCGCCCGCCAGCGCGCCGACCAGCGACCGGACGTTCACGTGATGGTGCGCGTCGCGAAGACGGGGGCGGGACGCCACGTGCCCTGGAGCTTCCTCGGGAGGCGGACCGAGAACACGCTTCCCTGGCCGAGCCGGCTGCGCACGGAGACGGATCCCTGGTGCAGGCGCACGATCTCGCGGACCAGGTACAGCCCCACTCCCGTGCCGCCTACGCGCCGCGTGAGGCTGCCGTCCACGGTGTAGAACTTCTCGAAGATCCGGCCCTGGTGCTCCGTCGCGATGCCGATGCCCGAGTCCTCCACCTCCAGCCAGAGGCCGCCGTCCTCCTCGCCACCCCTCAGCACCACGCGCGAGTTCGAGGGGCTGTATTTCAGCGCGTTGTCGAGGAGCTTGCGCACGGCCTGGAGGAGGAGGCCCTGGTCCCCGTGCAGGACGAGGGTGCCCTCCGGGAACTTCAGGTCGAAGGCGATGTTCTTGCGCGCGGCGGCCCAGCGGAAGGACTCCACGGAGCCGCGGGCCAGCTCGGCCAGGTCGAGGCTCTGGACCTGGAGCAGCTTCTCCGGCTCCTCCTCCTGCTCGATGCGGCTGACGTCGATGAGGGTGTCCACCATGTCGATGAGGCGGTCGGAGCTCTCCAGGACGATGCCCAGGACCTCGCGGAGGGCGTCGGCGGCGGGGGGGCTCTCCTGCAGGAACTCCGCGTAGCCCTTGATCACGGTGAGGGGGGTCCGGAACTCGTGGGAGACGTTGCGCAGGTACTGCTGCCGCAGCCGGTGCAGCTCCTCCAGGCGCCGGTTGGCCTCGGTGAGCTCGGTCAGGCGCTGGTGCGCCTCCTCGAACAGGCGCGCGTTCTCGATGGCCACCGAGGCCTGCGCGGCGAACGACATCATGAGGGCCTGGTCCTCGGGCCCGAAGCACCGTCGCTCCTTGGTCACCACCTCCAGGGTGCCCAGCACCTCGTCGGCGCGCTTCAGGGGGACGCACAGCAGGGACCGGTAGCCGTAGCGCTCGGCGGTCTCGAGGAAGCCGGCCCGGGGGTCGGCGCGGAAGTCCTCCAGGGCCAGGGCCTGGCCCTCGCGCGCCACCCAGCCGGAGAGGCTCTCGCCCACGCGCAGGCTGCCGATCATCTCCAGCACGTCCGGCTCGAAGCCCTCCTGCGCGGCCACGTGCAGGCGGTCGCCGAAGCGCAGCAGGAGGAGGCAGTGCTGCGTCCCCATCACCCGGTTCACGCTGCGCGTGATGAGGGGCAGCACCTCCACCAGGTCCAGGCGCTCGGAGATGCTGCGGCCCACGTCGAGCAGCGACTCGCGCTCCTGGCCGCGGCGGCGCACGTCGTCCAGGAGGCGCGCGTTGGCCAGCGCGCTGGCGATGTGGCGGGCCAGCGGCTCCAGGGTGGCCAGGTCGAAGCCGGTGAAGGGCTGGGGCCGGCCCCGCCCCAGGTTCAGGGAGCCGATGACCCGCCCCTTGAAGAGGAGAGGGACGGTGGCCAGGCTGCCCACCTCCCCCCCGAGCAGGCTCTCCGCGTGGCTGGGCGCCGCGGCGGGGGGACCCACCCACGCGAAGGGGCCGCCGAAGGCCCAGGGGAGCTGGTCCCGGCCCAGGCCCAGCTGCCGCCGGCAGGCCCGCCCTTCCGCCACCGACATCACCTCCACCGCCGCCCCCGTCTCGTCGGCGAGGGCGATGGTGAGCTGGTCGAAGGCGAGAAGGCGCGGCGCCCCCTCCACCACCACGCGCACCACGTCCTCCACCGTGAGGTTGAGGTCCACGGCATTGGCCAGCTCGTTGATGCCGGCCAGCCGCTCGGCGTGCGCCTTGAGGTCCTGCTCCAGCCCCCGCTGGCGTGTGATGTCGCGGACGGTGGCGATGATGGAGCGCCGCTCCTCGAACTCCACGGCCCCCGCGCGCACGCTGGCCAGGAGCGTGCTGCCGTCGGCCCGCCGCACACGGCACTCGAGGTTCCCCGAGGCCACCCCGCTCTGCTGCCAGGCGGCGTAGCGCTCGTCGATGCGCGCGCGGTCCTCGGGGGGCACGAGCAGGCGGAAGTCGCGGCCGCGCAGGTCCTCCGGGGCCTCCCCGGCCATGGCCGCGAACACCTGGTTGGCGTAGGCCACGCGCCCGTCCTGGATCACCAGGACGCCGTCCTGGGCGCGCTCCAGCAGCCGGCGGTAGCGCTCCTCGCTGGCGCGCAGGCGGCCCAGGGCCAGCTCCTGCTGGCGCTGGGCGGAGTGCTGCGCGCCCACCGTGTCCGAGAGCTGGCGGTTGGCCGCGCCCAGCTCCTCGTTCACGCGGGCCAGCTTGTTCTGCACGGCGTGCAGGTAGGAGCTGGTGCTGCCGCCCATGAAGGCGCAGAAGAGGAGGGCGAGGGCGTGCAGGGCGCCCAGCGGCTGGTCGGACCGCCAGGCCAGGACGGTGATGATGACGGCGTCGAGCGCCCCGAAGGCCATGGCGTAGGCCAGCCCCCGCCGCACGGAGACCGCCACCACGTGGGGGTAGAGGAGCAGCCAGATGGGGCTGCCGAAGGACCCGGAGAAGGCGGCGCCCAGGGCCACGGCGGCCGCGTCCACCAGGTCCAGGGCGGCCTTCGCCCAGTTCCGGCGCGGGTAGCGGCCGAGGCCCGCGCCGCTGCCGAGCTGGACGGCCATGTAGCCGACGGCCACGGCCAGGGCGGCCTGGGGACGTACGCCGGGCGCGTCCCACACGACGGAGAAGGCGAGGGCGGCCAGGGCCAGGGAGAGCCAGCGGGCCAGGGCGACGACGAAGACGCCGCGCCGGTAGAGGGCCGCATCCAGAAGCTTTACCGCGCCCGTCTCCATAACCCCTGCGCCCTTCCGGCCCGTGGAGAGTAGACCACAAACGGTGGCCCGCGGCCATCGGCGCGGCCCGCAAATGGGTCGCTATAATCCGCTGTTTACATGACCGTCTTCGACCGCCGCCGGCTGCCGCCCTCCGTCTTCAAGCTGGACGTCGACCGCATGCGCGAGGGCTGGTACTCCGACAAGTACTTCATCAACGTCGCGAACACCCTGGCCCAGCTCGCCGCGCGGGGGTACCGCTTCGGCGGCACGGCCCCCGACCTGTCCGACATCGACGTGGACCTGCGCAACGTGGACGTCGGGTCCATCGAGGTGGAGATGCAGTGGTTCGCCCGGCGCCAGCCCAGCTGCGTGGTGGTCGGGGTGGACAAGGCGCTGGCCATCCTCCGGGAGTGCACGGGGTACCGGGACGGGGCCGGCCGCTTCGTGAACACCTTCGACCGCATGGAGGTGTGGGCGGTGCACGACGGGTCGGAGGCGGCCTACGACGGCGACCTCCTGAACGTGACCCCGGTCATGCGCGTGCGCGGGCGCTACCGCGACTTCGCCATCCTGGAGACCCCCATCCTCGGCACCCTGACCCGCGGCAGCCGCGTGGCCACCAACGTCTACGAGGTCATGAAGGCGGCCCGGGGCAAGCAGGTGCTGTTCTTCCCGGCGCGCTTCGACGCCCACGAGGTGCAGGCCGCCGACGGCTACGCCTACCAGGTGGGGGTGCAGCTCTTCAACCAGAACTTCGGCAAGAGCCTGGCCGCCTACGTCTCCACCGACGCCCAGGGCGACTGGTGGGGGGGGGCGGGCGGGGGCACGGTGGCCCACGCCGCCATCGCCTGCTTCCTGGGGGACACCGCGGAGGCCATGATGGCCTTCGCCGCCACCACGCCGCCGGACATACCGCGCATCGCGCTGGTGGACTTCCGCAACGACTGCGTGGGCACGTCGCTGGCCGTCATCCGCACCATGTTCCGGCGTTACCTGGCCCTCGTGCGCGAAGGGCGGGTCGAGGAGGCGCGCAAGTACAAGCTCTACGGCGTGCGTCCCGACACCTCGTCCAACATGCGCGACGTTTCCGTGCCGCCGCTGGGGGACCGGCAGCTCGACTGCGGCGTGAACGCGCGCCTGGTGTTCGCCATCCGCGAGGCCATCGACCACGACTGGAAGGAGTGGGGCCTTTCCGGAGAGGACGCGGCGGTGGCCGAGGCCTACTGCAAGGAGGTGCGGATCGCGGTGACGGGGGGGTTCACCCCGGCCAAGATCCGCGAGTTCGAGGCGCTCAAGGTCCCCGCCGACGTCTACGGCGTCGGCTCCTGGCTGCTCTCCTCCTGCGACGTGTGCGGCACCAACAACGACTTCACCGCCGACGTGGTCCGCGTGCGCATCGACGGGCGCTGGTACGACCTGGCCAAGGTCGGCCGCCGTGCCTGCGACAACCTGATGCTGGAGAGGGTGGAGTGACCACGTCCGTCTCCATCCTCACCGCCTTCGCCGGCGGGCTGGCCTCCTTCGTCTCCCCCTGCGTGCTGCCCATCGTGCCCGGCTACCTCTCCTTCGTCAGCGGCGTCAACGTGGCCGACCTGCGCGGGGAGCGGCCGCCGCGGGTGGTGGCCGCGCGTGTGGCCGCCGCCTGCGCCGCTTTCGTGGCCGGCTTCTCCACCGTCTTCGTGGCCCTGGGCGCCGCGGCCAGCCTCGTGGGCTACTACCTGCAGCAGTACAAGCGCGAGCTCGGCTTCGCCGGCGGCCTCGTCATCATCCTGCTCGGGCTGCACACCATGGGCGTGCTCCCCATCCGCTGGCTGCTCTACGAGAAGAGGGCGGAGGTGCGCACGCGGCCCGCCACCCTGCTGGGCGCCTATGTGGTGGGACTGGCCTTCGCCTTCGGGTGGACGCCGTGCATCGGGCCCATCCTCGGCGCCATCCTCTTCTACGCCTCGCAGCAGGACACCATGCAGGAGGGCGTGATCCTGCTCTCCGCCTACTCCGCGGGCCTGGGCGTGCCGTTCCTGGCCTCCGGCCTGGCCGTCAACCGCTTCTTCGCCGCGTCCGTCCGCCTCAAGAGGCACATGCGCGCGGTGGAGCGCGTCTCCGGCGCCCTCCTCGTCGCCGTGGGCGTCCTGCTCGTCACGGATCGGCTGGCCGTGCTGGCCAACTACTTCGCGCGCCTGTTCCCGGCCCTCTCCCGTCTCGGCTGACCTCGTAGATCCGGTCTCCGTCGCGCGCCACCGCGGCCAGGTGGAAGAGGCGCGAGCGGTCGAAGGGCTCCACCAGGTGGCCCACGCCGGCGCGCCGCCCCACGGGCAGGATCACGTAGCGCACGGGGAAGCGCTCGAGCAGCAGGCGCGTGGCCCGGTTCTCGTCCAGGTCCTCGACGCGCCGGTCGAGCCAGTGGTTGCGGATCGTCCAGTCCAGCCGCATCCAGTCGGGAGGGACGTAGGCGGAGCCCTGGCCGTTGATGGTGGGCAGGCCGTGCCGCGCCGCCCAGACCATGCAGTCGAAGCAGATCACGGGAAGGTCGAGCACCGGCCCCCGCGGCAGGCCGCGCAGCACCTCGTAGGCCGGCGGCACCCCCGCCGCCACGCGCTGCAGCCGCGGAGGCGGTCCCACCGTCTCCACCACGGCCAGGAGGGGCAGCAGGCCCGCCCAGCGGCCGCCGGCCAGGCGGAGGGTGGCCGCGCCGATCCCGGCCAGGACGGCCAGGAGCAGGACGGCCACGGTGGCGAAGGTGAACGGGTGCCGCATGCTGTCGAGGGGGGGCACGGCCGTGAGCCAGGCGTAGGGCAGGGTGACGGCGTGGCCGGCCACGGTGCCGCTCGGTCCCAGCGCGACGACGAGCAGGACCAGGATGGCGGTCCCGTAGTAGGCGGTCTCCGGCCGGCGGCGGGCGAGGGCCAGCGTGCCCAGGCCCAGGGACAGCAGCCCGGGGAACAGGAGCAGGCCGCGCGCGCCCAGCGTGTCGCGGTAGACGTAGGCCCGGCTGCCGAGGTCCTGCGCGGGGTGGAACGACATCTTCATGGACACGCCCGGTGGCCGCCGCAGGCCGTGCGCGTCCCGCAGGGCCATGTAGGCGCGCACGTAGGGGGCCGTCAGCACCAGGGCCAGCGCCGCGCCCCCCAGGGCGAAGCCGAGAGCACGCCCCCGGAAGAGGGTGCGGACGTGCAGGGCCGCGAAGACCACGGTCAGCACCACCGCCGCCACCGCGAAATAGCCGCTCGTCTGCGCCCCCACGGCGGCGCTCAGGCCGGCCAGCAGCGCGGGGCCGGGGCCGGGGCGCCGCGCCAGGCGGTGGAGGCCGAGGAGGTAGAGGGCGAGCCAGCCCGTGTTGAGCATGGGCAGGTGATAGAGGTGCTCGAGCTGCTGGGAGGCGAAGCCGGCCAGCACTCCCGACATCACGCCCGCCGGCCGGCTGCCCGTCAGGTCGCGCACCAGCGCGTGGAACGACCAGCCGCTGAAGGCCAGGGCCAGCAGGACGCCCGCGTTGTACAGGGGCACGGGGTCGCGGAGGAAGGGGTGCAGGGGCAGGAGGAGCACGGCCGTGCCCAGCATGACCTCCGAGCAGATCAGGGCCGCGCCCAGGGGATGGAAGGTGTTGCCGCCGAAGATCGCGGAGGGCTGCCCCAGGTGCCCCAGCAGCCAGTGCAGCGACCACATGTCCTTGAGGGGGTCGCCCGTGGCCAGGGTCAGGGAGGCCATGTCGGAGGCGAGGGGCCGCACGGCGAGCGCGGCCAGCGCCACGAAGAGGAGGAGCACGGCCGCCTCCGTCAGCAGGCCGCGCGCGAGGCGGCTCCGGCGCGCGGAGGCGGGTGCCATCAGGGGACGCCGTATAATATGAGGCTCGATGGCCTCGCGGACACTGACCCTCCTCGCCGGCGCCGCCCTCTCCGTCTCCTGCATGAAGGCCCCCGTGGCGGCGGCCCGCGTCCCCGCTCCCGGCTTCGACCTGCCCGACCTCTCCGGGGGACGCCTCTCCCTGTCCGCCCTGAAGGGCAAGGTGGTGGTGCTGGACTTCTGGGCCACCTGGTGCGGCCCCTGCATCGAGGAGATCCCCCAGTACGCGGACTTCTGGCACCGGAACCGCGGCCGGGGGGTGGAGGTGGTGGGGCTGGTGTTCGAGTCGGGCTCGCCGGAGGACATCCAGGACTTCATCCGCGAGCACCGCATCCCCTACCGTCAGCTGGTGGGCGACGACCGGGTGCAGGAGGCCTACGGCGCCAACCAGGGCTTCCCCACCACCTTCGTCGTGGACGGCCAGGGCGTCATCGTCGAGAAGCTGCTCGGCGCCGTGCCCGGGAAGTTCGAGAAGCTGCAGCAGGCGGTGGACGCGGCCCTGGCCGCTCCCAGGACGGCGTCGCGCTGACGCGCACGCCAGATAGGCGCGGTAGAGAGATGGCAGTCACGGAAGAGCAGGTCCTGGCCGCCCTGCGCGGCGTGCAGGACCCCGACCTCCACAAGGACATCGTCAGCCTGGGCTTCGTCAAGGAGGTCCGGATCGAAGGGGGCGCGGTGGACTTCACCATCGAGCTGACCACGCCCGCCTGCCCGGTCAAGGACGAGATGAAGGCGGACGCGGAGCGCCGCGTGGCCGCCCTCCCCGGTGTCACCACCGCGCGCGCGGCCATGACGGCCGCGGTGCGCGCGCGCGGCGGGTTCGGCCGCCAGGAGCTGCCGGGCATCCGGAACATCGTGGCCGTGGGCGCGGGCAAGGGCGGCGTGGGCAAGTCCACCACCGCGGTGAACCTGGCCGTGGCCCTGCGCCTGAAAGGGGCCCGGGTGGGCCTCATGGACACCGACGTGTACGGTCCCAACATCCCGCAGATGCTGGGCATCACGGGCGGCCCCGAGGTCAGCGAGGAGAGGCGCATGGTCCCGCCGGAGGCCCACGGCGTGAAGGTCATCTCCATGGGCATGCTGGTGCCGCCCGACCAGCCCGTGATCTGGCGGGGGCCCATGCTGCACGGGGCCGTGCAGCAGTTCATGCGCGACGTGGAGTGGGGGGAGCTCGACTACCTGGTGGTGGACCTCCCCCCGGGCACGGGCGACGTGGCCCTCAGCATGGCCCAGAGCGTGCCCATGGCGGGAGCGGTGGTGGTCACCACCCCGCAGGGCGTCTCCGTCTCCGACGTGCGCAAGGCGGTGGGCATGTTCCGGCAGCTCAACATACCCGTCCTGGGGGCGATCGAGAACATGAGCCTCTTCGTCTGTCCGCACTGCGCCCACGAGACGGCGATCTTCGGCCAGGGCGGCGGGGAGGCCATGGCCCACGACCTGGGCATCCCCTTCCTGGGCGCGGTGCCCATCGACACCCGCGTGCGCGAGGGCGGGGACACCGGCCGTCCCATCGTGGTCGAAGCCCCCGAGTCCCCGGCCGCCCTGGCCTTCGCCCAGGTCGCGGGCAAGGTGGCGGCGCAGATCTCGATCCAGGCCATGCGCGTCCTGCGCGTCATCCAGACGGCCTAGGCGGGGCCAGGAGGAAGGGGCGGCCCCGGAGGGCCGCCCCCGCACGCCGCGTGCGTGCGACTAGAAGAGGTAGCGAGCGGCCACCACGATGCGGCGGCTGCCCCCGTCCGTCCCCTTCTCGTTGAGGAAGTTGGCGGAGTTGATGCGCGACTCCGGGATGCCGAAGTTCCGGTGGTTGAGCGCGTTGAAGAGCTGGATCCAGATCTGCAGCCGGTGGTCGCCCTTGATGCGGGTGGTCTTGATGAACCCGATGTCGAGGTTCTCGATGCCGTCCGCGCGCAGCGAGTTGCGCGGCACGTTGCCCACGCGCTCGCCGGCGCAGGTGGCGGACGGGTTGCCGCACAGCTGCCGGAAGAGCCGGGCCCCGCCCGCGTCCAGGATCTCCTGGATGGTCATGTCGGAGAGGTCGAGGTC
>DATBIO010000084.1:0-6723 GCA_036556965.1 Vicinamibacteria bacterium
TCAGCCCCGCCGCGCTGCCTCGATGGTGGCCACGTCGATCTTCTTCATCGGCATCATGGCCTCGAAGGCACGCTTTGCTTCACCGCCACCAGCCGCGAGCGCCTCGATGAGCACGCGCGGGGTGATCTGCCAGGAGAGGCCCCAGCGGTCCTTGCACCAACCGCACTGGCTCTCCTGGCCGCCGTTGCCGACGATCGCGTTCCAGTAGCGGTCCGTCTCTTCCTGGTCCTCCGTCGCGACCTGAAAAGAAAAGGCCTCGCTGTGCGTGAACTCCGGGCCGCCGTTGAGACCGAGACAGGGAATGCCCAGAACGGTGAACTCCACCGTCAGGACATCGCCCTGCTTGCCGCCCGGGTAGTCGGCGGGCGCCTCGCGAACTGCGGTCACTTCACTGTCCGGAAAGGTGGCTGCGTAGAAGCGTGCCGCCTCATGCGCGTCCTTGTCGAACCACAGGCAGATCGTGTTCTTTGGCTTCATGTGCGTGTGCTCCTTGTCCTCGGTCGGGGCGAACGCTGCGGTCTCCGCGTCGAACCACCGGCCCCGCGGTGCCTTCAGTCCAGTGTATGCACGTCCTGGGCAGGGCGAGCGCGCGATCTCGATTCCCCGAGCGCGCCTCGACTTCGCCTTGACGGCCAGCGCTGTCTGTCCGTACGCTTTGCGGCAATCAGTCGCCTTCCCGCGTTGGATGTCGCTACGAGTCGGGCCCCCGGAGCACGGAAACCGCGCGCGGCGGCCAAGGTTCGGCCGGCGGCCAGCGCACATCAGGAGCACTGCCATGGAACGCGATCCAGGTCGCCGGCTTCGCCACCCGCGTGCGCAGAGGCTGGGGTGGGGCACCCTCCTCGTGGCGGCGGCATTGGCCCTCGCGCTTCCGTCCTGTGCCGACCGCTTCAGCAAGTTCACCATCGGCAGACCCACCGCTCCGGGAACGCTGTCTTCGCGGCCCACGGCGTTGGCCGATTCCCCGCCGTCGTTCGGAGGCTATCGGGTCTGCCCCGCCGAGGCCGTGACCCTCTCCTGGGAGCTGCGCCCCAGCGCGTCGCGCGACGAGTGCGTCTGCCTCAACGGGGCCGCGCGGACGGCGGCGCGGGGGGCGCCCATCGCCTGTACCAGCGACGACGGATGCGCGGCGGGCGAACGCTGCATCGACGCGAGGTGCTGCGGCCGGGACTGCCGGGGCTGCGGGTTCCCGGAGGAGATCTGCCCGAGCGCTTTCGAGGCGCGCCTCACCGCCGACGGCGTGCCCGCCATCCCCATCACGAGCGTCACCGGCTCGGCCGTGGTCCGGCCTCTCCGCGACACGACCTACACCCTGACCGGCGAGGAGCTGAGCCGCACCGGTGCACGCACGGGGCGACGGCTTCCCGAGCAGACGATCGTGATCGACGTCCTGGAGCCGGGCGCCGTCGAGCCGTACACGCTGGGCTTCGCCTGGGAGTGTCCCCATTGCGCATGGCGGCCCTCCTTCTTGCCCCACCGCGAAGACGAGCTGGTGCAGCTCGTGAGCGTGCGGAACACCGGGCCCTACACCCCCGCGGTGGCGGGAGTGGACAGGGCGTTGCGGCCGCCTCCGCCGGACATCGTCGGCCCCGTCGCCGTCACCCGCATCCCTACCGAGGCTTTCAACGGCCACTTCGGTGGGACGTGGAGCATCGGCCTCTCGGACGAGACCGCGAGCAGCCAGTGCGCGGCCGACCTGTCGCGCCTGGCGCCGGTGCGCTGCGAGGACGGGGCCCTCGAGGGGTTTGCCGGCCGGAGGCTGCCCGACTTCGCGCTCACCATGGAGGCCCGATGTCGTCCCGCCAAGCCATGAGCGACTTCCGCCCGCCGGGCTAACCCCGGCGGGCGGGCCCCCGGCCTACTGTCGATCCAACAGGAACGGCCACGTCGCGCTGCACGGGCTGGACGGGCTGGCCAGGCGGTTGGCCTCGCCCTCGGCGTGGCTGGAGGTGGTGAACCGGAACGAGATGGTGGCCAGGCCGCTGGGGTCCGCCCACGAGTACCGCCCCGATCCGTCCCGGGTGAAGACGATGGAGGCAGGGCCGCCGCCGGACAGGGACGAGCCCTGGTCCGTCAGGACGAGGCTGGTGCCGCTCGGGTCCACGGTCATGGTGGCCATTCCCGAATCCGGCGTCTGCGCCGGACAGGTCGAGGCGGTGGCCGCCCGGTACGAGATGGCCCAGGTCGTGGTGCCCGCGGGCGGCATCAGGGCCCCGCCCGAGCTGGTGACGGGCGAGGGCGTGGTTCCCCCGCCCCCGCCCCCACAGGCGGGGACGGCCAGCGCGACGGCGGCGAGGACGAAGCGGAGCGGACGGCTCATGGACTCTCCTTCTGCCGAGGGATCGGCTCTTGATCCCTCACGCGCCGATGCCGCGGGAAGTGGATCAGGCGTCTTTTGACAGGCTCCGGGGGGGTCCGTATGCTCCGGCCCTCCAGCCAGACATGCCGGAAGGCTCGGGAGGGGCCGACATCACCCGCCTGCTGCGCGAGTGGCAGGGTGGCAGCGCCCAGGCCCTCGAGCGGCTGCTCCCGCTCGTGTACAACGAGCTCCACCTCCTCGCCTCCCGGTACCTGTCCCGGGAGCGCTCGCACCACACGCTCCAGACCACGGCCCTGGTCAACGAGGCCTACCTGAAGATCTCCGCCCAGCGGCAGGTGGACTGGCAGAACCGCGCGCACTTCTTCGGCATCGCCGCCCAGCTCATGCGGCGCATCCTCGTCGACCACGCCCGCCGTGACGGACGCGTCAAGCGGGGCGGGCGGGCGCTCCACCTCTCGCTCGACGACGTGGACCTGCCCTCCGCGGCTTCCCCCGTCGACGCCGTCGACGTGTACGCCCTCGACGAAGCGCTCTCACGGCTGGAGGCGCGCGACCCCCAGCAGGGCCGCGTGGTCGAGCTCCGCTTCTTCGGCGGGCTGACCATCGAGGAGGCGGCCGAGGTGATGGGCATCTCCTCCGCCACCGTGAAGCGCGAGTGGGCGGTGGCCAAGGCCTGGCTCTATCGCGAGCTGAGCCGGGACACGCCTCCCGTCGCGGGCGGGTGAGGGCCGGCGCACCGCCGCCGAAGCGGTGATGGCCGTTCCTCGAGAGACCTGTTATCGTCTCGCCCGACCCCGCATGGACCTCGGCCTGATGGGTGTGCCTGGGCGGACACGGTGCCGCACCTTCGAGACTTCGCCCCCGCGTTGATGGTCCGTCTCGGCGAGGTCCGGAACCTCCTCTCCTTCGCCCTTCGGTATCCCGGCTTCCTGCGCCGGCGGGTGACGGTCGCGCAGGCACGGAGCGAGATACGCCATCGCCTCGCGCACCGCGGGGACAACCTCCTGCGGTGGGTGCGGCGCGCGGTCTACGACCGTCCCGCCAGCCCGTATCGCGCGCTGCTCCACCTTGCCGGCTGCGCGTGGGACGACCTGGAGCGGGACGTACGCAAGGACGGCGTCGAGGCGACGCTCCTCGCCCTGCGCCGGGCCGGCGTCTACGTCTCCTACGAGGAGTTCAAGGGCCGGCAGCCGATCGTGCGCCACGGGCGGGAGATCCCGACCGGCCCCGGGGCCTTCGACAATCCCTTCCGGGGGGCGGCGCTGGAGAGGACGACCGGGGGCTCCACGGGAAACCCCACGCGGGTGATGGTGGACCTGGACTACTTCTCCAGCCGCGCCGCCAACCTGGCCGTCGTCGACGACGTGCACGGGGTGCTCGACACGCCGTGGGGGCTCTGGTTCGGCGTGCTCCCCGATTGCGGCCCCAATGTGGTCCTCAGCCGCCTTCCGTACGCCCCGCCCCCCGAGCGCTGGTTCACGCCCGTGGCCAGCGGCGAGCTGCGCCGTTCGTGGCGGATGCGTCTGGGCAACGCCGTGGTGGTGAGGGGCGCCCGCTGGAGCGGGCGCCCGATCCCCGCGCCCGAACCCGTGCCCCTCGAGGGCGCCGGGACCATTGCCCGCTGGATGTGGGAGACCGTGCGCCGCCGCGGGCGCTGCCTGCTGAAGACCTACGTGAGCCTGGCCATGCGCGTCAGCCGGGCCGCCATGGAGCAGGGGCTCAGCCTGCAGGGGGCGGTCTTCACCGGAGGGGGTGAGCCACCCACCGAGGCCAAGGTCCGCGCGATCGAGCGCAGCGGCGCCACCTTCCTGCCCACCTACTTCTTCGCCGAGGGCGGCCCCGTGGGCGCCGCCTGTCGCGCCGCGAAGGGCGTCAACGACCTGCACCTCCTGGAGGATCGCCTCGCCCTCGTGCCGTTCCCGCGCCCGATGGGCGCGACCAGCGTGGACGCCTTCCTCTTCACCACCCTGCTCCCTTCCGCGCCCAAGCTCCTCCTCAACGTCGAGAGCGACGACTACGGCGTGGTGGAAGAGCGGCGGTGCGGCTGTGGCCTGGAGGCCGAGGGCTACGGGCGGCACGTCCGCGACATCCGCAGCTTCGGCAAGCTCACCAGCGACGGGATGACCCTGATCGGCAGCGAGGCGCTCCGCGTCCTCGAAGACGTGCTGCCCAGCCGCTTTGCGGCCAGCCCGCTGGACTTCCAGCTGATCGAGGCGGAGGACGCCGACGCCCTCACTCGGCTCCTCCTCGTGGTGAGCCCCCGGGTGGCCGCCGACGACGACGAGATCGTCTCCGCGATGCTGGACGGGCTCGCCCAGGGCCCGCCCGCCGCCGACCTGGCCCGGGCGATCTGGCGCCAGGCCGGCACCGTGCGCGTGATCCGTCGCGAGCCCTCGGCCACGGTGGTGGGCAAGTCCCGGCCCCTCGGCCTGCGCTCGCGGGACGAGGTCGCGTGAGGACCGCCCCGGGCCGGTCCGCGCTCGCCGTGCTGGCGGTCCTCGTCGCGCTCGTGCTCGCCTGCCGCGCCCCGCGCGCCGCCACCAGCGACCTCCCGCGGAAGGTGACCGCGGTCATGCTGCCCTTTCTCACCTTCGCCCCCTTGATCATCGCGGACGAGCGCGGCTTCTTCCGCCGCCACGGGCTGGAGGTGGAGTGGGTCCGCCTGCAGCGCTCGCCGGAGTCCCTGCCCGCCCTCACCGACGGCCGGATCGACGTGGGCGCCGGCGGCCTGAGCGCGGGGCTGGCGAACGTGGTGGCGCGGGGGGCGCCCATCCGGATCGTGGCCAACAAGGGCACGATCCCCGAGAGCGGCTGCACGGCCGCCCTGTCCATGGTGGGCCGCCGAGGCGTGGGACCGCTGCCCGGGAGCCTGCGCGGCGCCAGGGTGTCCGTCCAGCCGATGCTCTTCAACGAGATGTTCCTGGACCGCCTGCTGGATCGGAACGGCATAGCCAGGGACGCCGTGCATCGCGTCGACCTGCCGGCAGGGGCCATCCACGAGGCCCTGCAGAAGGGCCTGGTCGACTTCGCGGTCACCTCCGAGCCCCGCGTGGCCCAGGGCCGCGCGCAGGGGACGATCGGGCCGGTGGTGGAGGGCGCCGAGGCCCTGCCCGGCTTCGACCACGGCTTCATCCTCTTCGGCCCCAACCTCCTCACCCGGGACCCGGAGGCGGGCCGGCGTTTCCTGATGGCGTACCTGGAGGGCACGCGCGCCTACCAGGAAGGCAAGACCCCGGAGAACGTCCGCGCGTTGGCCAGGGCCACGGGCGTGGAGGAGCCGCTCCTGGAAGCGACGTGCTGGATGCCGGTTCGGGAAGGACTCGCGGTGGACCTGGACTCCATCCGCCAGTTCCTGGACTGGACGCGGGAGCGCGGGGCCCTGGAGGGCAGCGTCTCCGCGGAGCAGCTCGTCGACCTCGCGCCGCTGCGGGCGGCGGCGGCCGCTCTCGGGCCTGCGGCGAGGGCTGCGCGGTGACGCGCGATGGTCTCCGGGTCGAAGGGAGTGGCTTCATGGCAAGCACGAGGTGGATGGCCGCCTGGCTGGTGCTCGGGAGCGCGCTGGCGGCCGGAGCCGACGATTCAGCCCCGGCGCCGCCCACCGAAGAAGCGGCTCCGCCGTCCTTCGCGGAGGAGATCCTGGTCACGGCGACCCGCACCGAGCAGCCGGCGGGCGCCCTGCCGGGAGCGGTCACCGTCCTTCAGCGCGAGGAGGTCCTGGCCAGCGGCGCGCGCACCGCGGACGAGGTCCTGCGGCGCGTCCCCGGCTTCGCGCTCTTCCGCGACACCAGCAGCGTCGCGGTCAGCACGCCGACCCTCTCCGTCTCGTTCCGGGGCCTCGGGGGCACCTCGGCCAGCCGGGCCCTGGTGCTGGTGGACGGAGTGCCCATGAACGACCCCTTCGGAGGATGGGTCCACTGGCCGCGAGTGCCCGTGCAGTCGATCGAGCGGGTTGAGGTCGTGCGTGGAGGGTCCGTGCTCTGGGGCAACCTGGCCACGGGGGGACTGATCAACATCGTGACCCGGCGGCCGGGGAGCGACCGCCTGGCGGTTGCCGCCAGCGGCGGCAACCGCTCCACCGTCCAGGCCTCGGCCTCCGCGGCGGGCGGAGGCGAAGCCGTGTCCTACGGGCTGCACGGGTACTTCTTCGACACCGACGGGGGGTATCGGCTGGTGGAACGGCAGCTGGGCGCGGTCGACCGCCCGGTGGCCGCCGAGGACAAGCTGGTGGAGGGAGTGGTGGATGTCCGGCGTGCCGCCGGGGAACGGCTGAGTTTCAAGGCCGGCTACTTCGCCGACGACCGGTCGCTGGGGGACGACGTGGCCCGCGACTCCACGCGCATCGGCTACGCCTCCGCGGGCGCCAGCCTGCCCCGCGCAGGCGGGGACTGGCGGTTCCATGGCTA
>DATBIO010000085.1:0-13560 GCA_036556965.1 Vicinamibacteria bacterium
GACTTCCACCCGCGCTGGAAGTTCCGGGTGGCGATCGGCCCGCTGCCCTGACGGCTAGCCCGCCGCTCTCCGCACGTCGTAGACGTAGAGCGTGTCCTGCTCGCGCACGTACAGCCGGCCGTCGGCGAGGGCCAGGTGCGGCCAGCTGAAGCTCTTCACCTCGGGGATGATGAACGAGCCGCGCTCCTTGTAGCCCTCGGGCGTGGCCTCCACCAGCACCACCGCGCCGTTCTGGTCGCGGTAGTAGAGGCGGCCGTCGGCGTACATCACGGCCGCCGAGCCGGTGCCCGCGTTGCGGATGTCGCCGCCCCAGGCCACCTTGCCGCTCACGAAGTCCAGGCAGATCGGGAAGCCCTTGTTGTGGCCGTGCCCGGCATAGACGTGATTGCCCACCAGCACCATGCCGCCATGGTGGTTCTGGAACGTGTTCGAGGGCAGGAAGTAGAGCTCGTTGGCCTTCACGCCGTCGGTGCCGTCCTTCTGCAGCTCCAGCAGCACGGTGCCCGTCTGATAACCGGTGGAGGCGAAGACGAAGTTGGCCCGCACGATGGGCGTGGAGATGTTGGCCACGTTGTTGGCCACCTTGTTGTAGCCCCACAGGAACTTGCCGTCGCTGGCGCGGATGCCCACCAGGCCGCGGCCCATGAGCTGCACGTACTGCTTCACGCCGGCCGCGTTGGAGACCACGATCGACGAGTAGCCGGCGCCGTCGCGCCCGTTGGCGCCCAGGTGCGGCAGCTCCTCGGTCTGCCAGAGCGTCTTGCCCGTGAGCTTGTCCACCGCCGCCATGGCCGCCCAGGGCCCGCCCGGGGTGAAGACCACGCGGTCGCCGTCCACCAGCGGGGACTCCGACCACTTCCAGATGGTCATCACGCGGCCCCCGAAGTCCTTCTCCAGGTTCTTCCGCCAGCGCTCCTTGCCCGTGGCCGCGTCCACGCACACGAGGTCGCCCTCCGTGCCCATGGCGTACACGCGGTCGCCGTCCACGGTGGGCGTGCCCCGGGGCCCGCCGTATTCGTCGCTCCAGGCCGGGCCCACCCGGGTGGACCAGACCGGCTTGCCGTCCGCGCGGTTCAGGGCCAGGAGGTGCTGGGCCCCGTCCTTGTCCCCCAGCGTGTAGATCCGGTCCCCCACGATGGCCAGGCTGGAGAGGCCGCCGCCCAGCCCCGCCGCCTTCCAGGCCAGGGGCGGCCCGCCCTGGGGCCATTCGCCCAGGAGGCCGGTCTCCGGCGAGCGCGCGTCGCGGTTGGGGCCGCGCCAGCTCGGCCAGTCGGCGGCCCCGGCGGCGGCCGCGGAAAGGACGAGGGCGGCGGCGATCAGAGAACGTGTCATGGCAGCTCCTGTCAGGTCCCCCCGCGGCATGGTACGGCAGCCGGGGGCACCGCGATCAACCCGCTGACAACGATTCACATCCCCGAGCCTTGACCCCCGCCGCACGGGAAGGTTGAATCACCCCGCATGTCCAAGCGCCTGCTGCTGGTCCTCGCCGTGGCCGCCCTCTACGTGCTCCACCAGGACGTCTGGTTCTGGCGCCAGGCGCGGCCGCTGGTCTTCGGGTTCATGCCCATCGGCCTCTTCTACCACGCCTGCTTCTCGGTGGCCGCCTCGCTGCTCATGTGGCTGCTGGTGACCCACGCCTGGCCCGCCCACCTCGAGCGCGAGGTGGAGCACGAGGAGGAGCGGCCCGGGGGGCCTGGGGGGCGCGAGGGTGTCGCGGCGCCCCCCCGCTTCGATAGGGAGCCGACGGATTCACCCAGGCGGCGACCGTAATGATCCCCGCCCTCATCGTCTTCGCCTACCTGGCCGTGGTCGTGTACATCGGCGTCTTCGCCTTCCGCAAGGCGAGCGGCAAGGAGGAGGTGGAGGACTACTTCCTGGCCCGCCGGTCGCTGGGGCCGTTCGTGTTCCTGATGTCGCTCTTCGGCACGAACATGACCGCCTTCGCCATCCTGGGCAGCTCGGGCCACGCCTTCAACAACGGGATCGTGACCTACGGGCTGATGGCCAGCGCCTCCGGCCTGGTCATCCCCCTGACCATCTTCCTGATCGGCACGCGCGTGTGGGCGCTGGGCAAGCGCTTCGGGTTCATCACGCCCGTGCAGATCTTCCGCGACCGCTGGGAGTGCTCGCACATCGGCACCCTCATCTTCGCCGTGCAGGCGGTCCTGCTGCTGCCCTACGTGATCATCGGCGTCATGGGCGGGGGCACCACCCTGAGCGCGGTCTCGGGAGGGGCGGTCCCCTACTGGCTGGGGGGCGCGGTGGTGGCCCTGGTGGTCATGAGCTACGTCTTCTTCGGGGGCATGCGCGGCACCGCCTGGGTCAACACCTTCCAGACCACGCTCTTCCTCGTCTTCGGGACGGTGGCGGTGGCCGTCATCGGCTACGGCATGGGCGGCTTCCGGGACTCCGCGGAGGCCCTGCTGGCCTCGCCCCTGGCCTCGCTCCTCACCCGCGAGCGCATCTCGCCCTCCTACTTCCTCAGCTACACCTTCATCCCGCTCTCCGCCATCGCCTTCCCCCACATCACGATCTTCTGCCTGACCGCGCGCCGCATGGGCCAGTTCAGGAAGACCGTGATCTTCTACCCGGTCTGCATCATGGCCATCTGGCTGCCCTGCGTGTTCCTCGGGGTGATGGCCAACCGCGCCCAGGACATCCCCCAGGTCAAGGAGAAGGTCGAGGCCCGGCGCACGCTGGCCGCCCAGGGACGGCAGATGACGCCCGATCAGCGCGACGTCCTGCGCGCGCAGGCGGACGCCGACGACGTGCTGCTCCTGCTCCTGCAGAGGTACGCTCCCCTGTGGCTGGCCGGGCTGCTGGGGGCCGGCATCATGGCCGCGGTCATGGCCAGCGACTCGCAGATCCTGGCCATCTCCACCATGTTCACGGAGGACGTGCTGACGCACTACGGCGGGAAGGAGCGCTTCGGCGAGCACGCGCAGGTGCAGATGGCGCGCGCCTTCGTGGTCGTCCTGACCATACCCGCCTACCTGATCGCCCTGAAGGCGCCCGAGACCATCTTCGCCATCGCCATCCAGTACGCGTTCAGCGGCTTCGCCGCCCTCTCCCCCCTCCTGGTGGCCGCGCTCTTCTGGAAGGGCAGCAACCGCTGGGGGGCCCTGGCCACAACGCTCTGGGTGGCCTTCTCCGTGACCGCGGTGGCCGTCTTCCAGTACCTCGTCCCCGCCCCCGCCCCGGGGCCGCCCACGGTGGTGTGGAGGATGTTCGGGGCGGAGGCCCTGGCGCGGACGCCGGGGGGCACCGCCGTCTTCGGCTTCATGCCCGTGGTGCCGATGGTGCTCGTCTCCGCGCTGCTCATGTGGCTGGTGTCGAGCCTGACGCCGAAGCCGAGCGTGGCCACCATCCGGCGCTACTTCCCGGCCGCCTGATGGAAGTCGCCGCCTGTCTCTGGCGCTGGCGGCGCGCGACGGGCCTCGAGCGCTGCGTGCTGGCCCGCGAGGGCGTGGGCTGGCACCTGAGCGGGACCGTGCTCACGCTGCACGAGGGCGGGCCCGCGGAGGCGCGCTACGACGTGACCTGCGACGACGAGTGGCGCACCCGGCGCGTGCTGGTGAGCGTGGAGGACGCCACCGGCGAGCGCACCCTGAGCCTGGAGGCGGCGGACGGCGTCTGGCGGGTGGAGGGCCGCGAGATCGCGGCGGTGCGCGGCTGCCTGGACGTGGACCTCGGCTGGAGCCCCTCCACCAACACCCTGCCCATCCGCCGGCTGGCCGTGGCCCTGGGCCAGTCCAGCGGCCCCGTGACCGCGGCCTGGGTGCGCTTCCCCGACCTGGCGGTGGAGCCGCTGGAGCAGGAGTACACCCGGCTGGACGAGCGCCGGTGGCGCTACCAGAGCCGCGGCGGCGCCTTCTCCGCCGTCCTCGAGGTGGACGAGCACGGCCTGGTCATCGACTACGGCGACCTCTGGGAGCGCGTGAAGGGCTAGCGCTTCACCCCCGTGAAGACGTCGCGCCGCCAGGGGTCCGTGCGCGCGGTGACGTCCAGGCCCTCCGCGCGCATCCAGGCCAGCCAGGACGCGCGCGGGAAGATCCCGAAGAGGTGGCGGTCGCCCTCGAAGCGCACGGAGCCGTCGGCCTCGCGCAGGACGAGGGCGAAGGCGGAGACGCAGGTGTCGTCGTCGGGGTCGGGGTCCCAGGTCCACTCCAGGTAGCGCAGCCCGCGCCCGTCGGGGGCGTCCTCGCCCCCGCTCTCCGTGGCCGGCGCGAACGTCTCGCGCACGCAGTCGGGCATCGCCACCACCGCGCCGCCGGGACGGCAGTGGCGGGCGGCGGTGCGGAGGGCGGCGCGCAGGGAGGCTTCGTCGGTCATGTACATGACCGCGTCGTGGACGAGGACGAGGTCGAAGGTGCGGCCGAGGTCCAGGGTGCGCATGTCGCCCAGCGCGTGCGCGCACTCGGGGTTGGCGGCGCGGCTCACCGCCAGCATCTGCGGCGAGCGGTCGGTGAGCGTCAGCTCGAGCCGCCGCTTCAGGTGGAAGGCCAGGCTCCCTCCGCCGCAGCCCAGCTCGAGGAGCGTGCGCGGCGGCGGAAGGGTGGCGCCCAGCAGCGCGGGCAGGAGGTCGGCCGCCTCCTCCCCGTAGTGGGAGGGCGGGGAGAAGAGCGGCCACCAGGCCGCCAGCTCGGTGTACAGCCGGGGCGGCTCGTCCATGCCGCGGCTAGCCGCGGGCGCCGAAGCAAAGGACCTGGCCGTCCTGCGTCCCCACCACCAGGCGGCCCGCGGCCAGGGCGGGCGAGGCGGAGATGGGGGAGCCGGCGTCGAACTCGGCGGCGCTCTTCCCCGTGGCCAGGTCGAGCACGTAGAGGCGGCCGTCGGCGGAGCCGACGCACACCTTGCCCGCGGCCACGAGCGGCGAGGAGTCCACGCGGCCGCGCGTGGCGAAGGTCCAGGCCGCCTTGCCCGTGCCCGCGTCCAGAGCGTGCACGACCTTGTCGCGCCCCCCCAGCACGACCCTGCCCGCGGCCACCGCGGCCGAGGAGTAGAAGGGGAACTGCCGCTCGGCCGGCTTGTAGCGCCAGGCCACCGCGCGCGCGGCCAGGTCCACGGCCAGCACCTCGTTCTCGAAGGTGCCGTAGTACGCGCGCCGGCCGGCGAGCGCGGGCGAGGCCCCCGTGTAGGCGCCGGAGGCCACCTGGAAGGCCTCCTTGCCGTCGGCCAGGGCCAGGGCGCGGAACACGGTGTCGCAGCCGGTGACGTAGACGTGGCGCCCGTCGCTGCTGGTCGTGGAGTGGACCTGGCCCTCCGTCTCCATGGCCCAGGCCTTGGCCCCCGTGCGCGGGTCGAGGGCGTAGACGTGCTGGTCGTAGGAGCCGATGACCAGGCGGCCCCCCGCCAGCACGGGGGAGGCCTTGACCTGCGAGCCGGTGGCGAAGGTCCAGGCGCGTTTGCCGTCGCGCGCGGAGACGGCGTGCACCACGCCCTTGAGGTCGCCGACGTAGACGAGGCCGCCCGCCACGCAGGGTGAGCTCTCCCCGATCTCCGCTCCCGTGGCGTAGGCCCAGCGCCGCGCCCCGGTGGCGAGGTCGAGGGCGAGGAGGTGGCCGGTGCCCACGCCCACGTAGGCGACGCCGTCGGCGATGGCGGCGGAGGACTCCACGGAGCCGCCCGCCTCGTGCGTCCAGGCCACGCTGAGCGCGGGCAGCGGCGCCGCCGCCACCCCGGTGAGGCCGGCGTCGCCGCGGAACTGCGGCCAGGCGTCGGCGGCCGCGCGCGCGGGCCGGGGCACGACGGCGGCCGCCCCGATCAGGCCGAGCGCGTGCCGGCGCCTCATCCGGAGGCGCGCTCCAGCACGACGTCGAAGCGCGCGCTCTCGTACGCCGCCGCCCCGGAGCCGTGCCCCTGCACGGGCACGCAGAGCGAGGGGTGGAACAGGAAGTCGGTCTCCTGGTGGGGGTCCCCCTGGAAGTAGACCTCGGTCACGAGCGGCCGGTAGCCGGGCGCTTCCGCGGCCAGGTGGAGGTGGGCGCAGCGCCAGCCGCCGGGGCCGGGCTGGTAGGCCACGGGGTGGACGATCTCGACCTCGAACGACCCGTCCTCCGCCGTGAGCACCCGCGCGCGGTTCTTGAAGTCGCCCGCACCGGACGAGTAGCGGCCGTCCACGTCCACGTGCCAGAGGTCGAGGGTGGCCCCGCCCAGCGGGCGCCTGCTGTCCCAGCCGAACACGCGGCCGGAGAAGAGCATCACCGTGCCCGGCTCGAAGGGCGGCGTGGTCTTGCCCCGGAAGGGCGCGCCCGGGCGGTAGAAGGGGCCGGCCACCACGCGCCGCGTGGGCCCCGCGGGCAGGTCGGCGGGCGGCTTCTCGCCCTGCAGGGGCGTGGCCCGCGTGGGCCGGGCGGCGGCGGGGAGCACGAGGGCGCCGGCCCCCAGGGAAGCGGCGCGCAGGAAGGCGCGGCGCGCGGCCGCGGAGTGTCGTCCGTCGTCACCAGCGTTCATGGCTCTCCCTCAAAGCGCCCCCCGGTACAGCTCCAGCGCGCCCCGCGCGTCGAACGGCCGTGGGTTGAAGTGTCCCGTCCACTGCTCCGCCGCCGCCTCGCTGAGCGCGGGCAGGTGGGCGTCGTCCACCCCCGCCGCGCGCAGGCCCCGCGGCAGCCCGGCGACGCGCGCCAGCTCCTCCAGGCGGTCGGCCAGGGTGGCGGCCGGCGACGCGCCCGGCGCGCGTCCCGCCGCCTGCAGCAGCTCGGCGTAGAGCGGCCCCGCGGCGGAGGCGTTCCAGCGCACCACGTGCGGGAGCATGAGGGCGATGGCCACGCCGTGCGTGGTGCCGTAGCGCGCGGAGAGCGGGTTGGCGCAGGCGTGCGTGGCCCCCAGCATGGAGGCCTCGATGGCCAGGCCGCCCAGGTGCGCGCCGATCATCATGTCGCCCCGCGCCGGGAGGTCGTCCGGCGCGGCCAGCACCCTCTCGAAGGCGCCGTCGATCAGGCGGAAGGCCTCGCGGGCGAAGGTGGAGGAGAGCGCGTTGCGCCGCGTGGTGGCGTAGGCCTCCACGGCGTGGGAGAGCGCGTCGTAGCCGGCGCTGGCCGTGACCGCGCGCGGCAGGGAGACCGTGAGCTCGGGGTCGAGCAGGGCCAGGCGGAAGGCGGCGGAGGGGTCGCCGCAGGCCATCTTCTCGTGCGTGTCCGCGTCGGAGATGAGCGCGTAGGACTGCGCCTCGCTCCCCGTGCCCGCGGTGGTGGGCACGGCGATCATGGGCAGCAGCGGCGCCTTCGCCTTGCCGTAGCCGCGGTAGTCGGCCATGCGCCCGCCGTTCGTGAGCAGGAAGTTCAGTCCCTTGGCGCAGTCGAGCGAGCTGCCGCCCCCCACCGCCACCATCCCGTCCACCTGCGCCTCCCGCGCCGCGGCGGCGCCGCGCTCCACCATGCGGGAGTCGGGGTCGTGCTCGAAGTCGGCGAAGGGCACGGCCTCGATCCCCGCCTCCTCCAGCATCCGCCGCGCGCGCCCGGGGTGGCCGCTGGGAGCCAGGCCGGGGTCGGCGACGAGGAGCACGCGCCCCAGACCCAGCTCGCGGGCCAGGTCCCCCAGCCGCGCGAGCACGCCACGGCCGAAGACCACGCGCGTGCGCGCGGCCAGGTCGAAGGACGCCGGGCTATCGCTGGCCGGTCGCTCGCTCAAGGTACCGGCGGAACCAGCGCACGGCCTGGCGGTCCCGCTCTTCCTGCTCCCCCCGGATGGTGTGCCTCTCCTCCGCGAAGACGACCAGCGCGTACGGCCGCCCCCGCGCCCCCAGCGCCTGCGCCAGGGCGAAGGCGTGCTCTGGCGGCACCCCCCGGTCGGCTCCTCCGTTCATCAGCAGCAGCGGTGCCCGCAGCGCGTCCACGAAGCTGAGCGCGGACCGTCGGCGGACCCACGTCTCATACTGCCCGCTCTTCTTCATGGGATCAACGATGGGCGCGTAGCGCGCGGGGTCGGAGGCCAGCAGGCGGTCGAAGTCGGTGAAGGCCCCGAAGACGGCGGCCGCCCGCGCGGGGTAGCCCTCGCGCAGGGCCTGGAAGACCATCATCCCGCCGCGCGACTCGCCGTAGAGGAAGAGGCGGTCGGGGTCGAGCCCGGGCAGCTCGCGCACGAGGGCCGCGGTGGCCATGAGGTCGTCGAGGTCGGCCCCTCCCATCTCGTCCGTTCCCTCTCCCCCGTCGCTGCCGCGGTACATGGGACAGAGCACGGCGAAGCCGGCCACGGCCAGCCGGTGGAGCATGGCCGCGATCTCCGGGGCCACGTCGCCGCGCGGGCCGCTGCCGCGGTTGAAGACGACCACGGGCCGCGGCGCCGCAGGAGAAGCGGGGGCGTAGAGGTAGGCCACCACCGAGAGGCCCCCGCTGCGGTAGCGCAGCTTGCGCAGCGCGAAGCGCGCGTCCCCCACCGCGGCCTCGTACTCGGCCTGCGTGTTGTACTTCTCGAGATCGGTGGACTCCACCGCCTGCGCGTAGGGCGGGAATGCGTAGGCGTCGGTGCGGACGAGCAGGGGGCCGGCGGCAAGGATCAGGGCGGCGAGCATGGTCGTGGCGCCTCCAGGACAGTGTCCATCCGGATGGATGGACGCCGGCATCAGCGAGGTAACGACCGCGGGCCTCTCGACGTTCGCGCGCCCGCCCCGCTATCATCGTTTCTTTCGCAGGCGAGGAATGACCGAATGACCAAGGGCTGGCGCGGCGAGGCGATGGTGGTAGCGGCGGCGGTGATCCTGGCCGCGAACGGCGGCGCGGAGCCCTCGTACTGGCCGCAGTGGCGCGGCCCGCAGGGCCAGGGCATCTCCGCGGAGAAGGAGCTGCCCACCGAGTGGAGCGCCACGCGGAACGTGGCCTGGAAGACGGCCATCCCCGGCCTGGGCCATTCCTCGCCCATCGTGTGGGGCAGCCGCGTGTTCCTCACCACGGCCGTCGAGGGCCCGGTGGTGAAGCCCGGCTCCACCGGCGTCAGGCACACCATCGACGGCCAGGACTTCGTGCACCCCGCGGGCGTGGGCGCCGACAAGCAGCACACGTTCAAGGTCCTGGCCGTGGATGCCGACACCGGGAAGATCCTGTGGGAGCGCACGGCCTGGGAGGGCGTGCCCTACGACACCCGCCACCGCAAGGGCAGCTTTGCCTCCCCCACCCCCGTCACCGACGGCCAGGCGGTGTACGCGTTCTTCGGCTCCGAGGGCCTCTACGCCTACGACTTCGAGGGGAAGGAGCTGTGGAAGGCGGACCTGGGCGGCATCGGCACCATGGGCGTGGGCGTGGGCACCTCTCCCGTGCTCTACGGGGACCTGTTGATCCTCCAGTGCGACGAGGACAACGGCGACAAGTCCTTCATCACCGCCCTCGACCGCAAGACCGGCAAGCCCGTGTGGCGCGTCGCGCGCAAGGCCCAGGTCACCTGGGCCACGCCCATCCTGGTCAAGGCCGAGGGAAGGGACGAGCTGGTGACGGCCGGGGCGGAGGCGATCGTCTCCTACGACCCCCGCACCGGCACGGAGCTGTGGCGCAGCAAGGGCCTCGAGAGCAACGCCGTCCCCACGCCGGTGGCGGAGAAGGACGTGGTCGTCGTGTCCTCGGGCTACCCGGCCAAGATCGCCATGGCCATCAAGGCCGGCGGCAGCGGCGACGTCACCGGCTCCCCGCGCGTGCTGTGGAGCTACAACAAGGGCACGGCCTACGTGCCGTCGCCCATCCTCTACGACGGCCACGTCTACCTGATGACGGACAAGGGCCTCGTCACCTGCCTCGACGCGAAGACGGGCGCGGTCAAGTACGAGGGCGGCCGCGTGCCCGTGCCCGCGGGCTTCATGGCCTCCCCCGTGGCCTACGACGGCAAGATCGTGCTCTTCAGCGAGGACGGCGACGCCTTCGTGCTCAAGGCCGGGCCCGTGCACGAGGTCCTGCGCACCAACGCCCTGGGCGAGCCCATCTTCGCCTCGCCGGCGCTGTCCGAGGGCCGCCTCTTCATCCGCGGCGCGCGGCACCTGTACTGCGTCAAGGGCGCGAGGGCCTGACCGGGGTTCGTCCCCTAGCGGTTCTCGGCCACCACCCGCCCGCCCCACGGGCAGTAGGTCGGATAGTCCGCGCGCCGCTGCTCCACGTCGCTGGGCCGCCCGTCGCAGACCTCGATGGCCGCCTCCGTGAAGCGGACCTCGGCGGGGTCCAGGTGCCAGGACCACGGCAGGTTGAAGCCGCCGCTGCCCGCGCCGCTCCGAACGGGCCCGATCGGGAACGTGCTGCTGCGCCCAGCCATCGCCTCGCGCGCGAGGCGGATGGTCTCGGGGTCCGTCGCGCGCAGGACGAAGCGCTCGCCCACGACGTCGATCACGAACTCCGCCTGGCCCTCGTCGGGACCGTAGCTGTCGCAGCCGGCCACCGTCACGGCCAGCGCGGCCAGCAGCAGCCGCGGAACGGTTCTCCGCGCGGACGCTCGCACGCGATCACCTGCCCGTCGCTCGTTCGTGGTCGGCCCGTCGCACGCCCCTGGCCGCCTGACTACGCGCTCAGGCTCTTGCGGCCGACGAAGGCGATGGGCACGGCCACGAACGGGATGTGCCCGAGGAGCTGGACCAGCCAGCGGTAGCTGATCCTCGGCGGCCGGCCGGCGAAGGCGGGGATGACGGCCAGCGACATCACCAGCCAGATGAGCGGCCCGTACAGCGCGGCGACCTTCAGCACGCCGTGGCGCGAAGCGAGCAGGCGGCGTACCCAGCCCATCCGCAGAAGCGCGAAGACGAACACCGCGGACCAGGTGAAGGCGACGAGGACGTGCAGGAGCAGGCCGGCCAGCACCATCGTGGTCCCGCCTTCCATGGCCTTGGGCCCCAGCGGCACGCTCGCCACCCCCTGCCACAGGCGGGAGAACGTCGACCGGTAGGCCACCACGCTCAGGGTGCTGGCGAAGAGGAAATCGATCACGGCGGTGAGGAGGCCGGCGCGCGCGAGGGTGGCCCCGGGCGAGGCCGCGAAGGTCGGCCCGGTCGGGCGCGTCACGGCCCGAAGCATAGAGCAGGGAGGGCGCGGCCGGCAGCCCGCCCGCGGCTACTCGGCGCGCAACGCCCGCATGGGGTCGATGCCCACCGCGCGGCGGGCGGGCAGCAGGCCCGCGGCCAGCGCCACCAGGAGCAGCGCCGCCGTGGCGCCGATGAAGGAAGCGCCATCCAGGGCCGGGATGCCGTAGAGCAGGCTTCCCACCAGCCGTGCCACCGCGACCGCGCCGGCCAGGCCCAGGACGACACCCGCGAGGAGAGGCCGCAGGCCGCTGCGCAGCACCAGGCCGACGACGTGGCCCGGCAGCGCGCCGAGGGCCATGCGCACGCCGATCTCGCCGGTGCGGCGGGAGACGCCGTGGGAGAGCAGGGCGAACAGGCCCACGCCGGTGAGCAGGAGCGCGCTGGTGGAGAAGGCAGCCACCAGGACCGCGTAGAAGCGCGACGGCGCGTACTCGGCGGCCAGGGAATCCGCGAGCGGCTCCGTCCAGTGGACGGCCGAGGTGGGCGCCGCCTGCCCGAGCGTCCGGCGCACGGGCTCGATGACCGCGGCCGCCTCGCCGTGGGCGAGGACGCCGATGGAGACGAGGCGCTGCGGGTACTGGGCCAGCGGCACGTACACGGCCTCGCCCGCGCCGCGCGCGTCGCCTTCGCGGTACCGGATGTAGCGGCCGGTGTCCTCCTCGCCAAGACCGTCCCAGGCCACGTTCTCCGCGACGCCGACGACACGGAAGGCGCCCGCGGGCATGTGGGGCTCGTCGGGCTCCGGGACGACCACGACCTCGCGGCCGAGCGCGCGCTCGAGGCCGCCCATGCGCTCGGCCAGCGCGCGGCTGACGACGGCCACGCGATCCGACCGCGGACCGTCGCTCTTCTCGAGGTTGCGCCCGGCCAGGACGGGGATGCCCAGCGCCGGCAGCAGGCCGGGATCGGCGAGGTGGCCGCCCACCGCCAGGCCCTCCTCGCTCCTTGCAGGGTCCAGGCCCGGGAAGCGGACGCGGGGCCGGTAGGCGTCGTAGGGAGGCAGCGTCGGATGGACGAGGCCCACGGCCGCCACGCCGGGAGTGCCCGCCACCGCCGCGCGGATGCGCTCCTCGAACGCGCCCAGGGCCGCGGCGTCGCGCGCGTCCTGCGCGCTGACCGTGATGGCCATGCGCGCCACGCCGTCCGTGCGGTAGCCGAGCTTCGTTCTCTCCAGCCGCTCCCACGAGCGCAGGAGGAGGCCGCCCGCCACCAGCAGCACCAGGGTGAGGGCCACCTCGCCCGCGACGAGCAGGCTCCCCCACCGCCGCTCCGCGCCGCCCGCGACCGCGCCGCGGCCGCCTTCCTTCAGCGCCTCCGCCGGCCCCACGCGGCCGCCCAGCAGCGCCGGGGCCACGCCCGCCAGGAGTCCCACCACGCCGAGGAACCCCACCGCGAGCGCCAGCGCCGTCGCGTCGGGCCGCAGGTCCACGTAGGCGGGGATGGCCACCGGCGACATCTCCAGGAACGCGCGCAGCACCGCCGGACCCGCCAGCGTGCCCAGCGCACCGCCCGTCGCCACCAGGAGCAGCGACTCCAGCATCACCTGCGCGACGAGACGGCGCCGGCCCGCGCCCAGCGCCGCGCGGACCGCCAGCTCCCTCCTCCTGTCCAGCACGCGCGCGACCATCAGGCCCGCCACGTTGATGGACGCCACCAGCAGGAGCAACGCCGCCGCGCCGCCCAGCAGGATCCCGCTGCGGCGCAGGCCCGTGCGCCAGTTCTCGCCCATCGGCTCCAGGCGGAAGCGCAGGCGCGCGTACACGTCCGGGTGCTGCTCGGCGAGCGCACGCCCCAGGGCCGCCAGCTCCGCCGTGGCCGCCTCCGGCGTCGTCCCCTCGCGCAGGCGAGCGATGGCCCAGGCCGGCCGGGAGCGCCGGTTCTCGCGCAGCGACGCGGGCTCGTAGTGGCCCACCGGCGCCCAGAACTCCACCGCGTCCTGCTCCACGGTGCCGCCGAACCCCGGCGGCGCCACGCCCACCACCGTGTACACCGTCCGCTCCGTGCGCAGCGTCTTTCCCAGCGCCGTCGCGTCGCCGCCGTAGCGGGTCGTCCAGGTCGCGTGCGCGAGCACCGCCACCGGCGGCGCGCCCGCCTGGTGGTCCTCGTCGCCCAGGAGCCGGCCCAGCCCGGGCTGCACGCCCAACGTCTCGAAGTAACCCGCCGTCACCGCCTCGCCGCGCATGCGCTCGGCGCCGTCGTCGAAGAGGGCCACGATGCGCGAGCGCGCGGTGCCCAGCACGCGGTCGAAGCTGCGCAGGGTGCCCAGGTCGCGCAGCTCGGGGATGGACAGCCCGCGGCGCGGGTCGGTCCCGTCCTCGAACCAGACGCGCACCAGCCGCTCCGCCTCCGGGAAGGGCAGGGGGCGCAGCAGGGTGGCGCCGACGAGCGTGGCCACCGCCCCCGTGGCGGCCGCGCCCACGGCCACGCAGCAGACCGCGGCCAGGCTCAGCCGGGGCGCCCGGGCCACGCTGCGGATCGCGAACCGGAGCGTGCCCATTTCACTCGCTCCGCAGGGCGACCAGCGGGTCCACGCGCGTGGCCCGCCGCGCCGGCCAGTAGCTGGCCAGCAGGGC